>NZ_AP027368.1:3730196-4041046 GCF_030296015.1 Ferrimonas sp. YFM
CGTGGTACTCTTCACCCAGGAGCGCAACCTGAGAGACCTGGGGGCCTTCACCGATTGTCTGCTCCGGTCTCCCTTCGAGAGGAAGATCCAATCCTTTCTTTATTGTAATCATACTCATTTGCACTGCTGTCTGGGACTTCGCCCTCAAACCCCGATTTCCAGAGCCTGAGAGACCATTCATGTTGACGTCGATAGCAATTCACCAGCCAGACATGAACCGCCGCATAAAAATGACTATTAGTGAGATCCATGTCACGCTGTCTCGGGGCGAATCATACCCCAAACACATCGTTACTGCTACGAAAATAACCATAGAATGGATCGATTGCTGCAATTAATGGCTTTCTATTAACAAAAATTGCTTAAACAGGCGGAAAGCAGGTGAAATCTCTTACTAACCATGTTCACCTCTCACATATTCCTCATGATTTCCAGCCCCCTTATTCCAAAATTGTCAGTGATATCTCTGGCGGTTATTTGTACGGGAAAGTCCCCCACTTGAGTTGACGCCCCGGTATCCTGTAGAGTCGGGCCACCTTCCTTACATCCATCACATAGGGATAACAGGTGCAACAGCTGGACAAATATAAAGAGAACGACCTGAGAGAGGTCAAACAACTAGGGCTGTGGGCCTCCATCGCCGGGCTGGGATACATTTTCTGGCTGGTGGGCGGAATGGAGATCATCGAGCGTTTGGCCTATTACGGGGTAAAGGCCACCGCTGGCATCTATGCCAGCGATCCCGCATCCAAAGGCGGTCTGGGGATCACCATGACCGACTACGGCATCATCATGTTCGTCTTCGCCCTGACCCAGACCACGGTGCCCATTGTCACCGGTGGCCTGTCTGATCGTCTCGGGTATAAGGAGACCATCGCCCTCTCCACGGTGATCAAGATTGTCGCCTACCTGATCATGGCGTTCTTCCCCAGCTTCCTGGGCTTCACCCTGGGCGCCATGACCCTGGCCTTTGGCACCGGCATCTTCAAGCCGGGCATTCAGGGCACCATGGTGAAAGCGGTGCCCCGTGAGTCCACCACCATGGCCTGGGGCATCTTCTACCAGCTGGTGAACATCGGCGGTTTCCTCGGCCCTCTGGTGGCCGTACAGCTGCGTCAGCTGTCCTGGGACCATCTGTTTTTCGCCTGTGCCGCCATTATCTCGCTGAACTTCCTGTTTCTGCTGATGTACACCGAGCCGGACAAACAGGAGCGTCTGGAGCGCAAGGCCGCGGTGAAGGCGGGTCAAATCAAACAACAGGCGCTGTGGAAGGACTCCCTCAACGAGATTCGCAAGCCTCTGGTGTTCGGCTACATGTTCGCCTTCTCCGGCTTCTGGTTCATGTTCAACGCCATGTTTGACGTGCTGCCGGTACACATCAAAGAATGGGTGGACACCTCCACCATCGTCACCGACATCTTCGGTGCCGGCGGCACCCAGAACCCCTTCCTGATCGGTCTGATGGGCCTGAACCACGAAGGCACCAAGGTGATGCCCGACTTCATGATGAGCATCAACTCCATCATGATCGCCACCTGCTGCTTCCTGGTGGCCGCAGGCACCGCCCGCTTCCGCATCATGAGCTCCATGCTGGCCGGCGCCCTGTTCTGCACCGGCGCCATGCTGCTGGTGGGCTTCACTCCGGGCGCCTGGTTCATGATCGTTTCCATCGTGGTGTTCAGCCTGGGTGAGATGCTGCTCAGCCCCAAGAAGGGCGAGTTCATGGGCAACATCGCCCCCGCTGACAAGAAAGCCATGTACCTGGGCTTTGTGATGCTGCCCCAGGGGATCGGCTGGACCCTGGAGGGCTTCATCGCCCCCTGGCTGTACGACATGTTCGCCTCCAAGGAGCGCATCTCCCGGGATTACCTGGCGGAACTGGGCATGGCCAAAGACACCGTTGCCGGCATCCCCCAGGGCGAGGCGTTTGACCGTCTGGTGGCCTTTGCCAACAGCACGCCGGAGCTGATGACCCAGACCCTGTATCAGGCCAACAACATCGGCATGGCCTGGTACATCATCGCCACCGTGGGCGCCATCTCCGCCGTCGGCATCTACATCTACGCCAAGATGGTGTTCCGCATTCAGAAAGCGGCTACCGCCTAAGGTTTACGCCAAACACGAAAAAGGGGAGCCATTCGGCTCCCCTTTTGTTGTTCTGCAGCGCCCTACAGCTTGGCCAGTTGCTCATCGCTCAGGGTCAGGGTGTCATTCTTATTGACCCCGATCCCCCGCTTGAGGATGTCCTCGGCAATCGCCTTCGCCTGCTCCAGAGAGTGCATCTCATAGGTGCCGCACTGGTACTCATTGAGCTCAGGGATCTGCTCCTGACTCTCCACCGCCAGCACATCCTTCATGCTCGCTTCCCAGGCTTCCCCCACCTGCTGCTCCGTTGGCGTGCCTATCAGGCTCATGTAGAAGCCGGTGCGACAGCCCATGGGCGAGATGTCGATGATCTCCTGCTCACCCTGGTTGAGGTGATCCCGCATGAAACCGGCGAACAGGTGCTCCAGGGTGTGGATGCCCCGCTCGGAGAGGATCTCCACATTGGGCACGCAGAATCTCAGGTCAAACACCGTGATGGTGTCCCCCTTGGGGGTGGCCATGGTTTTGGCCACCCGAACCGCTGGCGCCTCCATTCGGGTATGGTCAACGGTAAAGCTATCGAGCAGTGGCATGGGCAAGCTTCCTTCTATACGTCTATACGGCTAAACCATACTCCCAGTTTCCGCCGAGATCAATCCCGATGCAGGGAGCCCCTGGAGTTATCGTAGGCCTCTTCACTGACTTTGTGATAACGGCGCACCCCTTTGTAGAACTCCATGTAACTGTCATACACCCGCTTCATCTGAGGATCGGTGGCCGCCTGCTCGTCGATCACCTCCTGGGCGGTGGCCCGCATCGCCTCCATCACCTCATCGGGAAAGGCCCGCAGTTCGATGTTGTGGTCCATCACCAGAGCATCCAGGGCTTCGATGTTGCGCATGGTGTACTCGTCGAGCATGTCCTGATTGACCCCTTCGGCGGCATTGACCACGATGGCCTGCAGATCCGATGGCAAGGCGTCAAACGCCTTCTGATTGATCAGAAACTCCAGGATGGTGCCCGGCTCCTGCCAACCTGGGTAGTAATAGTAGGACGCGGCTTTGTGCAGCCCCACCGCCAGATCGTTATAGGGGCCAATCCACTCGGTGGCATCGATGGCCCCGGTTTGCAATGCGGTAAAGAGTTCGCGCCCCGGCAGGGTCACCGGCACCCCTCCCAGACGGGAGAGCACCTCTCCCCCCAGCCCAGGCAGACGCATCTTCAGCCCTTTGAGATCTTCCAGGGAGTTGATCTCCTTGTTGAACCAGCCCCCCATCTGTACCCCGGTGTTACCGCCACGCAGGGGTTTGACGCCGAATGGGGCATACAGCTCGGTCCACAGGGTCATGCCCCCGCCATACTGCAGCCAGCTATTGACCTCCTGGGCGTTCATACCAAAGGGAATCGAGGTGAAAAACTGCGCCGCGGGCACCTTGCCCTTCCAGTAGAAGGAGGCACTGTGTCCCATTTCGGCACTGCCCTGGGACACCGCATCAAACACCTCGAAAGCGGGCACCAGGTCACCGGCACCATAGACGATGATGGTCAGTCGCCCGCCGGACATCTGGTTGACCCGCTCGGCGAAGCGCTCCGGAGCCATACCCAGGCCGGGAAAGTTCTTGGGCCAGGAGGTGACCAGCTTCCACTGATAGAGTTGTTGCGGGGGCTGAGCCTGAACCTGCTCAGCCTGTCTTTGATAACAGCCAGCCAAAATCAGGAGCGCGGCAGCAAAGGCGATTAAACGCATAGTTTTCCTCCCTCATAACAGCAAGAATTGCCGTTAACACAGGTGTTTATATTAATTATTAACCATTTATGCGAGACGGCAACTCGTAGGCTGTGCGCAATCACTGCTAGGGGGCAAGCTGTTCAAGGCCGATGGTGGCGATACCACTCGGAGGCAGGAAGAGGCGTGGGCCTCTCCCGAACCGATCTGAGCAATTTCGCCGCCAGCACTACTAAGGGTAAACCACAGAGTCCGACCCCACAGTCCATTTCATCCAATTGGGGAGACAATCACCCGGTCGGCGCTCCGTTCGCCAGGGCCTGAAGTTCATCAATAAATTTGATAGCAGATTCAAGTACAAAAAGCGACCATCTGCTCAGATTTGGCGGGGAAATGGGCAAAGAAAAACGCCGCCTGATGGCGGCGTCCGGATTATCCGTTCAGAGAGCCTGTGCACCCCGGTGTCTTCGGCGCCTGTGTGCGCTCCTGCCACTCCTGAGGCGTATAGGTATGCAGGGCCAGGGCATGGAGACCGGCATCAAACTCTGCCTGCAGCAACTCGTTGATGCTGCGGTGGCGGGCCAGCAGCCGCTTGCCCTGAAACTGGTCGCTGACCACCACCAGTTTAAAATGGGTTTCGGCATCCTTGGGGGTGCGGTGCATGTGGCTCTCGTTGATCACCTCAAGATGGGTGGGGGCCAAAGCCTGGCTCACCTTGGCTTCGATGGCCTGATGAATCGACATCGCTGAACTCCTTGCTGTGTTGAGGCTCCCTTATACCCCCGGGACAGGGGGAACTCAACCCCTGGACCAGTAGCCCGGAGTAATGCGGCGGAAAGTCAGACTGATGCGTTCCGCCTCGATGCCGGCACGAGGAGGCAACTGATGTTTGCAGCGACGCTGCGCCTCCGGCAACAGTTGCAGCAGGCTGCCATGGGGCATGACAAACTCCTGGGTCTGACCTTCGCCACAGCGCAGCTGAAGGGGACGGGCCTGACCCAGGGACAGGATCGCCACCTGGGGCTCGGCGCCCATTTCAGGTTCATTGTCGCTGTGCCAGCCCATCTTGTCCTGGCCACTGCGATACCGGTTGGCCAGCACAGTGTTGTAGCGAATGCCGCAGTGCTGGGACACCGACAGCATCAGCGCATCCAGCCAGGGGGGAAGGGGATCGGGATCCAACAGGGTACCGGAATAGCGATACTGGCAACCTGGCTCACCCAGCCAGCACTGCTGCCTGGGGATCAGGTGCTCTTTACCGAACACCCGCACCTTGGGCTGCTGCCAGTTCAGTTCGAGGCAACGTTCCAACAATTGGTCAGAGCGCTCCACCGGGAGAAACCGGCTCCAGTAGCGGGCCAACTCCCTGTCCCCCTTGTGGAGCCGCTGGGGAATCAGGTACTCATCCAGGGTCATCATCAGTGCGCCAGGGCGACTCGACTCGCCCCCTGGTTGGCCACGCAGGTCCGGGCACGCTGCAACTCGGACTCCATCACCATGCTCAGTGGACGCAGGGGCGCTTTGAGCAGGCCACGGAGCATCGCCCCCTGTCCGCCAGCGGCGCCGGTGCCGGGCTGCTCTTTGACCTCCACTCCCAACTGATGACGAATCAGGTCGGCGAAGTGAGACAGGTGGGCATCCAGTTGCAACATGGTCTCTTCACAGGCACCACGCTGAAAGCCATAGAGCCGGGACGCGCCACGAGGACCGCAGAGGGGATTGTGGTTCAGACAGGCCACCTCGATGGAGACCCCATCGAGACGGGAATCCAGTGCCGAGATGTCGATGGTGGCCAGGCCGGCCAGGCTTGCGCCGCCGCGGCCCGCCTCTTCACCGAAGATGTTGCCCATGCGGGCACCGAGGGCCTGAGCCAGGCCCAGGCCGCCGTCATTGGCAGCACTGGCCCCCAGGCCGATGATGATTCGGGAAACGCCGGCATCCAGGGCAGCGAGAATCAGCTCACCGGTGCCGAAGCTGGAGGTGTCCATGGGATTGCGCTGATCACTGCCCAGTAACTTAAGGCCATTGGCCTGATCGCTGTCGATAACCGCAGTGGTGCCGTCTCCCAAGAAGCCAAACTGGGCCTGCCGGGGCCGGCCGAGGGGATCGGTTACCGTGCAGGTTTCATAGCGGCCGCCTGTAGCATCCACAAGGGCAAGGAGCCGACCTTCTGTGGTTTCGGCCAGGGACGCGTGGCTCTGCTCGACGCACAGCGACAGGGTGGGACGTCGTTTCTCGATGGCATCCATTACCTCCTCAGTGGGGTTCACCGTTCGGTGCGAGTCTTGGGCAGTGACAACTTTCATCGATTCGATCCTCTTCACCAGGCCGCTGGAGATCACAGAGAGACACAACCTCGGTTACACCTGGATCACAGTCGTTCAACAAACATACTATGACATAGGGGGGCCGCTGCTTCTTTGGACGGTTGACCGAATCTGAAACGAAAAACTCTCGCTTTTTTTGTGCTTATGCACAAAATTGGCGAGAGTTTTGTAGGGGAAATGCCTATATGGCGGGGCTAGCGACTCAAGAGGGCCAAATAGAGGCGAGTGCGATCCGGTAGACGATTTAGGTCTAAACCTGTCAGGCTGCTGATCTTATCCAGCCTGTATCTCAGGGTGTTGCGGTGGATGTGCAACGCACTGCAGGTGCGGCTGAGATCGCAATCCAACTCGAAGTAGCTGGTGAGGGTACGGCGAAGGACACCGTTGCCATCCCTGGCGATCAATTGGTCCAGGGGATCGAGCAACTGCCTGCGCCGCCAGGAATCGCTCTGCAGACCACTCACCAGCACCGGCAGGACATTATCCTGATAGAACAACACCTCTCCCAGGCTGCCTGGCGCATCCAGGGTGGCCTTGGCGGTGTCATAGGAGTGGGCCAAGCCCCGCAACCCCGGAAAGTACTCGCCCAAGGCGATGCGAATGTCGAAGGCCGCCTCGCCCCGAATGCGGTTTAGCAGCTTATCCACCCGACGCCGCTCCCGCTCCACCGACCAGCCCTCGCCGGTGAGCTGCACCGGCTTGAGCACCACCACCTCGTTGTCGGTCACCGAGGAGATGGCCACCAGGTTGTTGCGCTCCGGGTACTCCAACAGCTGAACCAGACGCTTCAGGTGCTGGTGATCCGGCGTGTGCTGATCTTTGGAGAACACCTTGATGATGGCCGCAATTCTGGGCTGGGTCAGGTCCAGCTCCAGTCTGGAGGCCAGTGACAGCAGCTGTGATTCGTTAAGATCGCCACCGTGGATCAGGCTGAGCACCAGTTCATCCCGGTGACGCTTGCTCCACTGAATCTGGTCCATCAGGGCGGCCTGCTCCACCACCATCTCGGCGGTCATCTTCACCAGCTCACCATAATTGCGCACCTGTTCGGGCTTGCCAGAGATCCCCACCACACCTATGGGAGTCCCCTGGAACAGAATCGGCAGGTTGATGCCGGGCAACACCCCTTTCAGGCTGGCCGCCATGGCGTCATCAATCTCCAGAACCCGGTTATCACCCATGGCGATGATCGACCCTTCATGCTTTTGATTCAGTCGTTTGGGGTCTCCGGAGCCAATGATCCAGCCATTTTCATCCATCACCACAACGGAGAACTGGATAATCTTCATGGAGCGCTCCACGATCTGGCGCGCAATGGATTCGGTAAGTCTCATGATTTGGCCAAGTGCATAATTCCTCGCAGCAGTGTGCCACGAGCCCCCTATGGCGGCAATGCGCCTGACCGGGATTCGAGGCATCGCCTAGCGAAAAACCAGAGAGTCCAGCACCCCCATCCCCGAGTGCACGCCCCCCTCCGTGACCTTGGCAGGCTTGCTGCGCACCAGGTAGCCGGCATAGCCGCCGTCACCGACGGCCGGCTGGCCATCGATGTGCACCGAAAACAGCCCGATTTCGCTCACCAGCTCTGGCACCACTTCCTCCCGGCCCTGTCGGACCAGAAGTGCCGCCCGTTCCCGTGAGGCCGGCCTCAGTCGCTTCATCAGCATCCAGGCGGGGTACTCCGACGCCTCCATGGTCGCCAGAGGCACCACCATCTGCTCCCCGAATAGGCAATGTCCGCCCCCCTTCGCCCTGATTCTTCAGCACCCAGTCATCCATTGACTGAGAGTCCAGCCAGGTCAGGGTGTGCGTCGACACAGGAAGGCTGGCCTTCAGCAGCGCCAGGACCTCGAGCGCCTCCTCCTGACTGAGGCCAAAGCGTGACAGCTGCCGGGGCGACATCTGCCCCAGCAGCAGCTGCACCCTTTTACTGGTGGCCAGCTGCTGGTCCACCGTGGCGTTGATGGCCACCCGGTGCCGCTCCATGAAGATGCGCGTCTTGGCCAGGGCCTCGCAGCAAGGTTCATGATGAAGGTCGTTGGCCACATAGTCGCGGTAGTGATAACCGGCCCTCAGGTAGACAAAGTCGATGCCGCCGACGCCGCGAAGCAGCAGGCGCCGGTTTGCGCCTGTGGACAGGGCCCCGTAGAGCTCGCGAAAGGTGCGCCGGACCGTCGTGATCCCTTGGCGAAGCAGTTCGGTCTCCAACAGCCTCTGGTCATACACATTGTCCTCATCCTCCTGCACCACCATCAACATCACCGGTCTGCCCGGCTGGCCGGACTCCTCACGGATGCGGTTTGCTGCCGCGGCAATCCCCTGCCCCAGGCGTTCCAGTGCCGGGTTCGCCACCAACTCGCCACTATGGGACGACGACCAGCGCAAGAACTGGCCCGGGTTACGCCGCTGCAGGAAGCGGTGCAGCTCATGGGTACGTTGGCCGAATGGACCCATCCCCGCTGCGATGCCGTTGCACTCCACCAGTTGAAAGCCCAGTTTGCTGTCGTCCATGAAGTCGCTGCGCATGATCAGCACAGGCAAGGGGCGATAGGGCATCACCCCGGCATGAATCCGCCGGTGCATCCGCAACAAACCACTGAAGAAGGGATCCCCCTTGGCCACCGGGGTGATGGCTTGGCGAAGAAAATCGCTGTCCTGGGCCACCCCATGGATCAGCCGACCAAGCAGTCCGGCCACCCTGACAAGCCTGGCATACTCCTCACGCTTGATGACTGAGGGAGAAAAACTGAAAGGCACCTGCCGCATCAGGTGCGCCTCCACCTTGAAACCGACGCCATGGGCAAGGCTCCAGTTGACCGCAGCCAGGACCGCATCTCGGGTTTCGCCATTTATTGCCGCCACCTCCTTCGGAGAGTGTCGAATCAGAGAGTCTTCCATCTGCCTCACCTAATATTTCCACATTAATGGAAATATAGAAGAGTCTGGTTCAGGGCTCAACCAAAATTTCCACAAAAACCGAAATATCGATTTCTCTTTGTACATTGCGCCCCAGTCCGTTTGGACCCCGCAGCATCTTCTGCCACAATAGCGCCACCCTAATTTCAGCCTCCATACCATGTCCGATACCCTGAATCTGGAGACCCTCACCCTGAGACTCCGTCGCTTTCCCGATACCCAGCAAAGCGATCTCATCGCCTGGGACGCCGCCGATGAACTGTTGATGCTCAACGCCCTGCCAGATCTGAAGGGGCAACTGCTGATCATCAACGATCACTTCGGCGCCCTTGGCTGCGCAGCTGCACGGCTGGACCCCATCTGGGTCAACGACTCCTTCGTCGCCCATCAGGCGCTGAAACAGAACCTGGATCTCAACGCCCTGCCTCAGCCTGGTCGCTGCCTGGCAGATCTGCAGCCCTTCGCGGAGAAAGTGGACCAGGTGTGGATTAAGCTGCCACGCAACCTGAGGTATCTGGAGTATCTGCTGGACTGGTTGAACGCCCACCTGGCCGAAGGCACCCAAGTGGTGATCGCCGCGCGCCTGAAAGAGATGCCCACTACCCTGAAAGAGATCACCGAGGGCTATCTGGATGAAATTCAGCCCTCGCGCATCCGCAAGAAGGCCAGATTGCTGACGGGCAAGACCAGTGGTCGCCGCGCCCAGTCGCCTCTGCTGCTCAAGTGGCAGGCCCAGGGCACCGATTTCCAGTTGGAAAACCACCCCAACACCTTCGCCGGGCAAAAACTGGATGTGGCGGCGCACCTGATGCTGCAGCACATCCCCACCGGTCACCGACGCATCATCGATCTGGGCTGTGGCAACGGCATCCTGTCCCTGGCCGCCGCCAAGGCCAACCCGGATGCCCAGATTCTGGCGGTGGATGAGTCCTGGCATGGGGTGACCAGCTGCCGGGCCAACCTGGCAAACAACTTGCCAGAGGCCCAGTTCCAGGTTCAGTGGAACGACTGCCTCACCGACCAGGAACCGGAGAGCGCCGACCTGGTGCTGTGTAACCCCCCCTTCCACCAGCAGCAGGCGGTCACCGACCACATTGCCTGGCAGATGTTCAGGGACGCCAAACGCACCCTGGCCACAGGCGGACGGCTGAGGGTGATCGGCAACCGCCACCTGGGTTATCACATCAAGCTCAAGCGCCTGTTCGGCAAGGTGGAAACCGTGGCAGCCAATGCCAAATTTGTTATTCTCGATGCCATCAAATAGATTCCGGCCAAGGAGAAAGGAAACGATGAGATCTCTGTTGCCCCTGCTGGGTGCCCTGCTGCTGGCAGGCTGCGCCTCTGCACCCAATACCCTGATTCTGTCACCGGCGGCTCCCATAGTGCAGCCGGGCAGCCAACAGGGCTCTGTGGCCCTGACCAGTGTCGATCACCGACCCGAACAGTTCCTGGTGGAGGTGCGTAAAGACGATGGCGCCGCCGAACTGCTCAGCCCCGCCGAGCCGCCCAGACAGCTGTTGGAGCAGGGGGTGCGGGATGGCCTGAGCAAACTGGGGTATCGCCTCGATCCGGCCGCCAGCGTCACCATGAGCCTCTCCCTCAACAAGCTGGTGATGAAGATTGACCAGGGCACCTTCTCCCACGACGCCACCACCAATCTGGTGGCCACCGTGGTGGTCAACAACCTGGGCAATACCCTGACCAAGGAGTACCGGGTGCGCAGCAGCTTCTCCGGTCCCCTCAAGCCGGAGATGGCGCGCATCGAACGGGAGATGAATGACCGCCTCAGCCAGCTGATGAGTGACATCGTCAACGATCCCGAACTGCACGAACACCTGAACTAGGAGCACGGATGCGCATTCTCATCGCACTGATCTTCTCTGGGCTGCTCTTCCCCGCCTGGGCGGACGAGATTCAGAGTGACAACCTCTTCCCTCAGGTAAAGATGGAAACCAGCCTGGGCACCATGATTGTCGAACTGGACCGCACCCGGGCGCCGCTGACCGTGGACAACTTCCTGCGTTACGTGGCAAGAGGTGCCTACGACAACACCAGCTTCCATCGGGTGGTGGCGGAGTTCGTGGTCCAGGGAGGCGGCTACAAAGCCAATGGCGACCCCATTGACGAAGGTGACAAGCTGTTCAACGAATCCGGCAATGGCCTGTCCAACGAGTACGGCAGCATCGCCATGGCCAGGGAGAAAGACCCCCACACCGCCACCAACCAGTTCTTCTTCAACCTGGTGGACAACACCAGGCTGGATCCCTCCCGCCGCCGCTGGGGCTATGCGGTGTTTGGCATGGTCACCGAAGGCCTGGAGGTGCTGGATGCCATGGGCGAGGTGCCGGTGGAGTACGACCCGGACATGGGGGCAGAGAGCAAACCGGTGAAGCCGCTGCTGCTGATCAAAGCCACCCTGATGCCGGAAAGCTAACTCTTGGTCGACCGCCTGAAACAGCGATTCGGCGCTTTCTCCGTCTACCTGCACCGCAGGGTGCTGCTGTTGCTGGCCCTGGGCTTCTCCTCGGGCCTGCCGCTGATGCTGGTGTTTGGCTCCCTCTCCTTCTGGCTGAGGGAAGCGGGCATCGACCGCACCACCATCGGCTTCCTCAGCTGGGTGGCCATGGCCTACAGCATCAAGTTTCTCTGGGCCCCCCTGGTGGATCGGATGCCACTGCCGCTGCTGACCCGTGCCCTGGGGCGACGACGAGGCTGGATGCTGCTGGCTCAGGTGGGGCTGATCCTCGGCCTGGGAGGCATGGCCAGTTCCGACCCCACCACCAGCCTGACCGCCTTGGTGGGCTTCGCCCTGATGGTGGCTTTTTTCTCCGCCACCCAGGACATCGTAGTGGACGCCTTTCGCATCGAGACCGCCCCTGAGGAGATGCAGGGAGCCCTGGCCGCCGCCTATCAGACCGGCTACCGTCTGGGGATGATGCTGGCCACCGCCGGCGCTCTGGCCATTGCCGCCTGGGCCGGGGGTGAGCAGGGGTATAACCCCATTGGCTGGCAAACCGCCTACCTGTGCATGGCGGCGGCCATGGGGGTCGGCATCATCGCCACCCTGATGGCCAAGGAGCCGCAGATCAACGGCGACCGGCTGGCCCTGGAGTCACTGCCAACCCTGGAACGGCTGCTGCACCTGCCGGCCCCCCTGCAGAAGCTGATGATGTGGGGTTACACCGCGGTAGTCTGCCCCTTCCGCGACTTCTTTGAGCGCTTTGGCAAGCAGGCCCTGCTGATTCTGCTGCTGATCGCCAGCTACCGCATCGCCGACGTGGTGATGGGCGTGATGGCCAATGTGTTCTACGTGGACATGGGCTTCAGCAAGGGGGAGATCGCCACCATCACCAAGGTGTACGGGGTGATCATGACCATGGTCGGCGCCGCCGCCGGTGGGGTGCTGATCGCCCGTTTCGGCACCATGAAGATCCTGTTTGCCGGCGCCGCCTCCGTGGCCCTGACCAACCTGCTGTTCGCCCTGCAGGCCAGCGTCGGTCACGACACCACCCTGCTCACCCTGGTGATCGCCGCCGACAGTTTCAGCGCCGGTGTCGCCACCGCCGCCTTCATCACCTACCTCTCCAGCCTGACCAATGTGGCCTTCTCCGCCACCCAGTACGCCCTGATGTCCTCGATGATGCTGCTGCTGCCCAAGTTTCTCGCCGGATTCTCCGGCGCCCTGGTGGATGCGGTGGGCTATGAAACCTTCTTCTTCATCTGCTGCCTCTCCGGGCTGCCGGTGCTGCTGCTGATTGTGCTGGCTCAGCGCTGGGCGCCCGCCAAACAGGGCGGTAACGGATGACACCCTGCGCATCTGCACACTGCCCTTTGCCAAACCACTCAATCTGAAGGTAAATTGAGCTCTTCTTGCCCCCCCCGGCACAGACGCTGCCGGGGTTGATGGGCGCCCGTTTTCGCAAAGGGAGTCTCGATGAATCTGCGATATCTCTGCCTGGCCCTAATCACTCTGATCCTCAGTGGCTGCTCCGTGATGGAGTACAACACCCGTGACAACACCGTCTCCAGCAGCCTGGTCGCCTACCTCTATCCCGACGAAAAAAGCCGCACCGAGCACAGGCCGGAGATTCCCAGAATCAAACTGCCTGCCCGGGTTGGACTGGCCTTCGTCCCCTCGGATAACTGGCGCACTGACGAGCTCAGCGAAGCCGAACAGCTGTCGCTGCTGCGTAAGGTGAAGCAGGCCTTCAGCCAGCATGAGTATGTGGATCGCATCGAGATCATCCCCAGCACTTACCTCAAGGGCGGTAAGGGGTTCACCACGTTGGAGCAGGTCGCCCGGCTCTATGACGTCGAACTGATGGCCCTGGTCTCCTATGACCAGGTGGCCCACACCGAAGAGAACGCCGCCTCCCTGCTCTACTGGACCATAGTTGGCATGTACGTCATCAAGGGGAATGACCACCAGATTCAAACCTTCGTGGACACCGCCGTGTTTGACGTAACAAGCCGCAAGATGCTGTTTCGGGCCCCAGGTCTGAGCAAGCTGGACAGCCGCACCACAGCCGTGGCCAAGGAGGGGGTGCTGGCAGAGCAGTCCATGGAGGGGTTCAACCTGGCGGTGACCGAGATGACCACCAACTTGGAGAGCGAACTCGGCCGGTTCGAAACCCGGGTCAAAGAGGAGAAGATCGCCAAGATTGAGACCCGCCCCGGTTTCGACGTCAGTTCCCTTGACGGCCTGCCGCTGCTGCTTGGCGCCCTGCTGCTTGGGTGGCGACGACGACAGTCAGCCTAAACTTGTTGCATGGGTCCGGTTTCCGCTTTCATCGGCACAAGCGAACTGCCGTCCTTGCTCCGGGTGTGAAACTGAGTGCCCCCTTATGTGAGGAGCAGCACTAGACTCCACCCACACAAGCAGTAGACTCGTTTGCAAACAAAATAAAAGGACAGGAACTCTCATGCGCATCAAGACACTCATCGCCACCCTGGCCCTGTGCCTGACTGCCACAGTGCAGGCACACTCCTCCGGCCACGGTGAATCCCTGGACTTCGGTACGCCAGTAGATGCCGAAAACATCACCAAAATCTCCACCCTGATGGCCAGCCCGGACAGCTACCTGGACAAGCCGGTCACCATCGAAGGCACCATCATCGCCGTGTGCGAAAAGCGTGGCTGCTGGATGAAGCTCGCCTCAGACAAGCGTTTTCAAAACCTGCGCGTCAAAGTAAAGGATGGCGATATGGTGTTCCCCCTGAGCGCCAAGGGCAGCACCGCCATCGCCACCGGCAAGTTGCAAAAGCTGGAATTCGACCTGGAGCGCACCCGCAAGATGAAAGCCCACTGGGCGGAGGAGAAGGGCGAGACATTCGATCCCGCCAGCGTCACCGAGCCCATGACCATGTACCAACTGGTCCCGACCGGTGTGAGCATCCTGGACCAGTAGGATGGCCATCAGCTGGTACCGCCTGAACCGCAACCTGCATCGGGACATTGGCTACTTCTGTATCGGCCTGACCATAGTGTTTGCGGTGTCCGGCATCGCGGTGAATCATAATGGCGATTGGAACCCCAACTATGTGGTGGCCAAAGACACCATAGAGGTCAGCAACGTCAGTTGGGATCAGCAGGACGATCAGCACCTGACCGATCAGGTGATGGCCCAGGTGGACACAGATCAGCCGGTGAAAGCGATCTACTGGGCTGCCCCCAATGAGTTTAAGGTGTTCCTGAAAGACGCCAGCAACCTGAGCCTGAACCTTGAGCAAAACACCATAGTGTTTGAGCACATCAAGGAGCGGGCGGTGTTCAAGGAGTTCAACCGACTGCATCTTAATGAGGGACACAGTTCCTGGGTGATCTTCTCCGACCTCTACGCCGGCTTGCTGCTGTTCCTGGCCCTGAGCGCGCTGTTTATGGTGAAGGGCAAACACAGCCCATGGCGGCGCAAATCAATCTATCTGATTGGCGGCATTCTGGTGCCCCTGGTGTTCATCTTCCTGTAGATCGCCGAAGGTGGCCCCAGGGCCACCTTCTCTTTTCCACTCAGCCACCACATTCCACAACCATCACCCAAAAGACCATCCCCTACTCGAGTCAGCCCAATATCCTTATCGACACCCTGAACAATAAAGTCAGCTGCGAAAATCAATGCCCATCGCCTTTACAATACGCCGCCCGAATAAAATCCGCACTTAATAATTTTCCACCGAAGAAATGTATGTAAAGGTCAATATTTTCATTCCTTTTGTAAAAGGATGAAAATAAATTAAAGCAGTGCAAACCTGAATTCTGTTGCCGAGTTGTTGTGCTAGCATCCAAGCTCTTATTCTCCATCCAGCTAGCCCAAAATGAATATAAATAAAACCTTGTTCCCCCTGGCCTTGATTCCATTTCTTGGATTGGGACTGGCCGGTTGTGACTCCGACGATTCCGATTCCAGTTCCAACGCCGGCCACATTCAGCTCTACAACGGCTCGGCCAACGCCCCCAGCCTGACCCTAACCCTGACTCAGGGCGACGACGAGTACAGCCATACCGGCATCGCCTACCCTGAATCCTCAGGCTATTTCAGCTATGACACCGGCAATTATGATCTGGCCCTTTCCTGGGAAGACAGTGATGAGGAAACGGTCACTCTCTATGAAGATTCCATCAAGGTCTCCAATGAGAAGTGGGAGCTGTTCACCGTCTCTGGGGATATCACCCAGGGTAAGGTGAATCACTTCCAGATTAACGAAGTGGATCTGGACAGCGATGACGACCAATTTGGTGTTCGCTTTATTAACCTGTCCGAGTCCGTGCCTGCGATGAATATATACTGGGCCGATGAGGATGAAGGGTTTGACCAGGCTGAGCTGCTGTTCCAGGTGGATGCCAATACTCAATCCGAAGAGCTCTATTTCGACAGAGATGGCTATCAGATCTTTGTCACTGCCACAGACAGCGACGAACTGCTTTACCAATCTTCCACGGTACAGTTCTACTCCACCACCCAGTACATCCTGATCTTAAGAGACGACAGCGGCAGTGCTCCCCTGTCCATGGACAGGGTGTCTACCAGCACAGGCGCGGTGGAATACCCGGACAGCCAGACCCAGGCTCAGCTTTGGCTGTACAACGGTTTGATTCAGCACGAGCTGCTGCCGGAATACACCGGCAGCATCGATGTGACCATCAACCAACCTGAGCAGGAGATCAGCGTTAACGCACTGGCACAGGGGCTGTTCAGCGAAGCACAGATCCTGGAGCCCGGCGACTACACCCTGGATTTCACCGACACCACCTCGGGCGAGCCGCTGGCCAGCAACCACCTGGTCTCTCTGACCGAGGACCAGGACCAAACCCTGGTTGTCTATCTGCAGGAGTACGACTATGACGAGGACGACGAACAGGAGGATGAGGTCAAACTGCACACCCTCAGCCTGACCAACAGCCAGCGCAGCTCCATCTACGATCACCAGTTCAAGGTGGTCAACCTGGTGGATGACTATGGTGTGGTCACCTTCCACTTCCTGCTGCCCGGCGAAACCATTGCCGACAGCAGCTACTCGACCACCGCGTCGTTTTCCGAGTCCAGCAGCCTCATCCTGCCCAACGACAGCTACCGCATCCAGGCCGTTACCCAGAGCTATGGCACGGATCTGTTGCTGTCCACACTGGAAGTGACCCTGAACGAGGAGAGCGGTGAATACTACCTGTTGCTGGAACAAAGCGATGACAGCGACTCTGAGTTCAGCCTGACCATGCGCCTGCAGAACCCAGGCTCTTAGAAGAACAAAACCGGAAAAGGCGGCCAATGGCCGCCTTTCTGGGTTCTTCGTATCAAGAAAAGATGATGCTGTACAACACCCCGGCCCCGATGGCCATGGTCAGGATCACGGTGACAAAGGCGGCGATCATCTGGTTGCGGAAGATGGACTTCAGCAGAATCACTTCGGTCAGGCTGGCTCCGGCACTGCCGATGATCAGCGCCATCACCGAACCCAGGGCCATCCCCTTGGCCACCAGGGCGGAACTCAGCGGAATCACCGCCTCGGCACGAATGTAGAGAGGAATGCCGATCACCGCCGCCACAGGTATGGCGTACCAGTTGCCCTCACCGGCGTACTGGGCAATCAGGTCCGTGGGGATGAAGCCGTAGATGAAGGCCCCCAGGGAGATCCCCAGCATCAGGTAGGGGAACACCTGCTTGAAGTCTTTCCAGGTGGCCCGCCACAGACGCATCCATCGATTCTCCTCAACCTGCTGAGCCGGGGCACAGGCGGTGGCCGTGCCACAACCGGAGGCATCGACGCTGACCTGAGGCTCGGCGCCGGCGCAGCAGCTGACCGCAGGCTCAGGTTTGGCGTTAGGCTGACTGTCACAGCAGTTGCTGGAGGCCACCGGCTTGCTGTCACCACAGCAACTGGTGGTGGCACCGGCCACCTCATAGGCTTCGGGCTTAACGTAACGCTCGAAACCCAGCTTCTCCAGCAGGTAACCGGCACTCACCGACACCACCATCGCCACCACGAAGTAGAAGGCCGCCACCTTGATGCCGAAAGTGATCACAAACAGGCCGATGATCACCGGGTTCAGCAGAGGACTGGAGAACAGGAACACCATCATCGGGCCGAACCCTGCCCTGGCCCTGAGCAGCCCCTTCAGGAAGGGGATGGTGGAGCAGGAGCAGAAGGGGGTAATGGCCCCTAAAAACGCCGCCACTATGTAGCCTTTACCCTTGCGGGAGCTGAGTATCGACTGGATCTTTTCCGGGGTCAGAAACTCCTGAAGCACTCCCACCAGGTAGCTGATCACCAGAAACAGGATGATCAGCTCGGTAGCGAGAAACAGGAACATGTCGGCCGCTTCGGCCAGTTTTGCGTAAAACTCGGGACTCATGGGAACACCTCATTTCGAACTTTGTCGAAATATTAGTTTCCACGCATATTGCCGTCAAGATTTATTTCTATTTTTTTCGAATTGTTTCCTTTGCCCTCGATCACCCCTGGCGAACCCGGTTCACTGCCGGCTTGTTGTTCTTTGAGCTGTCCGGCAGCATCCCCACTGAGTTTTCAGTAGAGTGAACCCTCATCCAAGGGAGTCCTATGCGTCACTGGTTCCTCGCACTGCTGTTTCTCACCATCGCCTGGCCCTCTCTGGTCGGCCTGACTGATCTCGAGCAGGGGCTTGCCCTGTTCCTGATGGCCGTGATGCTGTGGACCAGCCGGTTGCTGGGGGAGTTGCCGGGCATGGTGGTGATCCCCGTCCTGGCGCTGCTGCTGCAATTGATCACCCCCATCGATCTGGCCCAGGTGTTGATGTCGCCGGTCCTGGCGATCTTCATTTTCGGCTTCAGCTTCGCCACCCTGAGCCGGGAGCAGAAGCTGGACAGACTGGCCCTGACCCTGCTCAGCAGGCTGTCCGGAGAGGATGAGCGACGCGCCTGCCGCCTGCTGTTCGCCATGACCGGCCTTATCTCCATGTGGACCAGCAATGTGGTCACCACTGCACTGATGCTGCCGCTGGCCATGAGCATCGCCCTGACCGCCACCGATCCCCACAGGGTGGGGAAAATCCAGTTCCTCAGCATCGGCATCGCCTTCAGTGCCACCCTGGGGGGCATGGCCACCCAGGTGGGCAGCTCCACCAGCCTGATCGCCAGTGAACTGGCCGGCGTGGACTTTATCGGCTGGCTGGTGACCGCCGCCCCCATCGCCCTGCTGCTGTGGCTGCTGATGGTGTGGATGCTGGAACGCCACTTTTCGCCGGACTTCAGTCAGCCCCTGACGTTGCCCCAGGCCCCTGCCATCACCCGGGCTCAGAAAGAGTCTCTGGTCATTGTGCTGCTCACCCTGATTGGCTGGGTCGGTGGCGCACTGGCCCTGAGGGGGATGAGTAAGGCCTACGCCTTGGTGCCGCTGTTCTCCGTCGCCGTGCTGATGCTGAGGGGACTGATCACCCCGGCAGGGGTGGTCAAATCGATGAAATGGCGGGTGATCACCATCTTTGTCTGCGCCATTACCCTGGGCAAGGTGTTGCACGACAGCGGTGGCGGTAACCAGTTGGTGGAGTGGCTGTCTCCCCTGCTGTTCGATCTGCCTCTGATGCTGCAGATTGGTGTGTTCCTGCTGCTGATCTGTGTGTTTACCGAGTACATGAGCAACGTGGCCAGTGCCTCTCTGCTGGCGCCACTGATGCTGCTGCTGTTGCAGCCCCAGGGCGCCAGCCTGACCCAGATCTCCGCTCTGGTGGGCATTGGCTGCTCCCTGGCCTTTGTCCTCCCCAGTGCCACACCGGCCAACACCCTGGTGGTGGGCAGCGGCAACGTCACCCCACAAGGGCTGCGCGGATTTGGACTCAAATACAAGATCTCCGCGGCGCTGGTGCTGACCCTGGTGATCTGGGCCATGAGCTTAGTTAGATAAATAACAATAATCTCTGCCAACCTGGCCACCAAAACGCTGCATACCCGGCCTCCACACTGCCCCTCTATTTTTTTGCTCAATCCCTCGTTTCAATTTAAGACGCCTCCCACTTTCTACCTTTTTCAAATTAAGTTGCACTTTTTCATAGTGAGCCCGCCCCTGGACACGCCGTACCATCTATTTCGCCAATGGATATCCGTTCGATGCACTACCCAAAACAATTTGCTTATTGCCATTAACTGCTTACGTGGCAAGGAGATACAATGAAACTAATACCCCCTGTCCTGATTGCGACGATAGTGTCCTGCGCCCTTTGCGGTTGCAACGACGACCATCAGCCACAGGCTCCTGAAACCGAAAACCCGCCAACAGCATCGAAACCCGACTATCTGGATGTGCAGGTGACCCCGAACGCCATCAAAAATGGCACCATCAAACTGATGCTGGGTGAATATCAGGACGACATCAAAAGCTGGTTACTGAGTGACGATGCCAAAGATCTGGATAACGATGGCAAAGTTGGAATATTGGATGCCCACTTGGCGGGTATTCGAAATAACGAAAAACCCATCCTCTCTATTTCACTCACTGAAATGGACAAGGTACTAACGACCAATCCCGATGGGCTGGGCGCGGGCACGGCACGACCTGATATCTTTCGTCCCGGCTACTATTCCGCCTTTGACCTGCTGAGATACTTGGCGGTGACCAGACAAGACCTGACATTGACCAACATCGTTTCTCCTCAGGAGTCCGGATTGGGGACCTTCACCTTCGATGTCTCCTGGGACGTCAATGGCGACGGGGTACTGGCCGAGGCAGACGGAGACATGGTCAACAGTCCCGACTGGTACTTTCGCTTCAATACCGACGGCGGCCAGTTCTCCCGGGCCCGAGGCTCCATGCAGGGCTTTTCACCCAGTGGCGAGGCCACATACGTGCGCATCGACGAGTATTGGCTTCAGGACAAGAGCTTGATAACCCTGCAACCCTTCTCCAAGGAGATGACCGCCCGACGCCAATGGATCCAAAGGCAGGAGGTGGAGCACTTCCAGGCCAACGGCAACAAGGTTATCGTGCCTAAGGTGGTGGCCGTCGAGTATGGACGCGTGGAAAACAACGGCGTGGTCGCCTTTGCGGAGAACATTGAGGTCACCCCCCAGGGGCACAGAAGTGACATCTTCCAGCCCGGGGTGATCACCGTCATGGACGCCATGATCGCGGCACGAGACGCCCTGGGCGGAGTGAGCTTCTCCTACTGGGACTCCATGTCCACCGGTGCCGAGGTGGATCACTACGCCCTCTCCGGCATCGGCGAGCTGAGAAACTCCGGATTGCGCGGCTGGTTTACCCACTTCTATAACCCGTCAAAGCAGTTCCCCAATGGGGATTTCCAAAAATATGCCATCTGCGAATGGTCTGCCGACGGCAGCCCGGATGGGCAGGAGCCCGTCAGCAAAGAGGTGTGCGACCGAGACTGGGGCGGCCCCTTTGGCGGCGAGCACATCCACCTGATGCAGGATGTCTATCCACTGACCTTTGGCTACCTGGACCTCTATTGGGCCTACGGCAACATGCATGACTACTTCGGCCCGAAAGAGCGAAATGGGGAACAGGCCATCGAGTGGAATTTTGCCAGCGATGGGTCTCCAGACGTTGCCGTGGTTCGAACTCTGGCTGTTCCGGGTTCCGACTCGGGGCCGGCTCCCCTGCTGAACGACAACCATTTTGGCTGGGGGATCGCCGACTGCACTCAGTGTCACAATGACCAAGCCAACCCCCTGGGCCACGGGGGGCATGCCTGGCCCATCAACTCAAGTGACGGCTTTGATGCGCCTCAACCCTACTACTGCGCCAGTTGCCACGGTGTCAACGGCGCCCCCGAGGCCCATGGTGAAGACGCACGCTGCTTTTTCTGCCATGGCGGTGAACGGCAACCCAAGAACCACCACGATGCCTCGACCAAGGTGCGCTACCAGGGCGAAGATAACCTGAAGGCCAACGCCTCCTATGGCCACTTCGACCCCTTCCAGGCGGTGCCTGCCGACACCTTCGGCAATCACAAGCCTTACTCTGAGGTATGGGAGAGCAAGAACAATGATTGGTCCATGAGCAAGGTGTTCCCGGATCCATACGCCTGTCTGACCTGTCACAGGAATCCCCAATAGCAACCGCGCCAGCACAGGGGGCATTTACGGCCCCCTGAGCGATCGCTACCATCAATGAGAGAACTCATGCTGGAAGGTCAGAGTAATGAAAAACCTGAGTCTTTCTAATCCCGATATTATTCGCGTCCTGAAGCAGTCTTTGGCCCAGTTCGGATTTAACGGATTTTGTTTCCATCTGCCGCTGGAAAACAATGACCTGCCTGACGTCGATCTGCCCAAATTAAGAGAGTATCGCCCTGAAGTGCTTAAGAGAGAGCGTTTGGTCATCGCCTCAGATCAACGGGCCATCAAGGTCAGGGAGTACTATTTCCGGTTGTTCGCCGACAAGCTGGACAGCGGACTCACCAAGAAAAAGAGAAGCGGCCCAAACCCCTGGGAAGGCCCCAATCTCAAGACCTCATCGGGACAACAGTTTCAGCAGTTCTTGCAGACCAACGACGTCGAGACCGTGGTCAACTGGCTGGTGCCACTGCCCTGTCCCTGGACAGGCATGTTTAACCTGTTCACCACCCAGAAAAAGGAGGAGATAGTGCGCCACTGTCGCCAACATGAAGCTGAGTTGCACCGGCTTCTGAGCCTTCACGCCGGCTACATTGTTTCTGAGGCGATCAACAGATTGAATCCCATCACCAATCATGGGCTGTTCAGCAAGAAGGCCCTTCGCGTGCTGGAGCTGATTGCTCACGGGGTTTCGGTGGAGGAGATCAGTGAGACAGAAAACCTGTCTGTCCGGGGAGTCTGCTACCACATAGACCGGATGAAAGGCGTATTGAAGTGCCACAACAGGAGTCACCTCATCTACCGGGCAACCAAACTGGGCCTAATCTGAGCCGTCCCAACTGACGCTCGACAACGTCAATGTTCCTCCTCACCAAACAGCCTGTAAGCCCACGCCGGCCTACATGGACATGATTTCGCGCTCCATAATGAACCATTATCCGATTTGGAGTCCTGTCATGAGAGCCATCCTGCCCCTGCTGATTGCCCTGGCGATCCCCCCAGCCCTTCAGGCAAGAGCCACCGACCTTGACCCGATTAATGATCTCAGCCCCAACTATCAGCCTCAGGCGAGATACACGCTCAGCAACAACGACGTGAAGAGCTTCATCTACCGTTGGTTTGCCGCCTTCGATCATCAGAGGGAAGCCGGCTACTTCCTCAATCGCATCGCCAACCCCATTGAGATGCACTACCCCGGAACCCCCATTCGCTCAGAGCAGGATTTTCTGAATTGGTACAAGGGGGTCACCGACACCATCATCTGGAACAGTCATCAGATTGACCAGATTGAGGTCAGTGGCAGCCAGAAGCTTGGCTGGGAGGCCAGTTACCGGGTTCGCTGGCAAGCCAGGGAGAAAAGCGGCGCCACCCATGATGTGATGGTGGCCCAGCGGCTGTACATCATCCGCAGGGGGGATCAGCTTCAGATTGCCCGATTGCAGGCGGAGATCCTGCCGGAGCCCGGCCATGACCAGGCGCCTTGATGCAAGCAATCCAGGCGTAGCCCCCGCAACGGCGACACTGGACTGCACACCCCCGGCAAGGCCGTCATCTGCCTGAACAGAGGGGGCGTGGCTCCGACCTTCTGTTCGGGCCAGCCCCCGTCCCATCCAACGGCAGGCCCGAGGTGCTCGCTCGCCTTCTTACGCTTCCCCCTTCCAGCTCCTGCCAAGGGCAAAAAACGCCCAAGCTCGTTGACCTGTCTATAGCTTCATAGTTTAGTGTCAGCATCCTCACTGTTTTTGGACGCGACTCATGTACCCCATCTCCCAACTGGCCAAGCGGGCCGGATTGGCCCGCTCCACCCTGCTCTACTACGAGAAGCTGGGACTGTTGACCGGCCGTCGGGGTGACAACGGTTACCGCTATTACGACGACAGGGATCTGCAGCGACTGCGGCTGATACAGCAGCTGCACGCCGGCAACCTCAGCCTGAGGGAGTGCAAGCAGATCCTGGAGTCGGGGCTGGATCGTCAACTGTTGGCTGACCGGCTTGCCCAACTGGAAGAGGAGATTCGCGCCAAAACCCAGGCGAGAAACCTGATGCAGGCCCTGCTGGGGGACAACCCCGAAGGCCTGAGGCAGTTTCACCAACAACTGGAGACCCAGGCCCCGGATGCCCACACCCAGTGGTTAAGAGCCGAAGGTCTGGATGAAACCAACGCGCTTAGGTTGCGTTGGCTCTCCAGAGACCTCTATGGTCACGAGGAGTATATGAACGATTTTCTGGAGATTTTTAATGGTCTGGACCGGCACGGTCCCGGCACCGACCACAGCACCCTGTGGGCCTTGAGTCAGGTCAGCCCCGCTCCCAGGCGGATACTGGACATCGGCTGCGGCACCGGTGCCTCGGCAGTCTTGCTGGCGCAACACAGCCAGGCTCAGGTAATAGGCCTGGATAACCTGGAGCCCAGCCTGAATCACATGCTGACACGCGCCCGCCAGCTGGGGCTGGAACAGAGGCTCAGCGCCTGCAATGGCTCGATGACCGCCCTCCCCTTCGAACCGGGCAGCTTCGATCTGCTGTGGAGTGAAGCCAGTTGCTACATCATCGGCTTCGAAAATGCCCTGAAGCAGTGGCGCCCTCTGCTGGAGCGCGGCGGTTACCTGGTGATCAGCGACCTGGTGTGGCTGGACGAGTTTGCCGATGCTCAACAACTTGGCCGTGATGATCTGGAGGTTAAGGCGTTCTGGCAGGAGGGGTACCCAGACATGCAGCGCGCCTCAACGCGACTGATGCAGGTGGAGAATTCGGGCTACCGACCGGTAGCGCACCGTGGGGTGGGAACGGCGGGATGGCAGGCCTACACCGCCCCCCTCAGGGAGCGGCTGCAAAACCTGTCTGAGAAGCTGGCCGACTCACCGGCGGTGGCCGACCTGGAGCGGGAGTTGACCATACTGGATCGCAGTGAGGGACGCTTCGACTACCAGTTGATGGTTCTCAAGCGCACGGACTAGGCCCTGGGCACTTCGCAGCAGTCCAGGAAACGCTCCATCAAGGGGGTCAGATTGTCCCGCTTATAGATGGCGTAGATGTACCTGGACTCTCTGTGGCCGTCGGTGGCCACCTCCACCAGATCGCCCCGCTCCAGTTCCGCATCCACGGAGAGCAGCGGCAAAATGCTCAGCCCCAGGCCGGTGCCCACCGCCCGCTTGATCGCCCCCATGGTGTTCATCACGATCTCATCCTGAACCGTCACCCCCAGCTCCCGCAAAATGTGCAGGGACTCCACCCGGGTAGCGGACTCCTCCTCGTCCAGGATCCAGGTGGCGGCGCTCAAGTCCGCCGCCGTCGCCGGCCTGTGGGCCAGTTTATGCCCGGGCGACACCACGATACACAACCGGTCGCTGCGCCAGCGGATGTACTCCATCTCCTTGTCTGAGGGCTTTCGGCTGATAAAGGCCAGGTCCAGGGCATTGTTGTGCACCATCTCCTCGATGGCGGAGCTGGAGAGGATCTTCAGGCGGGTGTTGACGTTGGGGTACTGGGTTTTGAACAGGGGCAGCTTTTTCGACAGCACATAGTTGCCCGAGGTCTTGTTGGCGCCGATGTTCAAAGTGCCGCCCACCCCCTGGGCCTGCTCCTTGAACAGCTGCTCCAACTGATTGACCTGGTTCAGCACCTTGTTGGCGTGGGCCAGCACCAGGTTGCCGGAATCGGTCATCACCAGTCCATGAGGGGTGCGCTCGAACAGCCGGGCCCCGAGGGAGGACTCCAGCTCCTTGAGGCTCATGCTCACTGCGGGCACCGACAGGTGCAACTGCCTGGCTGCCTTGGAGACCTGCTGGGTCTGACTGATGGCCTGGAACACCAACAGCTGTTTCAGGGTGATTCTCATAACACTCTCCCGTTGAAGCCCCAGTCTAGCGGTAAAGCCGGAGCGATGCCGAGGTACGCTTCACGCAGAAACCAAAACAGCGGGACCCTAAGTCCGGGCCCCGCTGACGCTGCGTGAGAAGATGAGTTGAATTACTGCTTGGTGGCGAACTCGGCAGCATGGGCACCGGCGCGACGACCGAAGACCACGGTGTCGGCGATGGCGTTACCACCCAGGCGGTTGTAGCCGTGGATACCACCGGTCACTTCACCTGCCGCGTACAGACCAGGAATGGGCCAGCTTTGCAGGTTCAGCACCTGAGACTCCTTGTTGATGGCCACGCCCCCCATGGTGTGGTGGATGCCGGGCGCCACGCGAACGGCGTAGAAGGGCCCCTTGGTGATGTTCAAAGGCATCTGATCGCGACCGAAGGCGTCATCTTTACCGGACTTCTGGAAGCCGTTGTAAGCCTTTACCGTCTTGGGCAGATCCTTCATGCCGGTCACCTTGGCCAGCTCCTCGATGGTGTTGCCCTTGGAGAGCATGCCCAGGTGGTCATAACCCCGGACCATCTTCTTCTTCTCGACCAGTTGCTGGTCGAACACCAACCAGGCGTAATGGTCCTTCTGCTTGAGGATGGCGTCAGACGCACGATCGCGGGTGGTCAGTTCATTGATGAAGCGCTGACCGTCGGTATTGACCATGATGGCCCCGACACCGCGCACGGTCTCGGAGATCAGGATGCGGCTGTCCTTACCGATGGTGGGGTGAGCCTGTACCCAGTCGATGTCGGTCATGGACGCACCAATCTCCTTGGCCAGACGGATGCCGTCACCGGTGGCGGTCACATTGTTGGAACTGGTCATGTCGGCGAAGGTGGGACGATAGTAGGCGATCATCTCTTTGTTCATGCCGTAACCGCCAGTGGCCAGAACCACAGATTTGGCAGCAACCATGCGGTAACCTGAGTGCTTACCGTGGACCACCACACCGGCAATGCTCTTGTCCTGGTTCAGCACCAGCTTCTCAACGCGGGAGTTAAGACGGGTTTCAACCCCTTCACGCTCGGCAGCCGCACGCAGGGTGTGGATGATGTGGGGCCCCACACTGGCGCCACCGGATGGACGGTGGGTACGCTCAACCCGAGCGCCACCGGAGCGCTTCAGGTCATTCATGTTGGCACCCAGAGACTCCAGCCACTTGATGCCGTCGGCGGAGTGATCCGCCATGATCTGCACCAGCTCCTGATCGTTTTGATAGCGGCCGCCCTTCATGGCGTCCTCAACAAACCACTCAACCTTGTCTTCGATCCCCTTCTTGGCCTGCTGAGGCGTACCCACAGCATTAAAACCACCGGCTGCCAGCATGGAGTTACCACCGGTAAAGGGCGCTTTTTCAAACAAAATTACCTTGGCCCCCTCTCGCTTGGCGGAGATGGCGGCGTTGTAACCGGCGCTGCCGGCACCCACGACGATCACCTCGGTGGTCTCCACGGGACCCTTGGCGATCGCCTTCTGGATCGCCTGCTGATCCCACTCGGCGTCCCAGGCTTTCTTGTTCTTGGCGTCGGCAAACGGCATGTTGTCATGCTCGAAGGAGTGGCACTCGTTGCAGTAGAACTTGGGCGCCTCGTGACCACGGTGACAGGAGGTACAGTTGATCTCACCCAGGTGGGAGGTGTGAGGATCAAAGTGCAGCTCACTGTTGGCCAGCTCTTCGTAGCCGCCGTGACACTCAACGCATTGGGCGTTTTCGTGGGTTTCGCTGTCGCTTACCTTGATGGGTTTGGTGTGGCAGGTTTGACAACCGTCCATCTCCGCATGGAAATCAGCCAGGCCATTCCCCTTGGCTTGGGCGCCGGAGGAAAGCGCGAGCATCACCGCAGCAACGGATAAAAAACTCAGCTTAGGTTTCATCATGTATTTTCCGATTAGGTTTATTGGTGTTTTTTCAGCATATCAATCACGCCATTTCTTTTGATTTGATCCGGTTCAAATTTAAATATCTGCCCGTTTCAAGTTTTTTAAAACCAATTAAAAAACTCTGAACAACAATCTGTTCACCTGTGAGAATGTTCAAAAATCGAAATTACTTCACCTTTTAGACTGTGCTCAGTCCCAAGACCAAGGTGGCGCTACAGGCCTGAATCATCAACAGCCAGAGGCGCACCGACAGCCGCGCCCCACAAGGTTGGCGGGCGCTCACAAATACAGAGTCAAACAACAGGATAAGGCAGCCACCGTCCTTAGCCGGATGAGATGACGTCTCCGTCAGGAAAAAGAGATCAACAACGAACTTATTAGCTTGGCTATTAAATAAAAATAACCAACGGAATAAATAGAAATAACTCAAGATATAAAATGCTGGAGATATGATGATACCCAAATTAAACAAGAACTATCTTGCCATGAGTATTGCAGCCGCAATGCTGTGTGCCCCCTCCATGGCCGTCAGTGCCGATGACAGCGGTTACCAACTGAAAACCAAATCCCGACTGGTCTATTTTGATCGCGAATATGAAAACCCGACCAAGGATAGAACCCAATCCGCCTTCTCCATCACCGCCGACTGGACCACCCCCCAATATGGCGGCTGGATCGGCATCGGCCTCTCCCCCTACTTCGTCGAAGATCTGGGCAGCGACGGCCTGGTGAAAGCCGACGTACTGACCGTCAAAGATGGTGAGATGTCAGGTTTTGCTCTGCTGGGCCAGGCCTACGTCAACCTGACCCCGGTCAATGGTCTCGCCATCAAGCTGGGTCGCCTGACCCACAAGTCCATGCTGCTCAGCAGCTCCGGCAGCCGCGCCGTACCCAACACCTACCAGGGGGTCAACGCCCTGTATAAGCCCATGAAGGGACTGTCTGTGTACGGCGCCGTCTACGACAAGTGGTCCGCCCGTAACGACGACGAGTTTGTCGGCTTTCGCACCGACCAGACTGAGGAAGGGGCCATCGACTACATCTCGGTGATCGGCCTCAAATACAAGTTTGACGCCTTTACTGTGGAAACCGAGTACCTCAACTCCAAGGACTACCTGAGCAAGTTCGGCCTGCGCGGCAGCTACCTGACCAAGTTTGATGGCTCCAGCCTGAAGCTCTCTGCCGGTGTGTTCACCTCCAGTGACGATGGCGAGCTCTTCGTCACTGCCGCCGAAAGTGGCGATCTGGATGACGAGGATCGCGATGGTGCGGTCAAAGGTGAAACCCGCAGCGACAACGACGGCATGGGTGTGTACGCCGAGGCCGTCTGGAAGCGCAACAACCTGCAGCTGTCTGCGGCCATCTCCAAGTTCGATGACATCTGGATTGAGGACAACTTTGCCGGCGACCATGGCCGCAACCCCTTCCCCACCCGCAGTCGTGTGGGACCGGATCTGACCAACGCCAATGAGACCGTGGCCAAGGTCTCGGTCATCTACAACTGGCAGGATCTGGTGCCCGGACTGACCACAGAGATCGCCGCCGCCCAGGGCTGGGATGCGGAGAACTCGGTGGATCCTGCCCTTGGCACCGCCGACGAAGACTGGAAGGAGCTGGTGGTCACCTACAAGGTGCCCACGGTCAAAGGCCTCAAGTTCACCGGCGTGTGGCACGACTACAACTCCGACGAAGTGGGCAACGTGGACGGGGTGAAAGAGGATGAAACCGACATCCGCCTCTACCTGGACTACAGCTACAAATTCAACTTCTAAGGGCTAAGCCCAGCCAGCGGGCAGTCCGTTCCCGCTGGCTCAGCCTCTATTTTTACTCAAGCATTTCAGCTCTTTCTTCCGTCAGGCTTGTGCCCAGGAGCAACACCTGCAACACTGCGGCCAACACCCACCATCAAGTTGTAGACGATGAAAAAACTGACTCTTGCCGCTGCCCTGGCTGCCAGCCTGCTGATTCCGGCTCAGGCCGCCACCGAGATCGCCGGAGTGGCGGTTAACGACACCATTGAACTCCAGGGCAAACCCCTGACCCTGAGTGGCGCGGGGATCCGCTCCAAGTTCTTTATGGACCTCTATGTGGGCAGCCTCTACAGCAGCGAGTCTGGCCTGACTCAGCAGCTGGCTCTGGAGGGCAACCAGACCAGCGCCATCCGCCTGAACATCGTCTCCGGGCTGATCACCTCAGACAAGATGATCGACTCCATCGAGGAGGGCTTTCAGAGCAGCGCCGGCGACGGCTATGACCAACTGAAACCCAAGATCGACGCCTTTATCGCGGTATTCAGCGATCACATCGTCGAGGGGGACCAATTTACCCTGCTGTCCCTGCCCGGCGTCGGCGTAGAAGCCTATAAGAATGGTCAGTTGCTGACCCTTATTGAGGGAGAGGCTTTCCGTCAGGCCCTGCTGGGGATCTGGCTGGGCGACGAGCCCGCCGATGACGATCTCAAGGACGCCATGCTCGGCGGCTAAGTCGCCAACAGAGAAAAAAGGCGCGGTGTTCCGCGCCTTTTTCATTTATCCCTGCGCCTGAGTGGCCACCGGTGCTACACTGCCGCCCTCATGCAGCAGCCCCGGACAGAGTGCCCAATGGATCATCAACCCAACAACCCCTTGCACGGGGTGAAACTTCAGCAGATTGTGGAGACCCTCGCCCAATACTATGGCTGGCGGGAACTGGGCCGGCGCATCCCCATCAACTGTTTCAACTCCAACCCCTCGGTGAAATCCAGCCTCAAATTCTTACGGCGAACCCCCTGGGCTAGGGAGAAGGTGGAACAGCTCTACCTGGACTCCATCAAGGACATTGAGGAGTGGCAGCAACACTCGGGCAACCAGAATTAAAAAAGGCGCGGAACACCGCGCCTTTTCTTTGCTGGTCAGGGCCGATACCCCTTAAGGAACATGGTCACCGTCTGCTGCACATAGACCTCTCGCTGGGATTCATCCATCCTCAGCTCCAGTCCCAGATCCCCACGCATCTTATCGACGGTGTGCAACATCAACAGCAGCTGCTGAGCGGCAATGGCCGGGTCGGGCATCGTCAGCACCCCGGCGTCATTCAATCTGGTCAGGTAGCTGGTGACCAGCTCCATCATCCGTTTGGGTCCCGCTTCGTAATAGAGCTGTGACAGCTCTGGGTGACTCTCGGAACTGCGGACACAGGAGCAATAGACATGACGCACCTCAGGACTGAGGATCATATCCAGGAATCGGCGGGCGAACCCCAGAAGGAACTGTTCGGGCTCGGCGTCCATCTCGAAGTTCTCTTCGGTCATCTGAGCGCTGACGCAACGGTCCTCGATGCAGTGCACAAAGAGATCGTTCTTGCTGCCGAAATGACTGTAAACCGTCTGCTTGGACACCCCGGCTTGCACTGCCACCTCGTCCATGGAGGTGTTCTCCAGCCCCTTCTGCATAAACAGCTCGGCGGCCGCCTCCAGGATCTGAGAACGTTTCTTACTTTTCCGATCGTTAGCTACAACGGCCATAGCGCCCCACAAAATATTTACAAAAACTTCACCAACTGGACTGGACAGTCTAGTTTGATTCTACCAAACTAGACCGTCTAGTCTAATTGTAATTCGAATGTTATGACAGCGTACCAGTTTCTTGGCCCACTGTGCGGCCTGCTCCTCATCGCCACCGGCTGCAGTCAGCAGGGAAAGAGTGCGCCGGTCAAGCCTCCCCTGGAGGTTCATGCCCAGCAGGTCCAGCTGCAGCACAGCTACCCGCTGACCCACAGATTCGTGGGTAAAGTGTATCACCCCAGAACCAGTGACATCGGTTTTGAATCCCCGGGTACCGTGGCCACCATCGACGTGGAGATTGGTCAGGAGGTGGAAGCAGGCCAGGTGCTCGCCACCCTGGACACCCGCCTGCTGCGCAGCGAAGCCGAGCAGCTCGAGGCTACCCTGGCTCAGAATCGCGCCGACCTGGACCTCAATAAGGCCACCCTCAAACGCCAACTGACCCTGTCGGAACAGGGGTATCAGTCTGAGCAGCAACTGGACGAACTGCGCAGCCGCAAAGCCCAGTTGCAGGCCCGCCAGCAACAACTGAACGCCAACCTGGAGTCGGTCAATATCCGTCTGCAGAAGAGCACCCTCAAGGCGCCCTATTCAGGCACGGTCACCAGGCGCCAACTGACCAAGGGTCAGGTCACAGGCAACGGCCAGGTGGCCTTCACCCTGGTGCCCGACGGCGCCGCCGAAGCCCGGGTCGGATTGCCAGTCCGTCTGCTGGAGCGCCTGCAAACCCGACAACAATGGCAGGCCAGTGTCGACGGCCAGTCCCTGCCGGTGACCTATCTGGGGCGCAGTGCCCAGGTGGACCCGGGCACCCGCACCGTCACCCTGAGATTTGCCCTGCCCGAACAACCCACCCTGCTCAACGGTCAGTTGCTCTATCTTGAGGTGGAGGAGCGCATTGTCGCCGACACCACCCGAGTGCCTTTGACCGCGCTGACCGCCGGGGTCCGGGGCCTGTGGAACCTCTACATCCTGGAGGATTTGGGGGATGGCAGCTTCCAGATCGCCCGCCGGGACGTTCGGGTGCTGCATGCCGATCAGGAGTACGCCTGGGTCTCCGGCGCCATCGACGACGGCGACCGCCTGGTCTCCACCGGACTGCAGCGACTGGTGGCCGGTCAGAGAGTGGTGCTGGCCACCGATGCCAGCATCACCGCCAGCCGCGGTGAAGAGCTATGATTCGCGCCCTGGTTCAAAACCCCAGAGTCGCCGCCCTGCTGACGGCTTTGCTGATCGTCAGCGGCCTCAGCGCCCTGACCAACCTGCCCCGCACCGAAGACCCCAATCTGACCAATAGGGTGGCGGCGGTGATCACCCCCTACCCGGGCGCCACCGCCGAACGGGTGGAAGCCCTGGTGACCGAGCCCCTGGAAGCCAAGCTTCGGCAGCTGGATGAGATCAAGAACCTCACCTCCAACTCCAGACCGGGGATCTCCGTGGTCACCATCGAACTGCAGGATCGCATCATGGATGCGGACCCCGTCTGGTCCCGGGCCCGGGATCTGATTGGCGATGCAGCCCCGGCCCTGCCCCAGGGAACCGGCGCCCCCACCCTGGATGACCAGCTGGCCTACGCCTTCACCCGCATCTTCTCCTTCACCTGGCAGGGAGGCAGCCAAGCGGATCCCACCGTCCTGGGACGCTATGCCGAGGAGCTGGCCAACCGCCTGAGGCTGCTGCCAGGCACCGATTTCGTCAAGGTGGTCGGCGCCCCTGAGGAGGAGATCCTGGTCTCCATCGACGACGCCGAACTCTTTGCCCTTGGCCTTTCCGTGGACGATCTGGCCCGACAGATCCGCGCCGCCGACAGCAAGACCGCTTCGGGCAGCCTCGAAGGCGAGGCGATCCGGGCCCAGCTGGAGGTCTCCGGCGAACTGGTCTCCCTCAACCGCATCCGTCAGGTCCCTCTGCGTCCCGACAACCAGTTGCAGACCCTGAGGGTGATGGATGTGGCCAACGTCAGCCGGGCGGTGCGCTGGCCCCCGGATGACTATGTGCTCAGCCAGGGCGAGCAGGGGGTGCTGGTGGCGGTGCGCATGTTGCCGGATACCCGCATCGACCGCTGGAATGCCCAGGTGGAACAAACCCTGGAGGGGCTCAAACCGCTGATCGCCTCCAACGTATTGCTTGAGACCCAGTTCAACCAGCAGGGCTACACCGAAGTCAGGCTGTCGGAGCTCACCGGCAACCTGGGACTGGGCTTTATGCTGGTTCTGGCGGTGCTGCTGGTGACTCTGGGGTGGCGCAGCGCCCTGCTGGTGGCCTTCGCCCTGCCGGTAACCGTGCTCTTTACCCTGTTCTGTATGCAGCTTTATGGCCTGCCCATCCATCAGATGTCGGTCACCGGGCTGGTGGTGGCCCTGGGGATCATGGTGGACAACGCCATCGTGGTGGTGGACGCCATAGGTCAGAGGCGCAGCCGGGGGATGACCCCGGTAGAAGCGGTTTCCGCCACCTTGCGCCAGTTCTGGCTGCCTCTGGCCAGCTCCACCCTGACCACGGTGCTGGCCTTTGCCCCCATCTTCCTGATGCCGGGCCCCGCCGGCGAGTTTGTCGGCGGCATCGCCCTGGCGGTGAGCTTTGCCCTGATTGGTTCCTACCTGATCTCCCTGACTTTGGTGGCTGGCCTGGGAGGCCGATTCATCAAACCCAGGGAGGGCAATCACTGGTGGCAGCAGGGGATCACCCTGCCCTGGCTGGGGGCCATATTGAGACGCACCCTGGCCATCGCCCTGGTGTGGCCGAAAACCGCCCTGCTGCTGATCTTCCTCACCCCGGCCACCGGCTTCTGGGCCGCTGGCCAGATGACCGAGCAGTTTTTCCCGGCCGCCGATCGGGACATGTTCCACATCGAGGTGTTCATGCCTCAGCAATCCAGCCTGCCGGCCACCGTCGATGGTGTGCGCCAGCTGGATGCCTGGCTCAGAGAACAGGCGGGCATAGAACAGACGGTGTGGACCTTTGGCCGCAACACCCCCTCCTTCTACTACAACCTGTTGCAGCGGCGACAGGGGGCGGCCAACTACGCACAGGGGATGATCACCGCCAGCGATTTTGAGATGGCCAACGAATTGATCCCCACTCTGCAGCGGCAGTTGGACCAGCGTTATCCGCAGATGCAGATCCTGGTGCGCAAGCTGGAGCAGGGCCCGCCGTTCAACGCTCCCATCGAGCTGCGGATCTATGGCCCGCAACTGGACAGGCTCACCGAACTGGGCGACCAGCTCAGGCTGATGCTGGGCAACCAGGACCACATCATTCAGACCCGCAACACCCTGGCTGCCGGTGCCGCCAGAATCAAACTGGATATCGATGAAGAGGCCAGCCTGGCCGGGGGCCTGACCCTGGCCCAGGTGGCAGGGCAACTGCGCGCCTCCATGGATGGCGTGGTGGGTGGCAGCGTGCTCGAGGGGGTGGAGAACCTGCCGGTGCGGGTACGCCTCAACGCCAATGACCGCAACCAGGCGGCAGACCTTGGCTCGGTGCAACTGGTGGGCGGTCAGCAGATCCCCACCATGCTGCCCCTGTCCGCCCTGGCGCAGTTAAGCATCGAGTCCGGCCGCGCCACCATCCCCAGACGCAATGGCGAGCGCATCAACACCATAGAAGGCTACCTGGAAGCGGGGGTGCTGCCCTCCAAGGTGCTCAATGCCATGGCGTCTCAGTTGGCAGAGTTTGAAGCCAGCCTGCCCTCGGGCTACCGGCTGGAGATCGGCGGAGAGAGTGCCAAGCGAGATCAGGCGGTGGCCAAGCTGATGTCGTCGGTCACCATCATCAGCGTGCTGCTGGTGAGCGTGGTGGTACTGAGCTTCAACTCCTTCCGGCTGACCACGGTGATCCTGGCCAGCGCCGCCCAGTCTGCCGGGCTGGGGCTGCTGTCGGTCTACCTGATGGGGTACCCCTTTGGCTTCAATGTGATCAATGCCTTGATGGGGTTGGCCGGCCTGGCCATCAATGCCGCCATCGTCATCCTGGCGGAACTGGAGGAGAATCCGGAAGCGGCCGGCGGTAACATGGCCGCCATCATCGATACCGTCGTAGGGTGCGGTCGCCACATCGGCTCCACCACCATCACCACCTTCGGCGGCTTCCTGCCGCTGATCCTGGCCGGGGGGGGCTTCTGGCCCCCGTTCGCGGTGGCCATCGCCGGAGGCACCCTGCTGACCACCTTCCTCTCCTTCGTGTTCGTTCCCGCCTGCTACATAATGATTCGGGCCCCCAAGGGAGCCCGATTCTCATCCGAGGTGACCGCCTAGCGGTCAGAGTTGATGATGCGGTTGTAGAGCTGATCTTTCAGCTCTACCCGCCTCATCTTCAAACGGGAAAACTCCTCATCACTGGTGGGCACGTCGTTCATCTCCAGCCCCCGTATTTGATGATCCAAACTGTGGTACTCCCTGGCCATAGTGGCAAACTCCACATCCATATGTTTCAGGCTGTGGATCTTGTCCTTGTAGTCGGGAAAATCGTCGACGAGGGCATGACTCTCTCCAAGCATCGCGAGCTCCTGTGAGTTGTCAGGTGAGAGAAAGGCTGCGCAGCGCCCAGGCGGACGACAACGCAACCGGATGGCATACCTAAAACCTAGTCCAGGATCCCCACCTTCTCCAGCGCAGCCCCCAGAGCCACTGGCTTTTACTTCATCCCATGTTCATCCAGGGCACGGCGCAGGCGCTCCACCTGTTCCGTGGTCAGGTCACCCTCCTTGATCATCCGTTCCAGCATCTCGGCCCTGTCCAGATGAAACCGCTTGAGCTCCATCACCCCTTCCTGCTCCAGCCTGGCCACCATACGCTCCGCTTCCTCGGCCAGACGGGCCCCCTCCTCGGCCATCTGCTCATGGATCTCCACATAGATTTCGGGATCATGCCCCAGGTGGACCACCTGGTGATGACCATCGGACAACACCAGCTTCCAGTCACTGCCCACACCGGCCAGGGCCTTGGCCTTCTCCAGCCAGCGCTGCCTGACTTCGGCATCCAGGTCCCCAAGCAGGGTCGCCACCGCAGCCCAGTCCGGATTGTCTCTGTCCAGGGTCAGCTCCACCCGCTCGCCACTGTCGATAAAGCTCACCTCTATGGGCTCCCCCTTGTCCTGACTGGCCTTAAAGGTGGCCGCGGTTGCCGCCAGGGTCATCAGCATCGTCGCTGCTGCCAAAATCATTCTCATGATGGTCTCCTTGTTAAACTGAGTTGTTCCCCCCCTGCGTAGAAAGAAACGTGCCAGAGTCGCCGCCGCCGAATTCCCTGGGGTTTCCCCATGAAACCGCGAGAGTTTCTCCTCAAATCCTCCCTGGCCCTTCCCATATGGGGAGCTCCTTGGGCCGGCAGCGGGCAACGGTGGCTCGCCACTGCCCGGCGTGGTAACTTCAGCTCATCTGGCACGCTTTATGTAAGGTGATCACTCCAAGGAGGAACCGATGTCCCTGAAACGTTACCTGATGATCGCCTTTGGCTCGCTGATACTGCTGTTTACCCTGCTCCAGTGGCTGCTGGTGCAGCAGCTCACCACAGATTTCCGTCGACAACTGGCCGAAGACTCCGAAGCCGTGGCCCAGGAGGTGGCGTCGGTCACCATCGAAACCCTGCTGCCTCCGGTCCCCCCCAAATCCGTGGTTCGGGTCCTACCCCCGAAAGAGGAGACCGCCCTGTCCGAGCAGGAGCGTGAGCGGATGCTGGCCATGGCCGAGCGCCACGCCGAACAGGCGCAGAGAGAGCTGGAGCGGGAGCAACAGCGACTGGTCCGCTTGCAGCAACAGCAGCAGGCCAAGCGACGCTCCCTGCAGATCCAGAAAGAGGCCCAGCAGCGGCGGATTCAAGCCTACGAGGAGAAGCTGGAGGAGCTGGAGCAGCGCATCGAGGACAAGGAGGACCAATGGCAGGCGGTGATTCAGCTCAACCTGGAGCATCAGGCCCTGCAGAAGGAGCTCAGCAGTGCCCTGGAGGCAGAAACCACACTGGAACTGATGGAGGTGCACGGCGACCTCATCGGCGAAGAGGAGATGGAGCGCATCCACGAAGCGGTGGAGCAGGCCCGGGAGCAACTCCAGCGTCAGGCCAGGGAGATTCGGGTGTTCATCCCCACGGAAGAGGATCAGCTGGTGATTGAGGGGCTGGGTTCCAGCCTGGCGGTGCCCCTCTCCAATGGTCCCCAACAGACCATGATCACCCAGTTTGCCGAGCGGGTGGCCCTGGTACTGCTGGCCGGCGCCCTGCTGAGCCTGGTGGGGGTCTACCTGATCGCCCGCAAATTGGCCCGTCCCCTGGAAACCCTGGATGAGGGCTGCCGGCGTCTGTCCGCCGGCGAACTGGGCCTGCAATTGAGCCACAGCGGCACCCGGGAGACCCGCCGCGCCATCGACACCTTCAACCGAATGAGCTCCGATCTCAAGGAGAGTCAGGAGCAGCAGCGCCAGTTCCAGCAGCAACGTCACCTGGCGGAGCTGGGGGAGATCACCCGGGGCATCGCCCACGCCCTGCGCAACCCCATCCACACCATAGGCCTGCTGCTGGAAGGGATGAAACCGGAACAGCACCAGCTGCAGAGTCAAATCCGCACCAAGCTGAGTCATATGGATGACAGCCTCAGCAGCCTGCTGACCCTGGCCAGCCAGGGACTCGACCGGGAGGTGCCTGTGGCCATATCTGAGCTGATTGAGGGGATCCAGATGGAACTCAGTCAGACCGCCGAGGGCGTAGACTTTGTCAGCGAGCTCCCCGATGACCTGTCCGTCCTGGGGGCGGAGGTGGAGCTGCGTGCCATACTCCACACCCTGATGAACAACGCCCGGCAGGCCAGTGAACCTGGGCAGACGGTGCGTCTCTATCTGGAGAGAGAGCCACAACGGATTACCCTCTGGATCGAGGATCAGGGCAGCGGCCTGAGCGACGCCATCCGCGATCGCCTGTTTGAACCCCACCAGACCACCAAACCTGAAGGCGCAGGCATGGGGCTTTACATCGCAAGACGCATCGCCCGCCTCTGGTACGGCGGCGATCTGATTATTGAAGAACAGCCCAAGGGCGTCCGGGCCGGCCTGGTGCTGCCCAAGGAGAGACAAGCATGAGTCAAAATGGATTTCAGATCCTGCTGCTGGAAGATGACCCCACCCAGCGAGAACTGCTGGCAAAGATGATGACCGAGGCGGGCCACCGGGTGGACGCGGTGGCCGACGCCGACTCGGCCCTCAAACGCCTGGACAAACACCCCTGGCAGATCCTGTTCAGTGACTGGAAGCTGGCTCACGGCGACGCCAGCGAGGTGATTCGCCGCGCCCGGGCCCAGAGCCCGACCCTGGGGATCATCGTCGCCACCGCCTACGGCTCCATCGACCACGCGGTGGAAGCGATGAAGATGGGCGCCGACGACTACCTGCCCAAGCCCTTCCAGAAGCAGACCATGCTGCTGGCCATCGACAAGGCCGCCCGCTCCCATCAGTTGAAGGAGGACAACCGGCGCCTGACCGATCGTGTGCAGCAGCAGGGCGCCCTGATCGACATGGTGGGATCCAGCCCCGCCATGCGCACCCTGTTCGATCGGGTCGAGCGGATCAGCGGCATCAATACTACGGTGCTGATTCAAGGGGAGAGCGGGACCGGCAAGGAGCTGGTGGCCCAGCGCATCCACCGCCTCTCAGGCCGGGACGGTCCGTTCATTGCCCTCAACTGCGGCGCCATCCCCGACTCCCTGGCGGAGTCCGAGCTGTTCGGCCATGAAAAAGGCGCCTTCACCGGCGCGCACAGCGCCCGGGCCGGTAAGCTGGAGGCCGCCCAGGGGGGCACCCTGTTCCTGGATGAGATTGGCGAACTGCCACTGAATCTGCAGACCCGGCTGCTGCGGGTGCTGCAGGAGGGCAAGGTGACCCGCATCGGCAGTCACAAGGAGATCGATCTGGATATCCGGGTGGTGGCGGCCACCAACCGAGACTTGCTGCAGGAGGTGGAAGCGGGCAACTTCCGCCAGGACCTGTATTACCGCCTCAATGTGATTCCGGTGTCCACCCCGCCACTGAAGCAGCGCAGTGAGGACATCCCCGCCCTGGCGGAACACTTCCTGCGTCACTTCAGCCAGAAATACCAGCTGACCGCCCCCAGGCTGGGGGTCGCCGAAATGAATGCCCTGCGCAGTCACGGCTGGCCGGGTAACGTCAGGGAGTTGTCCAACTGCATGGAGCGCTTTGTGTTGCTGCAGGAGCTGGATCTCCAGCCCATTCGCTGTCAGGGCAAGATCACCCTGCCGGACGCAGGCCTGAACTGAGAGCAGGTGGAGAAGGAGTATCTTCAGGCGGCCCTGGAGCGCACCGGCGGCAACCGCACCGAGGCGGCCAAACTGCTGGGGCTGGGTTACAAGGCGTTCCTCTACCGCTCAGAGAAGCACGGGCTCTAGCCCACTGGGCTCACAACCCTTTGTGAGAGAAAAGCATCGCCTGGTCGGCGGCGAACCCCACCTTGATCTGGGTGTCGTCGCTACCCCAGATGCAGGTTTGGGTGCCCAAAGAGCCGCTGCAGCTGTCCGCCCTGCCCAGCAGGGCCTCCACCTCGGCACGGGACATTCCCAGTTCCAGTTTGTCGTAATTCGCCTGATTCACCTTGCTGCACCCTGCCAGCAACAGCAGCGCCACCCACAGCAGTCCCCTCATCACTCAGCCCCCGAACCAGTTGTTACAGAAAGTAAACCAGAAGTTACCGGGCGATTTCAATTCGAGATTTGGCTAACGAATCACCTTTTAAGCCCCACTGTTCGTGATGGAGTTCAACTATTTTAACGAGAGTTTTGTATAACCTTGCCGACTAGCCGATAGAGCTTAAACAAACCTAATAAAAACTCTTTACAGGGGAACGCATGGACTTCCGCAACTGGACCCTAGGCCGCCAGATAGGCGTATCCGCCCTGCTTCTTAGCATCCTCACCTACTCCATCACCGGCTTCTTCGGTTACCGTGTAGCCGCCGACAGCCTCACCGAAACCCTGCAGGAGTCCGAGTCGGTCATGGCCGACACCCTGGCAGACACCCTCGACCTGCAGTACCAACTGCTGATTAAGCAGGTGCGTACCAACGCCGAACTGTTCAACAAGATGTTCTCCACCGACTTCTCCCTGCTGGAGAAGCGGATCAACATCGCCGGTGCCAACGCCCCGGGCCTGAAGAACGGCCGCCGCCTGCTCAACAGCGCCGTGGCCCAGGTGGACAGATTCGCCAACATGACCGGCGGCACCGCCACGGTATTTGTGAAGGATGGGGATGACTTCACCCGCATCTCCTCCTCCCTGCGTAAAGAGAACGGTGACCGGGCTACCGGCACCCAGCTGGGCCAGGGTCACCCCGCCTACCCCATCATCATGGCGGGCCAGACCTATGAGGGCTATGCCAACCTGTTCGGCAAGCGCTACATCACCAGCTACCGCCCCATCAAGGACAAGCAGAACCGGGTGATCGGCATCCTCTACATTGGCCAGGATGTTAGCGAGATGATGCAGGAGATGGGCAAGGCCCTGGCCAACATCCAGCTCGGTGAAACCGGCTACGTCTCCCTGCTGCGCTATGAAGACGGCGTGTTCCTCTATCACCCGCAGCTGACCGGCAGCAAGGCCAGCAGCTTCAGCGACGACGATGGCCAGGCCATCTACCAGAGCGCCCTGTCCGACCGGGTCAAGCACCAGTTCGAATTCATGCTAGATGGCAAGCTGTGGGTTGCCATGACCCAGCCCGTGCCCGCCGCAGGCTGGATGGTGGCCCTGCAAGTGCCTGAAGAGGAGCTGAGCCACGCCCTGCAGCCTCTGGCCCGCACCAACATCGGCCTCTCCATTCTGGGGATTCTGGTGATCACCGTGCTGCTGTGGCTGATGCTCAACCGTCGCCTCAAGCCCCTGACCGCCCTGTGCACCCAGGTGGAAGCCATTGGCCACGGCGACTTGACCGCCCAGCTGACCACCAGTGGTGGCAACAGCCAGAACGAGGTGCATCGCATCACCGACAGCGTCGCCGAGATGACCCACAGCCTCAAGGAGCTGATCGCCACCCTGCAAGGGTCCACCTCCCAGTTGGAGCAGGCCGCCAGCGAGATGCAGACCGTCGCCCAGGTGAACGGCAGCGGCGCCGCCCAGATGATGCAGCAGACCGACCAGATCGCCGCCGCGGTCGAAGAGCTCACCACCTCGGTACAGGAGGTAGCCCAGCACGCCACAGGATCCGCCGAACAGGCGGAGGCGGTGGACACCGCCGCCAAGGATGGGGATCGTCAGGTCGACGATGTGATTGACCAGATGCGCGCCCTGGGCGATGCCCTGGAGAACGGCAACCAGGCGATTCACCGGGTGGAAGAGGGCAGCCACGCCATCACCCGGGTGATCCAGGTGATCAATGAGATCGCCGAGCAGACCAACCTGCTGGCCCTCAACGCCGCCATCGAAGCCGCCCGGGCCGGGGAGCAGGGTCGCGGTTTTGCCGTGGTGGCCGATGAGGTGCGCACCCTGGCACAACGTACCCAGAACTCCATCAGTGAGATCACCGGTACCATCGAGCAGTTGCAGCAGCGCACCCAGGAAGCGGTCAACCAGATGCAGGAGAGCAAGAAGCTCGGCGTGGCCTCCTCTGAGCTGAGCGTTCAGGCCGGCGACGCCCTGACCGACATCTCCCACAGCGTCACCGACCTGTCCCAGAATGCCACCTCCATCGCCACCGCGACGGAGCAGCAGGGCTCAGTCGCCTCGGAGATCGCCCGCAACATCAGCGGCATCACCGAACTGGCCCGGGAGTCTGAGCAGACCGCAGGCCAGACCGTGGACGCCGCCGAGCAGCTGACGGCCCTGGCCGGAGACATCCGCGGCCACCTGGCCCACTTCAAGTCTTAAGGGACCGACCAAGCAGAAAGGGCGCCAAAGGCGCCCTTTTCTTTTGCCCGGCGTCAGCGAACCGGCTCCCAGACCACACTGACCGGCTCCGAACCCCGTCACCGTATCCCCTGCTCTCCTTACCCGCAGCCGTCCCTGCCAGGGCCTGCAGTGCCAGCCCAGAGTCACACACCAATGACCCACGGGCCCTCAAGAGTAGCCCGGCAGCCCTCCCCCCTTGCTCGCCGACTGGCGCTGTCCAGATGCTTGAGAGGTGACCCTGAAGGAGCTAAGAGGCGCCCATAAAAAAAGAGGCGCTGATGCGCCTCTTTTCTCAATGGGCTTCCCCAGGGAAGCAGGGAGCAGCTTTACTTCTGCTCGCGTTCGGCCTTGGCGGCCATCTCTTCAGAGTGCTCGTACCACAGGGCATTGATGATGCCGAATGCACAGGCCAGCAGCACTCCGAGAATCCAGGTGAAATACCACATATTGTCGGCTCCTTAGTACAGAGAGTGCTTGTTGTTCTCGATGAATTCGCTGTTCAGGCGACCAAACATCTTGATGTAGCTCCAGGTGGTGTAACCCAGAATCAGCGGCACAAAGATGCAGGCCACGGCGAACATGATGGTCAGGGTCATCTCAGAACTAGTGGCATCCCACATGGTCAGTGAGTGGCTTGGGTTCAGAGAGGACGGCATCACGAACGGGAACAGAGACACTGCCGCGGTGGCAATGATCGCCACCTGGTTCAGTGAGCTGGTCACAAACGCCAGACCGTTACGGTTTGCCATGGTCAGCACTGCGGTCGCCAGGGGCATCAGCACCGCCAGCAGGGGCAGCACGTACAACACAGGCATGGCGTTGTAGTTGTTGAACCAGGCACCGGAGGCAATCTCAACGGTCTTCAGGGTCGGGTTGGAGGGGCCGTTGTGGTCCAGAGCGGAGGTCACCACGAAGCCGTCGATACCCGCGTACAGCCAGGCACCGGCCACCACGAACAGGGCCGCACACAGCACGCCGACCCACTGAGTGATCTTACGTACACGCTGGTAGAGTTCGGCATCGGTCTTCATGCCCAGCCAGGTGCAACCCTGGAGGATGAAGGCGGTCACACACAGCAGACCCACCACCAAAGCGAAGGGGTTGAGCAGACCGAAGAAGCTGCCACGGTAGAACACACGCAGGTACTCGTCGTATTCGAAGGGCACACCCTGCAGCAGGTTACCGAAGGCGACACCGATGATCAGCGGCGGCACCACACCACCGATGAACAGACACCAGTCCCAGGTGTTGCGCCAGCGTGGATCTTCAATCTTAGAGCGGTAGTCAAACCCGATAGGACGGAAGAACAGGGCGAACAGCACCAGCACCATGGCGATGTAGAAGCCGGAGAAGGCTGCCGCATACACCAGGGGCCAGGCGGCGAACAGGGCACCGCCGGCGGTCAGCAGCCATACCTGGTTGCCGTCCCAGTGAGGGGCGATGGAGTTGATCATCACCCGACGTTCGTTGTCGTTTTTGCCCACGAAGGGCAGCAGGGCACCCACACCCATGTCAAAACCATCGGTGACCGCGAAACCGATCATCAGTACGACGACCAGCAGCCACCAGATAGCGCGTAGAGTTTCGTAATCAAGCATGGCTAGCAGCCTCCTTGGCTTCTTCGCGGGCCTTGCGGGCCTTGGACAGTTTCGTCAGCAGACGGGCGTCTTCGGCAGCGTTTTCAGCAGACTCGAAGTGGTAGCGGCCAGTCTTCATGCTGCTGGGACCCAACCGGGCGAAGCGGAACATCAGGAACATCTCCACCACCAGGGCCACGGTGTAGAAACCACAGATGGCAACAATGGAGAAGATCAGGTCACCGGCACTCAGGCTGGAGGTGGACATGGCGGTAGGCAGAATCTCCGCGATGGTCCAGGGTTGACGGCCGTACTCGGCCACAAACCAGCCACACTGAATGGCGATCCAGGGGAAAGGCAGGATGAAGATCGCCGCCTTCAGCAACCAGGGCTTATCCATCACCTGCTGCTTGGCGCTCTGGAGGAAGGAGAGACCGATAACGATCAGCATCACCACACCCAGGCCCACCATCACGCGGAAGGTCCAGAACAGAGGGCCGACATTGGGGATGGAGTCCTCAACCGCCGCCTTAATCTGGGCCTCACTGGCCTGGTCGACATCTTCCAGGTAACGCTTCAGCAGGAAGCCATAGCCCAGGTCCACCTTGCGCTCCTGGAACTCGGCGATCTCGGCCTCGGTAGCAGAACCGTCTCGCACCTTCTGCAGCAGGGTGTAGGCCACCATGCCGTTGCGGATGCGGGCTTCATGCTCCACCTTGATGTCCTTGATGCCCATCACCTGCTCATCCAGGGAGCGGGTGGCGATGATGCCCATCACATAGGGGATCTTCACCGCAAAATTGGTTTCCATGTTTTCACTGTCTGGAATACCGAAGGCGGTAAAGGAAGCCGGTGCCGGATGGGTATCCCATTCCGCTTCTACGGCAGCCAGTTTCACCTTCTGCACGTCACCCATCTCGTAGCCGGACTCGTCACCCAGGACGATAACGGACAGGATAGAGGCCATACCGAAGGCGGAGGCGATGTAGAAAGAGCGCTTGGCAAAGGCGATGTCCCGGCCCTTCAGCAGGTAGTAGGCGCTGATGGCCAACACGAACACGGAACCAGTGACGTAGCCTGAAGCCACGGTGTGGACAAACTTAACCTGAGCAACCGGGTTGAACAGCACGTCGGCGAAGCTGGCCATCTCCATGCGCATGGTGACGTAGTTGAACTCGGCGCCCACAGGGTGCTGCATCCAGCCGTTGGCCACCAGAATCCACAGGGCAGACATGTTGGAGCCCAGGGCCACCAGCCAGGTTACCGCCAGGTGCTGACGCTTGGACAGACGATCCCAGCCGAAGAAGAACAGGCCAATCAGAGTCGATTCAAGGAAGAAAGCCATCAGGGCTTCGATGGCCAATGGGGCCCCGAAGATGTCCCCGACGTAGTGGGAGTAGTAGGCCCAGTTGGTTCCGAATTGGAACTCCATGGTGATACCAGTGGTAACACCCAGGGCGAAGTTAATGGCAAAGAGTTTACCCCAGAACTTGGTCATGTCCTTGTAAACCTGCTTATCGGTCATCACATAGAGTGACTCCATGATCGCAAGCAGGAACGCCATGCCCAGGGTGAGGGGTACAAACAGGAAGTGATACATCGCGGTCAGTGCAAACTGCAATCGCGATAGATCCACTACTTCATCGACAATCATTGGTGTCTCCTTACGCCTGCCGTGCCGCCATTGCTGGCAACGTGATTCAGGAAAAATTATTGGGAGCAATACAACAAATAAAGTGCTGAGTTCGGCTTACCCTGGGGACACGGCTGCCCAGGGACATTGTGGGCCTCCCGCAACAGGCGCTTACTCTCATTCGCCCCTGCCGGTTCGTCGGCCGTTCCGGCTCCGCCGGACACTCACAACATTTCGTTAACTCAACACTTTCGATTAGCGAACCTCTGTTTGTTCCCCCGCACCGGAGAACAAAGAGAGATTGCGCTGCTATTTCCGCTAATTTTATATCATTCCCCCAGTGGCACCCTCAATCCCTGCCAGAATCCCCTGATCACTTTTGAGAGGTGACTCACAAATATTAAGACTTAATAAAAAAGGCTTGCAGAACAGTTAAATGTTAAGAATTTTGATCTGATTTATATTCGGCTTTAACCATCCTCGAATTATTGGCTAACACGGTTCGAAATTTTGATAAAAATTGTATTGCAACAATCAGGACAATGAAAACAATTCAATTGTTAAAACCCTTTGCATTCAGCATATAGAGCGCACACCTCTCGAGATAAAGACTGAACAAAGGCTGAATAATAAATTAGAAAAACTAATGTGAAAAAAGAGTTTTTCTCGTTTGTCGAATATCCAAATTCCAGCCTAATATATCCACGAAAACGGCATTCCAAATATCGGAAATATGACGTTTTAAATATGAAATTGTCCCAACTCTCAGTTTTTCGGAGGTACTCATGAGTCTGTTTCTCAAGCGCGTGTCCAAGCTCTACCAACGTAGCTTCGTTGAGCTTTATCAGCTTCGGGTCATGTGAACACCCTGGCTGCCGTCCCCGCGGCGGCCCAAGCGTCACCCTTCTTTGCATTAGCTTGATTGCATAGCTTTGGCCGCCCTCCCAGGGCGGCCCTTTTTTTGCCTGAACGCCGACTCCCCCAGAGTGACCCTCTGCTTACGCCCCCTCCTTGATCCCAGACAACAAAGCCAGATAAGCCGATTCAGCCCACAAAAAAGCCCGGCACCGGGCCGGGCTTGATGAGGTCAGCAGGGTTTAACCCAGGGCAACCCTGGCGTTGCGGAACATCCGCATCCAAGGGCTGTCCTCACCCCACTCGTCAGGGTGCCAGGAGTTGGCCACGGTGCGGAACACCCGCTCAGGGTGAGGCATCATGATGGTCACCCGGCCGTCGGTGGTGGTCAGGCCGGTGATCCCCGCGGGGGAGCCGTTGGGGTTGGCCGGATAGGCGGTGGCGATCTGCCCCTGATGGTTCAGGTAACGCAGTGCCACTGTGCCCGAGGCATCGGCGGCATGGAACGCCTGCTGGCTGGCGAACTCCGCCCGGCCTTCGCCGTGGGAGACGGCAATGGGCATACGCGACCCAGCCATGCCCTGGAAGAACAGACTGGGGCTCTGCTGCACCTCCACCAGGGAGAAACGGGCTTCGAAACGCTCAGAGCGGTTACGCACGAAATGCGGCCAGTGCTCCGAACCTGGGATGATGCTCTTGAGATTGGAGAGCATCTGGCAGCCGTTACACACCCCCAGAGCCAGGCTGTCGCTGCGCTCGAAGAAGCGCTGGAACTGTTCCCGGGCACGGGCGTTAAACAGGATGGACTTGGCCCAGCCCTCTCCGGCGCCTAGCACGTCGCCATAGGAGAAGCCGCCACAGGCCACCAGCCCCTGGAACTGCTCCAGAGTCAGGCGACCCTCGAGGATGTCGCTCATGTGCACATCCACGGCGTCAAAACCGGCACGGTCGAAGGCGGCCGCCATCTCCACGTGGGAGTTGACCCCCTGTTCACGCAAGATGGCCATCTTGGGGGCATTGCCCTTGAGGATAAAGGGCGCAGCCACATCCTCGGCAGGGTCGAAACTGAGATCCACCGACAGGCCGGGATCCTCGGCATTGAGCTTGGCCTGATGCTCCTCTTCGGCGCACTGAGGGTTGTCTCGCAGGGACTGCATGCGGAAGGTGGTCTCTGCCCAGACACCGCGCAGCTCGGTGCGGCTCTCATCCAGCAGAGTATCTCCTGCGCGACGCACAATCAGGCGCTCGCCGTCGTTGACCGAACCGATCACCTGGCTGCAGCCAGCCAGGCCATGGTCCGCCAGCACCGCCTCGACCTGAGCCAGGCGATCGTCGGCCACCTGAACCACGGCACCCAGCTCTTCGTTGAACAGCACCGCCAGATCGTCACCGGCCAGAGCACTCAGGTCCACGTCCAGACCCGCCTTACCGGCGAAGGCCATCTCTGCCAGGGTGACAAACAGACCGCCATCGCCCTTATCGTGATAGGCGAGCAGCGCCTTGTCGGCGATCAGCCCCTGAATGGCATTGAAGAACCCCTTGAGCAGCTCAGGCTGGTCCACATCCGGTGCCTGGTTGCCCAGCTGGTTGTACACCTGCGCCAGGGCAGAACCGCCCAGTCGCTGCTTGCCGTTGCCCAGGTCGATGTAGAGCAGCTTGCTGTCGCCCTTGTCCAGGCGCAGTTGAGGGGTCAGGGTGTCACGCACGTCCTCGACCCGGCCAAAGGCGGTGATCACCAGAGACAGCGGCGAGGTGACGCTCTTGCGCTCCCCCTGATCTTCCCAGGCGGTCTTCATGGACATGGAGTCCTTGCCCACAGGGATGGTCAGTCCCAGGGCCGGACACAGCTCCTCACCCACCGCCTTCACCGCCTCGTAGAGGCCAGCGTCTTCCCCTGGGTGACCGGCAGCGGCCATCCAGTTGGCAGAGAGCTTGATGTGGGCCAGGGAGCCGATGTGGGCACTGGCGATGTTGGTCAGGGACTCACCCACCGCCATGCGGGCAGAAGCGCCATAGTTGATCAGCGCCAGGGGAGTACGCTCGCCCATGGACATCGCTTCACCGTGGTAGCTGTCCAGGGCGGCAGCGGTGACCGCACAGTTGGCCACGGGCACCTGCCAGGGGCCTACCATCTGATCCCGGGCCACCAGACCGGTCACCGAGCGGTCACCGATGGTGATCAGGAAGGTCTTCTCCGCCACGGCGGGCAGACGCAGCACCCGGCGTACCGCTTCCTTGAGCTCCATGGCACCGGTGTCCAGATCCGCAGAGGCGCACTGGGCGGAACTGACATCACGGTGCATCTTGGGCGCCTTGCCCAGCAGCACCTCCATGGGCATGTCGATGGGGGTGTTGTCGAAGTGGCTGTCTTCCAGCACCAGCTGCAGCTCTTCGGTGGCTTCACCGATCACCGCATAGGGGGCGCGCTCACGGCGACAGATGGCGTCGAACCTGTCCAGGTCCTCGACAGCCACCGCCATCACATAACGCTCCTGAGATTCGTTACACCAGATCTCCAGGGGCGACATGCCGGGCTCGTCATTGGGCACATCCCGAAGGCGGAAACGGCCGCCGCGACCACCGTCGTCCACCAGCTCAGGCATGGCGTTGGAGAGACCACCGGCGCCCACGTCGTGGATGAAAGCGATGGGGTTGTCGTCCCCAAGCTGCCAACAGCGATCGATCACCTCCTGGCAGCGGCGCTCGATCTCCGGGTTCTCCCGCTGAACCGAGGCAAAGTCCAGGTCTTCGGAGGACTGGCCGGAGGCCATGGAGGAGGCGGCACCGCCCCCCAGGCCGATGTTCATCGCCGGTCCGCCGAGGACGATCAGCTTGGCGCCGACGGGGATCTCCCCCTTCTGCACGTGATCCTCGCGGATGTTCCCCAGACCACCCGCCAGCATGATTGGCTTGTGGTAGCCACGCACCTCGGTGCCGTTGAAGCTGGTCACCTCCTGCTCATAGGTGCGGAAGTACCCCAGCAGGGCAGGACGGCCAAATTCGTTGTTGAAGGCGGCGCCCCCCAGCGGCCCCTCGGTCATGATCTCCAGAGGGGTCACGATGCGATCCGGCTTGCCATAGGGCTTCTCCCAGGGCTGTTCGAAGCCGGGGATGTTCAGGTTGGACACGGTAAAGCCGGTGAGGCCCGCCTTGGGCTTGGAGCCCCGGCCGGTGGCACCTTCGTCACGGATCTCACCGCCGGAGCCGGTGGCCGCCCCAGGATAGGGACTGATGGCGGTGGGGTGGTTGTGGGTCTCCACCTTCATCAGGATGTGCACCGGCTCCTGGTGGTAGCGGTAGCTGCCGGCGTCATCGGGGAAGAAGCGGCCCGCTTCCGACCCCACCATCACCGCGGCGTTGTCCTTATAGGCGGAGAGGACGTTTTCCGGGTTCTGTTCGAAGGTGTTCTTGATCATCTTGAACAGAGACTTGGGCTGAACCTCACCGTCGATGGTCCAGTCCGCATTGAAAATCTTGTGACGACAGTGCTCTGAGTTTGCCTGGGCAAACATGTAGAGCTCGATGTCGTTGGGGTTACGTCCCAGGCGGGTGAAATTCTCCACCAGATAATCGATCTCATCCTCCGCCAGGGCCAGGCCCATGCTGACGTTGGCCTGGGCCAGGGCGTCGCGGCCACCACCGAGCACGTCCACAGACGTCAGCTGCGCCGGTTCGGCGCTGACAAACAGGGCATCCGCCGCGTCGAAGCTGTCCAGCACCGCTTCCACCATGCGGTCATGAATCAGGTTGAGCAGCTGCTTCTGCTGCTCAGCATCGAGCTCACCCTCGAGGGTCAGATACCAGGCAACGCCGCGCTCCAGTCGCTTAACCGCACCCAGGCCACAGTTGTGGGCGATGTCGGTAGCCTTGGAGGACCAGGGAGAGATGGTGCCAGGTCTGGGAACCACCAGGAACAATTTGCCCTGGGGCTCATGCTGTTCCAGCCGAGGTCCATAGGTTAATATCTGTTCAAGGTGTTGAGTTTGCTCAGGATTGAGCGGCGAGGCGAGGTGGGCAAAGTGGCAGTATTCCGCATAGAGATCGGACACGGGAAGTTTCGCGTTCTGGCAAGCCGATAGCAGCTTGTGGACCCGAAACGCGGACAGCGCCGGCGCGCCGCGGAGGATCTTAATCACGGTATTTTTTACCTTATATAGTTTTGTGTAGGGCTCAATACCGGGAGCGAAATCCGAACCGGATCACAATTCCCGGCATCAAAGGTGGCGACATTATAGTGGAAAGGTCGGTCGCAAAACAGTCTACAATGAGCGGAAGATGACGAAGATTTCAGATGGATGCATAACCATGAGGGGTTTACTGGCTGTCACGCTGCTGACCCTGGCCGGATGCCTTCCGCTGGAGTATCAGCAGCCTCAGCGAGCCGAGCCCGAACCTGAGCGCCCCCTGAGGGTCGGTACCCTGTATGGGCCGACCACCTATGTGGTGGGCGCCGCAGGGGCCCAGGGACTGGATTACGAACTGGCCCAGGGCTTTGCCCTGCACCTGGGCCAGGAGCTCGAGGTCACCCCCTACTCGTCACTGCCGGAGATGTTTAACGACATGAGCCTGGGGAAGCTGGATCTCATCGCCTCCAGCCTCACCGACACCCATCTCAATCGCAGTTTCTGGCGCTTCGGTCCTCCCATCTATCGCACCCAGGTGCAACTGGTCTATCGCCGGGGTCACCCCAAGCCCGACTCACTGGCCGAGCTCACCGACCCGCTGATGGTGATGGCCGGCTCCAACCACGCCGAAATCCTGGCCGCCGAACAGCAGCGGGGCCAGACGGGTCTGCAATGGCAGGAAACCACAGAGTATGCCGCCCATGAACTGCTCTCCATGGTTGCCTCCGGCGAGTTGGCCTACACCCTGTCAGACACCAAGACCCTGGCTGCCAGCCGGCGATTGCACCCGGAGCTGGCCTCCGCCTTCAGCCTGGGCGGCGAACAGGAGGTTGGTTGGGCCCTGCCGGAGGAGCACAGCCATAAGCTGTTGTCCGAGCTGCTGGACTACTGGGATAAGCTGAAACAGGCGGGCACCCTCAAGCAGCTGGAGGAGAAGTATTTCGGCCACATGGAACGGTTCGATTATGTGGATACCCGTGCCTTCATTCGGGCGGTAGAGACCAAACTGCCCCAGTATGAACCCTGGTTCAAGGAATACTCAGGCATCCTCGACTGGCGACAACTGGCCGCCGTGGCCTACCAGGAATCCCACTGGAACCCCAAGGCGCGCTCTCCCACAGGGGTGCGCGGGCTGATGATGCTGACCCAGTCCACCGCCAAGCGGGTCGGTGTTAAGGACAGGCTTAACCCGGAGCAGAGCATCCGGGGGGGCAGCGACTACCTGCACGATCTGCTCAAGCGGCTGCCCGCCTCCATTCCCGACCCGGAGCGGCTGTGGTTCGCCCTGGCTGCCTACAACATCGGCCTGGGGCACGTGGAGGATGCCCGGGTGATCGCCCAGCGCCATGGCCTCAACCCCAGCAGCTGGGCAGACGTTAAATCCGTCCTGCCCAAACTGACCCAGAAACGCCACTACCAGCGCACCCGCTACGGTTTTGCACAGGGTGGGGTCGCCGCCCACTATGTGGACAACATCAAGCGCTATTACGACACCCTGGTCCTGCTGGAGACCCATATGCCCCCCTCAACAGGCAACGCCCTGGATCTGGCCAAGAACCGCGAGTGATCTGGCTCAGATTTCCCCACCTTTCTCAAATGATTTCTGTTATCAACTCAACTTTTACATGCGTCAGGGGTTGAATTTCCCAAGAGTCGTAGCTATCTCTTATAACAAGGGGCAAATCAAAGGTTTGTCCCTTGGTTTTTAGGGGCAATCATGCAGCCATCCCAGTTTTAGTTTAAACAGTGACCGAGATCGGACGCCTTTGGGAACCAAAGCCGCAACAAAAGCTCAAAACCGATGTCATCGAACTGCAAACAGATGAGGATAGGGTCCAAATAGAGAGAATAAAGAGGAGGAGAGAGAAATGTTAAGAACTCCAGCACGTCGCCGTAAAGCCCTGAGCAGCCTGTCCGAGCGCAGGAGGGCGCTGAGAAAGCGCGACCACATGAAAATTCTGCACCGCACCAAAGTCTTCCATCAGGAAGCGTCTTCAGAAGCCCTCTGAGCCAGTTTCAAGGCTTTCTTTTCCGCCCTGCGCCGCTTGAAGAAATCACTCAGCTGCTGCGCGCAGGGCTCAGCCAACACCCCACCAATGACCTCTACCTGATGATTGAGCGATGGATGGCGCAGCAGATCCATCACACTGCCTGCCGCACCGGTTTTGGGATCTGACGCCCCAAAGACCACGGTGTCCACCCGGGCGTGCACCAGGGCACCGGCGCACATGGGGCAGGGTTCCAGAGTCACATACAGGGTGGTATCCAGCTGGCGGTAGTTTTCCAGCTTGGAGCCCGCCTGACGCAGGCACTGCATCTCCGCGTGGGCAGAGGGGTCGTGATCGACGATGCTGCGGTTGTAGCCTTCGGCCACCACCTCACCCTGTTTCACCAGCACTGCTCCCACAGGTACCTCACCCAGGGCTTCCGCTTCGGCCGCCAGCTCCATGGCCCGGCGCATCCAGTGTTGATGATCGTTCACCCTTCTCTCCAACTGCACATTAGGGGGCGCCTATTGTAATCAGCGCGCCCGATTTGTGCCAGCAGGTTCAGGCGGGCTGCCACAGCTCCACCTTGTTGCCTTCGGGGTCGACGAACCAACCGAACTGGCCATAGGACTCCTTGACGATCTCGCCCACCAGGGTAGCGCCTCCCGCCTCCACCTGAGCCAGGGCTGCAGGCAGATCATCCACCACCAGATTGAACATAAAAGGCCGGTCCGATGGCTGGAAATACTCGGTGTCTTCACCAAAGGGACACCATACCGTCAGGCCATTCTGTGGCATGGCAGAGGGCGAGAAATCGGCGCCATACTCGCCCACCTCCATTCCTAGGTGGTCCCGGTACCACTGTCCCAATAACTTGGGGTTCTGACTCTTGAAAAAGATCCCCCCGACGCCCATTACCTTCGCCATAAACTCTCCTAGTTCCAACGAAACCACCTGGCGCCGACAAATATCGCCACAGCGGATATGGTGATCAGCGCCAGCCAGTGCGGCAGCAAGCCACTGACCCCGACGCCGTCAATAATAATGGCACGACTGGCGGCATTGAGGTGGGAGAGTGGCAACAAATTGGCCAGGGCCTGAATCCAGGGGGCAGTCCCCTCCAGGGAGAACCACACCCCAGACAGAAACATCATCGGCCAGGCGATCAGGTTCAGCACCCCATTGCCAAACTCCTCGGAACGGGTCCGGCAAGCCACCAGCAGGCCGATGCTGACCAGGGACAGCGCCCCCAGCAGGGCGGTCACAAACAGCAGAGCCAGGCTGCCGCTGATGGGGATGGAGAACATCAGGGTGCAGGCCACAAACACCAGGGTGGCGGTGGCCATCATCAGCAGAAGCCGGCTGCAGATCTGCGACAAAATGAAGATCCAGGGCTTCATGGGCGTCGCCTGGTAGCGTTTGAGCACCCCATTCTTTCGATAGCGGACGATGACATAGCCCACCCCATACAAACCGGAAAACATCATGTTCATGCCGATGACGCCCGGCATCAGCCAGTCGATGTAACGCACCGCCTCTCCCTGGACCTGGGTGGCAGGCAACTCCCCCACCTCGGCCTTGAGGATCCGTTCAGCCAGGTAGCCCTTCATGGAGTCCGGATTCACCACATACCCCTGCTCGGTCAGCAGCAGATCCAGCTGATGGCGCCCCACCTTGGTCAGGGCCAGTTGCGGATCTTCATAGGGGATCAACTGCAGGTAGCGGGTCTGCTTCAGGGTGTCCAGATAGGCGGGCTGCCCCACCACCCCCAGCTTGTACTCCGGCTTATCGGTGTCGGAAAAAGCGATGCCAAAGCCGACGATCAACATCAGCGGAAACATCAGGCTCCACCCCAGGGCGGACCTGTCCCGGACAAACTCCAGGTTTCGGGCATGGATCAATGCCAACAGACTGCGCATCCTCAGCTCCTCAGTTGATGTCCGGTGAGTTTCAGGAAGAGATCTTCCAGGTTGGGGCGACGGATGTTCAGGCCGGTGATGTCGATGTTGCGCTGCTGCAACTCACCGAGCACCTGATTGACGTCATCGGTGTGATACTCCTGACGACCATTGCGCTTGAGCCAGGGTTTGGCCCAACTCTCTCCCAGTGACAGCTCGGCCGGCAGGCTCACCAGGCGGGCACAAAACTCCTGCTCAATCAGCCTCAGGGGGGTGTCTTCACGCAGTATCCGGCCATGATCCATGATGGCGATGCGATCGCACAGCTGCTCCGCCTCATCCATGTAGTGAGTGGTCAGCAATATGGTGGTGCCTGTGTCCCTGACGGCGCGGATCAGCGACCAGAAATTGTGCCTGGCCTGGGGATCCAGACCCGTGGTGGGTTCATCAAGAAACAGCAATCTGGGTTTGTTGATCAGGGCCAGGGCCAGCAACAATCGTTGCCTTTGCCCTCCGGACAGGGTCTGATGGCGCTGCTCCAACAGCTCTTCGAGGCGGCAGATCCGAATCAGATCCTGGCGCTCCCAGGTGGTGTGATAGAGGCTGGCAAACAGGGTCAGGCAGTCGCTGACCGACAGGTGTTCCGGCAAGGCGGTGGCCTGGAACTGGATGCCAATCTGCTGACGGTAATCCCCTTTGAGGGGCTCCCCATCGAACAGGATATCGCCGGAGGTGGGTGGCAAAATCCCCTCAAGCATCTCCAGAGTGGTGGACTTTCCGGCACCGTTTGGCCCCAGAAGGCCAAAACACTCCCCCTCGCGGAGCACCAGATTCAGTTGGTCAACGGCGGTGAGATCGCCAAATCGTTTGACCAAATTTCGAGCTTGCAGCAAATTTGGTGGGTTTTGTGCCCTGGTTCTCTCCTGCACAAGCCACTCCTTGACTTCCATTTTCCCTAAAGCATTAAATGCAGAAAAACGGCCGGCTTGCAATGGACCAAAAGAGTCTGGGTGAGTCTTCAGAAAGACAACAGGCCGTATCGCTCCAGGATGAGCCAAACCTGTGTGCTAGCCCGGCCTTGCCGGGGAGAGAGAAAAAAGGCTCATCGAAATGAGCCAAACGTGTGTGCTAACTACACGTGAAGATGGATGACCGGGAATCGTTCCCCCTTGTGTGCGGGGGAGTCGTCCCACAGAGCCAGGGATGGAGACTCTGCATCGGGAGGCGGGGGCTGTGGCCCCCGCCCCGGTGCGTCTTTTCGCACCGGCGCGTCCTGTCGATTCCGGTCAACGACCCCTTAGTCCAGCATGTATACGGTCATGGAGCAGGCGCCGTGGGCACCAATAACCAGGGCCTGTTCGATGTCGGCGGTCTTGGAAGGACCGGCGATAAAGGCACCATGCTGACCGGACTCCAGCTTCACGTTCTTAACCACTTCGTGCATGTTGGCAACCAGGGTGTCCGCCTTCACCACGACCGCCAGGTTCTCGGTAATGTAGGGCAGTACCCGGTGACCGCTGGCGGTTTCGCGAACGAACACCGCGCCATTTTCAGCAACCGCAGCCTCGGCATCGATCAGAGCCAGATCCAGATCCTGCAGGGTGTGAGGCTTGGCATCCAGTTCACGGTTACCATTCAGACCTTCAACACGGCAGACTACGGACTGACCGTCGGCCATCGCCTTGTCCAGGTGCGCCTGTACTTCACTCAGCTCCTTAACGCGAACCAGAGTGCCACCCACCTTGGTCAGGTTGGCTTCGTACTGACCCATCAGGTCTTCGTTGTTGGGCTCGATGGTGATCGAAGGCATGGGTGCATCGGGCAGGTTGCACTTATCCAATGCGGCAAAAATTGCGTCACGGCTAGACATTATTTGTTCTCCCGGTTTTTCTTGAACCACGCTTCGAAGGAGCCGGTCTTAGGTGCTTTAGGCAGTTCACGGTGTTTGGTCCAATCCATGCCGAAAGGCTTCATCAGAGCATCAGGCAGGATACGCAGGGCGGTACGGGCGCTGGCCATACCCAGGTTCAGCATGGTCTCATTGGCCATGAACTTACCAACCCAAGGCATGTAGCCATTCTTGCCATAAGGCAGTTTGCCCTGCTCGGAGTGGATGCGACGCCACTTGAAGATGATCTTGTCCAGAGGCACCTTGGTGGGGCACACCTGAGTACAGGAACCACACAGGGAGCAGGCCCAGGCCAGGGAGTGAGTTTCGTCATCGCCGGCGCTTACGGCAATACCGATGGGGCCAGGGATCAGCGCGTTGTAGCTGAAGCCGCTGGAACGACGGTATACCGGGCAGGTGTTCAGACAGCCACCACAGCGGATACACTTGTAGGCTTCCGCCAGCAGCTCGTCCTGGAACAGTTTGGTACGACCGTTGTCCACCAGTACCACGTGCATCTCACCGCCCTCTTTAGGGCCCTTGTAGAAGGTGGTGTAGGAGGTGATGGGCTGGCCGGTGGCGTTACGGGCCAGGGTACGGGACAGCACGCTGGCCGCATCCATGTTAGGCACGATTTTGTCGATACCCATGCAGTGGATCTGAACCTTAGGCAGGTTCACACCCATGTCGGCGTTACCTTCGTTGGTGGCGATGGCAACGGCGCCTTCGCTGGCTACCGCCATGTTCACACCAGTCAGGCCGGCATCGGCTTCCAGGAACTTCTGACGCAGGTGAGCACGGGCTTGCTTGGTCAGGTAGGTCGGGCAGGATGCACCCTTCTCGGAACCGATCTTGCGGTGGAACAGCTCGCCAACCTCCTCTTTCTTCAGGTGGATGGCCGGTACCACGATGTGGCTGGGTGGCTGCTCGTTCAGCTGGATGATGCGCTCACCCAGGTCGGTATCGATAACGTCGATGCCGCGCTCGATCAGGTAAGGGTTCAGGTGACATTCCTCAGTCAGCATGGACTTGGACTTCACCAGGTTCTTCACGTTGTGCTTGGCCAGGATGCTGTGCACGATTTCATTGTGCTCTTTGCCATCCTTCGCCCAGTGCACGACGATGCCGTTCTTCTTACAGTTGGCCTCAAACTCGGTCAGGTAGTGCTTGAGGTTGGCCAGAGTGTGCAGCTTGTACTCAGAACCCAATTGCTTGAGGTCTTCCCACTCGGGCTGGGATTCTGCAGCCAGGTCACGCTTGTGACGCAGGTTCCACAGAGCCTTGTCGTGCCAGTTAACGCGGTCTACGTCGCGGTTAAACTTCTCAGCCGCACTGGCATGAGACTCGATTCCACCTATCAGTGCCATGATCGTCGCTCCTTACAGTGCTTGGTTGAGCAGTTCTGCGATGTGCAGAGTTTCCACGGGGTGCCCCTCGCGACGGATAACGCCGTCCAGGTGCAAAAGACAGGATGGGTCGAAGCCCACCACGTAGCGGGCGCCGGTGTTGGCGTGCGCTTGAGCCTTGTCTTTACCCATTTTGCCGGACACTGCGCCTTCATCCAGGGCGAAGGTGCCACCGAAGCCACAACATTCGTCGCGGCGCTCAGGGTAGGCGATGTCGATGCCTTCGATGCGGGACAGCAGGGCTTCCACCTTGTTGTAACCGCCGCTGCCTTTGATTTCAGAGGGCGTGGCCAGATCCAGCATACGGATGCCGTGACAGGACATCTGCAGGCTAACTTTGTGGTTGAAGGGCTTGTTGAAGCGCTCCAGGCCGTGGATGTCGTGCAGGAACTCGGTCAGTTCCTTCAGCTTGCCGATCACAGCGGTAGCTTCTGGGCTGCAGTCGAACTCGTGGAAGTTTTCCTTGGCGGCGATCATGCAGGAGGCTGCTGGACATACGATGTAATCGCAGTCGATGCCTTTGAAGGCGTTCAGCAGTTTCAGCGTGGTTTTTTTCGCATCCTCGAAGCAACCGGAGTTGGTCATAGGTTGACCGCAGCAGGTCTGACCCTCGGGGAGGATGACCTGGTGCCCCAGCTTCTCAAGAAGCTCTACCGTGGCGATGCCCACATTAGGTTGCATGTGGTTCACCAGGCAAGGGATGAACAAGGCGATTTTCATTATATTCTCCGCTGTGTGTGTGTCGGCAGTTTTGGCGGAGTCTAAAGGTGGCCCCCTGGACAGACTGTGACCCAGGTATCACTTATTGCCGGGCTGAATTTAGTTAAATTTATGTAAAATCAGGTTCACAATTATGAAAGAAACCACAAAATGCAACATTTGACGATCATTTAAAGTCACATTCAGTCACACAGATTTAACCAGGGGAAAATTGGTTTGACCAAGCGCCCGACTCATTTCACCTCAACCCAACCACTCATTAACAATCACGCAACCTGGCATCGACCATTTTTCGTTCGATAGTGAGATCGCGATCACACAATAATAGCAGATGAACGACTGGATTTACCGAAGCTCATTTGACGCCGATTCTCGTCGGGTCATTTTGTCCCAACGGCAATTCGAGAGAGGCTCTTCGGTCACCTTGAGATGGCCAGTCAGGGTGTCAGGATCGAGCCATTTTGAGTCAGGGTTTGCTGAAAACCCGCCCTTTCGGAGCACAAAAAAGCCTCCAAAAAGGAGGCTTGATGATTGGACTTGGGAGGTCAAAATTACCCACTTTGGCTGCCCCTAAGAACAGCCATGGCGATCACTGATACTAAGGCAGGGTCACCTGCATGTCCCCGGTCACCTTGGAGGCGCAGGCCAGGAAGTAGCCCTCCTCCAGCTCCTGGGGCGTCAGCGGACCGACGGCACTGCGCTCCAGCTTCGTCCCCTCCCCTTTGCACTTGCAGCTGCCACAGACACCGGCACGACAGGCGGCGAAGATCGGCAAACCACCCGCCTCCAGCGCCTCCAGAACCGTCTGAGAGCCGTCAATGGCGACAGACTTGTCACCTACGGCCAGGGTATAGCCGGCGCTGTCTGAGGCCGATTCAGGGCCATTGTCGCCGGATATCGGAGCAAAGGCTTCATGAAAGACCCGGCTGGCGTCCACGCCCAGGGCATCAAACCACTGGTGTGCCGCTTCCATATAGCCCTGGGGTCCGCACATCAGGATGGTGCGATCCCGAATGTCGGTGGCCAGAGACAGCAACATACGCGCATCGAGGATGCCGTCGTGCTGACCGGATTCCGCCCCCTTGGACACCACCCAGCATAGTTTGAGGTTGGCGTGATCCCGGGCCAGCTGTTCCAGCTGTTCAGGGAAGATGCGGTCCGCCGGTGTACGGGCACTGTGAACGAAGATGATGTCCGCCTCGGGATCCGCCAGCAGGCGGGCCCTGAGCATGGAGTAGACCGGGGTAATGCCACAGCCGGCACTGAGCATCAGCAGCTTGCCCTCTTGAGCAAACTGGTAGTGAAACTCGCCGCCCGCCGCCAGGGTATCAAACCGGTCACCTACCTTGGCGTTGTCCGCCAGGTGATTGGACACCAGCCCACCGCTGACCCGCTTGATGGTCAGGGCATAGCGGTTGTCACCTGGAATGGAAGCCAGGCTGTAGCAACGGCTGTGGCTCTGGCCGTCGATCTCCACCTGCAGAGGCAGAAACTGGCCAGGAATGAAGTCGATGGGCTGGTCCGACTCGAACAGATAGGTGTTCACGTCGTGGGTTTCCGCCCGAATCTCTGTGCAGGTCAGCTGCATCAATACCTCTCCTGTAGGAAGAAAAGGGGAGCCATGCTCCCCTTTGCCTTAGGTCTTGGGTCTTAACCCAGGATGTCGGCCATATCCTGCTCCACAGTGGTGGTCAGGCGCAAGCCGGTCTGCTCATGCAGGTGATTGATCAGGTTGGGGGTCAGGAAGCCGGGTACGGTAGGACCGACGCGGATATCCTTGATGCCCAGAGCCAGCAGGGTCAACAGGATGGCGATCGCCTTCTGCTCGAACCAGGACAGAATCAGGGACAGAGGCAGGTCGTTCACGCCGCACTCGAAGGTCTCGGCCAGAGCCAGAGCCAGCTGAATGGCGGAGTAGGCATCGTTGCACTGACCCACGTCCAGCAGACGGGGGATGCCGTTGATGTCACCGAACTCCAGGTCGTTAAACTTGAACTTACCGCAGGCCAGGGTCAGCAGCAGGGTGTCCTGAGGCGCCGCCTTGGTGAATTCGGTGAAGTAGTTACGCTCCTGCTTGTCGCCGTCACAGCCGCCAACCAGGAAGAAGTGACGGATGTTGCCGGCCTTCACCTGTTCTACCACGGCCGGGGCCGCCGCCATCAGGGCGTTACGGGCGAAGCCGGTCATGGTGTAGTGAGGGATCTCGTCGTACTTGAAGCCTTCACATTCCAGAGCCTTGGCGATCACCTCGGCGTAGTCCTGACCGGTGTGGTGAGTCACCCCAGGCCAGCCCACGATGTTGCGGGTGAACAGACGGTCAGCGTAAGAACCTGGGTTGGGATCGATCAGACAGTTGGAGGTCATCACGATAGCACCGGGGAAGTTGGCGAACTCCTTCTGCTGGTTCTGCCAGGCGGAGCCGTAGTTGCCGACCAGGTGAGGGTATTTGCCACCCAGTTCAGGGTAGGCGTGGGCAGGCAGCATCTCACCATGGGTGTAGACGTTGATGCCCTTGTCCTTGGTCTGCTCCAGGATGTGCTGCAGGTCGATGAGATCGTGACCGGACACCAGGATCGCCTTGCCAGCCACAGGCTTCATGTTCACCTTGGTGGGCACCGGATGACCGAAGGCTTCGGTTTCGCCGGCGTCCAGCATCTCCATCACCTTGAAGTTCAGGTGGCCACAGGCCATGGCCAGTTCCAGCAGTTCGTTCAGATCGCTTGGGTCTTCACCCAGACGGGCCATAATGCGGTGGAACTCGGCGTAAACCGCTTCATCCTGCTTCTTCAGAATGCGGGCATGTTCCATGTAAGCGGCCACACCTTTGAGGCCATAGAGCACCAGCAGGCGCAGACCTACGATGTCTTCACCGACGTCATTCAGGCCACGGTTTACCACGGTGGCAGGCGCCTGGCTCAGCATGGCGGCCTTTTCGGCGGTGATCTCGAACTGACCGGCACCGGCCAGAACCTTAGGCTCAACACCCTTAACGGTGCAGGCAGCCTCATAAGCGGCCTTCAGGCGGGCCTTGGTGTCGATCGCCTTGGCGGTGTACTCGATCAGACGGTTCTCATCGAAGTTCACGTTGGTCAGGGTAGAGAAGAATGCCTGGGGAATGTATGCATCTGCATCGGCGTCCACCACACCCACTTCGCGGGCGGCGTGGGCATAGGCGCTTACGCCTTGCAGCATGTAGACCAGTACGTCCTGGAGATCGGAAATCTCAGCGGTCTTGCCGCACATGCCCATGGCATACTGACAGCCATTTCCCACTGGGGTTTGCATGGTTTGCTCACATTGAATACAAAACACGGTGGCGCTCCTTTAAAGTTATATCTGTTATACATGTTTTAGTGGGGCAAGCTTAAAATATCCCCGAACCTCAATAAAGGCATTTTTGATGCAACTTTGCATTGCCTTGACTGGGATCAAATTTATTCCCCTCTATGAGAATTCGAATTTCAGTTTTTTCAGTAATTTCGAATCAGTTGACTTAGAGCAGGTGAATACCGATCCTCCCTCTTTAAGTTGAATCCCTGATCCGTTGCCCAAGGAAAACCATGAAGCACCTGCTCGTCGCCGCCCTGCTGCCCATGACGGCATTTGGCCACTATCTCAATGATCCCATCCTGCCCCCCCAGCATCCCTGGCAAGGGGCCAGTGAACAGCTGCAGCTGCCCGCCTCCGATCCCCTCGCCACCCCGGGAGAGCGCGGCGGCCTGACCCTGAGTCCGGATTACCAGGACAGCTTCGCCTGGCTCGATGCTCTGATTGAGCGCTCCCCCATGCTCAGCAAGGTCAGTCTGGGCAGCTCTCCCCAGGGGCGGGAGATCTGGATGGTGGTGGCGTCGAAGGAGGGTGCCGCCACGCCAGAGGCACTGGCGGCGAACGGCAACCCCACCTTGCTGGTGCAGGCGGGCATTCACGCCGGCGAGATCGACGGCAAGGAGGCGGGCATGATGCTGCTGCGGGATATGGCCCTGGGAGAGAAAGGGACCTTGCTTAACGGCGTCAATCTGCTGTTTGTGCCCATCTTCAATGTGGATGGCCATGAGCGCCGCGACGCCTACAACAGGGTCAACCAGAGGGGACCCGAGGTGATGGGCTGGCGCACCACTGCCACCAACCTCAACCTCAACCGGGACTACGCCAAGGCGGATGCCCCGGAGATGCAGGCGATGATCCGTGCCCTCAATCTTTGGAAGCCTCTTCTATATATAGATGTGCACGTCACCGACGGCATCGACTACCAGTACGACGTCACCTATGGCTACAACCTGGCGGTGGGGCACAGCCCGGCCACCTACCACTGGCTGGATAACATCTACCGGCCCTCGGTCGATGGAGCCCTTAGCCGGGCCGGCCACATACCCGGCCCCCTGGTGTTTGCCATGGACAACACCGACCTGAGTCAGGGGCTCAGTCTGTGGAACCCCTCCCCCCGCTACTCCAATGGCTATGGCGACGCCCGCCATCTGCCCACCATCCTGATTGAGAACCACAGCCTCAAACCCTTCCGTCAGCGGGTGCTGGGGACCTATGTGATGCTGGAACAGACACTGGCGCTGCTGGCAGATAAGGGCGCAGAGCTGCGTCAGGCGGTAAAACAGGATCAGGCCCGCCGGCCGGACCCGCTGATCCTCACCTGGGAGAGCGAACGTCAGCCCAAGGGGTGGGATTTTAAGGGGATCGGTTACACCAAGGAGATCAGCGAAGTAAGCGGTGCCCAGGTGATCCGCTGGAACGGTGAGCCCAAGCTCTACCCCAATCTGCCGGTCACCGGGCGCACCAAGCCCGGAATTCACCGTGCCCGGCCAGCGGCCTACTATATTCCCCCCCAATGGCAGCAGGTGGTGGAGAGGCTGAAACTGCACGGCATCCAGATGACTCAGTTGTCAGAGCCGGTGACTCAGGCCCTGAGTTCCTACCGCCTGGAGCACCAGTTTGCCGACAAGGACTATGAGGGACGCCAGCGGGTGTCGGTCACCGCCACCGAGCACTTTGGCCAGCACACCCTGCCCGAGGGCACCTGGCAGGTCAGCACCGACCAGCCCCTGGCACAACTGGCGATCCAGCTGCTGGAACCCGAAGCCCCAGACTCCCTGCTTCAGTGGGGATTCTTCAACCCTATCTTCACCCGCACCGAATATATTGAGCAGTACGCCGTAGAACCGCTGGCCCGGAAGATGCTGAACAGTGATCCGGCACTGAAAAAAGCCTTTGCTGAAAAACTGGCGGAAGATCCCAGTTTTGCAAATAACCCTCAGGCCCGGCTCCGCTGGTTTTATGAGAATAGTTCCTATTACGACAGCAAATATCAGCAATATCCAGTATTACGAAAAATGGATCCGTAATACTTAGTGATAAACTTTTTCAAGAGCCGATGATTTATTTTAATTGGCTCTTTTTTCCAAAATTCAAAGAAATAAAAAACGTGAGACTTAAAAAGATTGAGGAATATCAAAAAAGGATAAAAGTCTCCAAAAGTGACCCATAGTGACAGGCGTCACAGACAAAATGTCCCACATATTGATCCGCGAAACAGCCAATTTCAGATGTGGAAAGATACAGGTTGCCCATGGTCTGCTAACAAATTTCTTTCACTTTCAACCCCAAAAATAAGACAAAAAATATGGTTCAAGCCTAAATTACCAAAAAACCATGATTCAGATCACGACAACAGGTCGTTAACAGCAAGGGTTGTGGATATATGTCACCAATATTGATCTCGGTCATTATGTCCAACATCGAATTCCATACACTTTCCTTGGCAATCCCGTGTACCCAATGCAAGGATTAAAAAATATGGGACAGTACGACGCTTTATTCTCGCGGGGAAAAAAGCGACTTTCCGAGTTGAAGAAACTCAACGCGGTTAAGTCCACCCCGCTGATGCAACGCCTCGAGAGCCAGGGCATCTCCCGTCGGGAGTTCATGACCTGGTCCGCACAGGTAACCGCTATGCTTTCTCTGCCACTCTCCTTCAGCCCACTGGTGGCCGAAGCGGCAGAGGTCGCCGATCGTGTGCCGCTGATCTGGCTGCACATGGCCGAATGTACCGGTTGTTCCGAATCCCTGATTCGCTGTGACACCCCCTCCATCGACAGTGTCCTCTTCGACCACATCTCTGTGGAATACCATGAGACCCTGATGGCCGCCGCCGGCTGGCAGGCTGAAGAGAACCTGGAGCACGCACTGGAAGCCTACAAAGGCGGCTATGTGCTGGCTGTAGAGGGCGCCATCCCCACCGCCGACAATGGTCACTACCTGACCGTAGGCTGTAAGGGCCACACCGGTACTGAAATCATTCACCACGCAGCCGAAGGCGCCGCCGCCATCGTTTCCGTGGGTACCTGTGCCGCCTTCGGTGGTGTTCAGGCCGCTGCGCCAAACCCAACTGAAGCCAAGGGCGTTGACCAGGTTGTTCACAAGCCCGTTGTGAACCTGGGCGGCTGTCCCCCAAGTGAGAAGAACATCGTGGGCACCCTGATGTACTTCGTCATGTTCGGCAAGCTGCCTCCAATGGACATGTACGGCCGTCCCAAGTGGGCCTACGGCGCACGTGTTCACGACAACTGTGAGCGCCGCGGTCGTTTCGACGCCGGTGAGTTCGTCGAGAAATTTGGTGATAAAGGCGCCAAAGAGGGTTACTGCCTGTACAAGGTAGGTTGTAAGGGTCCTTATACCTACAACAACTGCCCCACCGAGCGCTTCAACCACCACACCAGCTGGCCCGTGCTGGCCGGTCACGGCTGTATCGGTTGTTCCGAGCCCAACTTCTGGGACGCCATGGCCGATTTCGAAAAACCCCTGGGTCGCCGCGATATCCACAGCCTGGATAAGACCGCTGACTTTATCGGCACCGCCATTCTTGGCCTGTCGGTAGTAGGTCTCGGTGCCCACGCCGTAGCCGGTGTGTTTGCCAAAGATGTGGAGGATAAGTGATGAGCAAACGTGTTGTAGTCGATCCAATCACCCGGATTGAAGGTCACCTTCGTGTCGAGGTTGAGGTCGATGAAAATAATGTCATCACCAAAGCCTGGTCCGGCTCCACCCTGTGGCGCGGCATCGAAACCATCCTGAAGGGTCGTAGCCCCATGGATGCTGGTCTGCTGGTTCAGCGTATCTGTGGTGTATGTACCTACTCCCACTACCGCTGCAGTATCGAAGCGGTAGAAGACGCTCTGGATCTGAAGATTCCTGAGAACGCCAAGCTGCTGCGCAGCCTGATGCAGTCCTCCCTGTACATGCATGACCACGTGGTGCACTTCTACCACCTGCATGCCCTGGACTGGGTAGACATCGTCTCCGCTCTGAGCGCCGATCCTGCCAAGGCAGCCCAGGTTGCCATGAAGTACAGCGCCACCCCAATCGCCGCCGGCGAAGGTGAACTGCGCGCCGTACAGGAGCGGGTACAGGGTCTGGTTAACACCGGTAAGCTGGGTCCATTCGCTAACGCCTACTGGGGCAACGGCACCTACAAGTTCTCTCCCGAGCAGAACCTGATCGCCGTATCCCACTACCTGAAGGCCCTGGAAGTTCAGCGTAAAGCTGCCGAGATGCTGGCCATCTTCGGTGGTAAGCAGCCTCACCCACAATCCCTGGTTGTTGGTGGCGTAAGCTGTGTTCGCGACATGCTGTCCCCAGCCCGTCTGCAAGAGTGGAAGCAGAAGCACGCCGAAGTGAACGACTTCATCAACCGTGCCTACCTGCCTGACGTTCTGATGGCTGCCGAAGCGTACAAAGAAGAGCCTTCCGTACTGGGTGGCGTGGGCGTGAAGAACTTCATGGCCGCCGAAGACTTCTACCTGGGCAACGGCGAGTACCTGTTCCAGCCGGGCGTGATCATGAATGGCGACCTGAGCGATGTTCAGGACGTTGATCTGACCCTGATCGAAGAAGACGTGACTCACTCCTGGTACCAGGACGGTGCGGCCCGTCACCCCTATGATGGTGTGACCGAGCCTAACTACACCGGCCTGATCGAGCGTGACACCGTGTACGGTAAGCTGCCTACCTTCGACAACGACGGTAAGTACTCCTGGGTTAAGTCTCCTCGCTACGCCGGTGAGCCCGTCGAGGTTGGCCCTCTGTCCAGCCTGCTGGTGGCCTACGCCCGTGGTAACAAGCAAGTGGTTGGCGCCGTTAACGGTCTGCTGGAAGCCACTGGCCTGCCAGTTGAAGCTCTGTTCACCACCCTGGGCCGTACCGCGTCCCGTCTGGTTCAGACCATGCTGGTTGCCGAGAACAGCCTGAAGACCTTCGATGCCCTGGTGAGCAACATCCTTGTTGATGAGTCCACCTACATCGAGCCGGTTATCGATCCCAACAAAGAGTACAAGGGTGTGGGTGTGATTGAAGCACCTCGCGGCCTGCTCAGCCACTGGATCCGCATCAAGGGTGGCAAGATCGAGAACTACCAGGCTGTGGTACCCACCACCTGGAACTCCGGTCCTGTGGATGCCAACGGCAAGGTTGGTCCTTTCGAGCAGTCCCTGGTTGGCATGAAGCTGGAAGATCCTACCAAGCCTCTGGAGATCATCCGCGTCATCCACTCCTTCGACCCATGTATGGCCTGTGCCGTACACGTGATGGATTACAAAGGCCAGGATCTGGGGCAGTTCCAAGTAGCACCCAACGCCTGCTAAGGAGGAGCTATGTCTAACAAGGTTCCACATTCAAGAGATTACATCTTCACGCCGGTGATCCGTATCTGCCATTGGCTGCGTGCGCTCTCCATCGTGTTGCTGGTAATCTCCGGGTTCTACATCTCCTGGCCCTTTTTGGTCCAGTACGGTGGACCCGACAACCTGATGCAAGGCTGGGTGCGCTTCGGCCACCTGGTTGCAGGTTTCATCCTTGTGGCGATCACCATCATTCGCGCCTATCTTTACTTCTTCAGCAAGAGTGATATTGAGCGGCGTTCATTTCGTGATGTGATCAGTCCCAAGAAGTGGATTGAGAACCTGATGGCCTACGGTTACATGGGCAACATGCACAAGTCCGGTGTATACGGACCCCTGCAGTACATGACCTACTTCGCACTGACCATGGTTATCGTGGTGATGTGTGTGACCGGTCTTATCCTGCACGCCCATGTGTATCACGAAGGACTGGGTGGTGCCTTTATGCCCATCGCCGAAGCCCTGATTCCGATGTTCGGAACCCTGGCCTTTGTGCGTGAGCTGCACCACTTCCTGACCTGGGTATTTGTCATCTTCATGGTTATCCATGTATACATGGCTGTATTCAGTGGCATCCGCTTCAAGCACAACTCTGTGGATTCCATTGTGTCCGGTTATGACTACCACCCAATGAAGCACAAGTAATCGATATGCCAGAAAAAATCCTCATTCTGGGGATTGGCAATGTACTGTACGCCGATGAAGGCATCGGCGTACATTTTGCCAACTACTTCCAGAAAGCTTACAAATTCGAGGGGCAACCTCAGTTGGAATTCATGGACGGCGGCACTCTGGCCAACGCACTGATTCCTCTGATTGCCCCTTATGACCATCTAGTGGTGGTCGACACCATCAACTCAGCGAACGCCAACTACGGCGACGTCTTCTTCTTCGACTTTGACCGGGCCCCCGCCGAGGTGGACTGGCAAGGCAGCGCCCACGAAGTGGAGATGCTGCAAACCCTGAACATGATGGACATGGTGGGCGACAGGCCCAAGACCTATGTCCTGGGTGTGGTGCCCACCGTCCTGGAGTCCATGAGCTTCGAGCTTACCGACCAGGTCAAAGGCGCTGTACCTACCATGGAGAAAGCCCTGGTTGGTCATCTGGAGACCCTGGGGATCCGCGCCACCAAGGTGAAGGATCTCGACATCCAGGCCCTGGCCCACCAATCCTGCGACACCTAAGGACCCCAGCCATGAAGCTGAAGTTTAACTTCCATTGCGACCGTCCGGTCCCCTACTACGCTCATCGCTGCAACCAGCTGCTGACCCACCCCCAGGTACTCACCACAGGCAAAGCCGACAACACCTACTTCTTCATCGCCGAGGGCGATCAGGAACAGTTGTCGGAGCTGGCCGAACAGGTGGGCCAGGAGTGGTCTCTCTCCTGCTGGCTGGAGCGCAGTGAACTGCTTCCGGTTGAGGAGCTCGAGGGCGACGACCACGCCCTGGCTCATGGCCCGGTTCACAACCCCTACTGTGGCTACTGCCGTGACCACCTGCAGCCCTGCCAACACTGCGGCAGTGAGGCTCAGCCCAGCCTGGACAGCGACCAGTTGCAGCAGGCCGTGGACACCTTCCTGGCCAAGGGCCAGTGCACCCTGGCCACCGGCAGCGGCCTGCGCCGCTTCCGTCGCCTCGGCGACATTCAGCCCAGTCAGCTGATGTTCTGCCGCGCCGAAGCCCTGAACTCTGCCCTGCACCTATCCAACCAGGGGGTGCGCCTGCTGAGCAGCCTGGAGAAACCCATGCTGCAACTGCTGCCCAAGGCGGAGTTTGCCAAGGCCAACAAGCTGGCGCACATCACCTATCTGTGCCACCTGGCCGACGACAGGATCTCTCTGCGCCTGGCCCAGAAACTGGCCGATGCCGGTGTGGAGCTGGTGGCCGTCGAAGAGGTGGAGCCTACGCCTAAGCTGGTGCTCACCTTCCTCGAAGAGAAGCCCCTGGCCCTGAGCCACCGCCGCCAGCCGGCCGACCTGCCCTGCCCCGAAGCGCCCCTGTGGGATGACGCGGTGATCGGCGGCTATCGCGCCGAAGTGGACGACGGCAAGCTGACCCTGAGCGAAGATGGTCGTCAGAACATCAACAACCGCTGGGCCGCCGCCTGTGCCCATCACGGTGCCAAGCTGTTCGCTCCCAAGGGCACCACCACCGCCACCCTCTACCTGAGTGGCAGCCGCCCCTCGGGCCTGATCCATCAGGACGACAAGGGTGAGTATCAGTGGCTGGTGAAGCTGCCGGAGCAGTGGATCGCGCCAAACCAGATCCTCAGCACCATCGCCGAAGGCGCCGAGACCGGTGAACGCCTGGTGGCCCGCTTCCGCGAGCTGCATCCTGAGCGTGCCGCCACCCTGGACGCCATGAGCGACGCCCCCATCAGTGGCAACCTGTCCAGCCTGATGGCCCTGGTGGCCTGGTTGCTGCAAGTGGCCGAGCCCGGGGACGACCGCCTCACCGCCGCCCGCAAGTTCACCGCCCTGGCCCTGGGCCATGACGGTAAGAACAGCCCCCGCATCGACTTCAAGCTCAAGCGTGACGACGATGAGGTGCTGACGGTGCAGGCCCACAAGGCGCTGCAGGCAGCGCTCAGCTACGCCATGGCCGATGAGAATAGCATCCAGGCCACCTGCTACGGCCTGGTGGACTCCTTCGCCGACTTCGTCGCCAACTGGGTGGAGCAACTGGATGCGGACGTGGGCATCGATCAGCTGGCCCTGGCCGGGGATGAGTTTGCCTCTCCGGCGCTGATGGATCGCATCCATCGTCGCCTGGGCAACAACTTCCACCTGATGTGGCCCGAGGCGCTGGACTTTGACGGCTCCAACCTGGCCGCCGGTGGTCTGTTCCTCAAGCGCAGGAAGCGTGCATGAGTCTGAGGCGCCAGCACTACCAGATCCTTGGTACGGTACAAGGGGTCGGCTTCCGACCCTTTGTCTACCGCCACGCCACGGACAACGCCCTGACCGGAAATGTCCTCAATGACGCCAACGGCGTCGCCATCGAGGTGCAGGGCACCACGGCACAGCTGGCCGCGTTTGAAGACGCCATGCGCAACCAACTCCCGCCTCTGGCCAAGGTCGATCACCTGTCCATCGAGGATCACCCCATCGATCTGGATGAGGCGGAGTTCATAATTCTGGAAAGCAGCGGCAAGCAGGATGCCCAGGTGGCCCTGGCCACCGACAAAGCCAGTTGCGACGACTGTCTCAACGACATCCGCAACCCTGACAGCCGCTACTTCAACTACCCCTTTACCAACTGCACCAATTGCGGCCCCAGGTACACCATCATCCGCGACCTGCCCTACGACAGGCCCAATACGGCCATGGCAGGCTTCAAGATGTGCCCCGAGTGTGCCAAGGAGTACAAGGATCCCCTCAACCGGCGCTACCACGCCCAGCCAGTCAGTTGTCCCCACTGCGGACCCCAACTGACCTGGCGCAAGGCCAATGGTCAGCCGCTGACGGTCACCGATCCCCTGGCCCACTGCTGCAGCCAGTTGGCCAAAGGCAAGATCATCGCCATCAAGGGGCTGGGGGGCTATCACCTGATGTGTGACGCCACCAGTGACCTGGCGGTGGACACCCTGAGGCGGCGCAAACGCCGCCCCGCCAAACCCCTGGCGGTGATGGTCAAAGACCGTGCCACCGCCGAGACTCTGGTCAGGGGCGATACCGAGGAGTGGGACACCCTCTGCTCCCAGGAGCGTCCCATAACCCTGATGCGCACCCTGGGCAGCGACACGCTGGCCCCGTCTGTGGCACCGGGGATCGATCGCCTGGGACTGTTTCTGCCCTACACCCCCATCCATCAGCTGCTGCTGGAACGGCTGGACCGGCCGCTGGTGGCCACCAGTGCCAACCTCTCCGGCGAGCCGGTGATCACCGAGCTCAGCCAACTGGTGGACAAACTGGGTCATGTGGTGGACGGCATCCTGGATCACGACAGGCCCATACTCAACGCCTGCGACGACTCCGTGGTGCAGGTGGTCGGCGGCCAGACCCAGTGGTGGCGTCTGGCCCGTGGGGTTGCCCCTCAGACCGAGCGCCTGGACAACGAAGCCCAGCTCACCACCCTGGCGGTGGGGGCCCAGCAGAAGAACCGCCTGGCCCTGGCCTTTGGCCAGAGGGCGATCACCAGTCCCCACATCGGCGATCTGGATAACCTGGCCACCGAGGGCTACTTCGAGCACACCCTGGCCCAGCTGCAGCGGATCTACGACCTCAAGGTGGAGCGGCTGGTGACCGACCTGCACCCAGGCTATGGCTCCAGTCAGTGGGCCCAGAACCTGGCTCAGCGACGGGAACTGCCCCTGCTGCAGGTGCAACATCATCACGCCCACATCCTGGCGGTGATGGCGGAGCACAAACGCACCGACAAGGTGCTGGGATTTGCCTTCGACGGAACCGGCCTGGGCGACGACGGTCAGATGTGGGGTGGCGAAGTGATGCTGGCCGACACCCAGGGCTACACCCGGCTGCACTACGTCAAACCCTTCCGCCTGATTGGCGGGGAACAGGCGATCAAGCACCCGGTACGGGTGGCCCTCTCCCTGATGTTCCAGCACTACTCCCTAGAGGAGGTGCAGGCCAGTGGCTGGCCTCAGAAGTTCGGCATCAAGGATATGGCCCTGAAGAACATGCACCTGATGTGGCAGCGGGGGATCAACGCCCCCTACTCCAGCTCCATGGGCCGCCTGTTCGACGCCATGGCTTGCTTCCTGCAATTGTGCCGGGAGACCGACTTCGACGGTCAGGCCGGGATGCTGCTAGAAGCCGCCGCCGAGCAGTGCCAGGACAGCGAGGTCAACCTGCTGAGCCTGCCCGCCAGCATCGGCCCCATTATCGATACCGCCCCCCTGGTGCATCAGATGATGACCCTGGGGCACAGCAAGCTGGACACCGCCACCTGGGCCCGGGCCTTCATCAACGCCGTTGCCCAGATGATGGTCAGCCTGATGGAACGCTACCCGGACTACCCCATGGTGCTCAGTGGCGGCGTCATGATGAACCGTTGCCTGCTGGAGCGCCTGCAGGCCACCATGGGCGATCACCAGGCCCGCTGGCTCTGGCCCGAGCGCACCGCCGTCAATGACGGCAGCATCGCCCAGGGGCAGCTCTGGTATGCCCTAAACCAGGAGTAACTCCCCCGAGGGGCCGGTTTCGGCCCCTCGAGTACCCAAAACTACGACACCCACCACAGAGTAAATGCCACTAACATGACCCAGGTCACGAAAGTCATGGGGGTGTTGTCGAATAATGTTCGAAATGTAAACAAGGGACCATTCAGACCATGTGTTTATCCATTCCCTCTCAGGTGGTAGAACTGCACCCTGAAGACACCACCGCCACCGTCGACACCATGGGCGTAACCCGCAGGGTGAGTACTCACCTGATCAGCGAGCCCCTGAACGTGGGCGATTATGTGCTGATCCACGTCGGCTTCGCCATGAACAAGATCGATGAGGAAGCGGCCAAGGAGAGCCTCGAGCTCTACAAAGAGATTGTCGAAAAGATGGAGGCGGAAGATGTCTGATCTGGCCCTGAAGGATCTCTATCAGGGATTTCGGGACCCGGAGACCATCAAGGCGCTGCTGAAGCAGATTGCCGACAAGGCCCCCGGCCTGAAGGAACCCCTGAAGATCATGGAGGTGTGCGGCGGCCACACCCACAGCATCATGAAATACGGCATCCACCAGGCACTGCCGGACAACATCGAATTTATCCACGGCCCTGGCTGCCCCGTGTGCGTCATGCCCAAAGAGCGCATCGACCAGGCGATCGCCCTGGCCCAGCAGCCTGACGTGATTCTGACTACCCTGGGTGACATGATCCGGGTGCCCGGCTCCAAATCCAGCCTGGCCCAGGCCCGTGCCCAGGGCGCCGACGTGCGCCCCCTGTACGACCCCATGGACGCGGTGAAGCTGGCCCAGGAAAACCCGGACAAGACGGTGATCTATTTCGCCATCGGCTTCGAAACCACCACCCCGATGACTGCGGTACTGGTGCAGATGGCAGACCAGCTGGGGCTGACCAACCTGCTGCTGCACGTCAACCATGTTCTGGTACCACCTGCGGTGCACGCGGTGATGGCGGACGGCCAGGCCAAGGTCAACGCCTTCATCGGCCCCTCCCACGTCAGCGTGATCACCGGCGCCAAGGTGTACCAGCCCATCGTCGACGCCTACCAGACGCCGGTTGTGGTCTCAGGCTTCGAGCCTGTGGACGTGCTGGAAGCGGTGCTGATGCTGGTGGAGCAGAAACTGGCGGACAAGGCGGAGCTGGAGATCCAGTACACCCGTGCCGTGACCATCGATGGCAACACAGGTGCCCAGGCGATGGTGGACAAGTACCTGGCGGTGCGCCCCGAGTTCCGCTGGCGCGGCCTGGGCAATATCCCCAACTCCGCCCTGGGGCTCTCCCCGGACTACCCGCACCTCAATGCCGAGATCAAGTTCAAGGATATCCTGCCCAGCGAAGAGCTGGACGACCACAAGGCCTGCATGTGCGGCGATATCCTCAAGGGTCTGGCCAAGCCCACCGACTGTAAGGTGTTCGGCCGCGGCTGCACCCCGCAAACCCCGATGGGCAGCTGCATGGTCAGCTCAGAGGGCGCCTGTCACGCCCACTTTAAGTACGGAGAAGTGATTCTATGACCGCCACCGACAACAAACGCCGCATTCAACTGAGCCACGGTGGCGGTGGTGTCGAGATGAACCAGCTGATTCGTAAGCTGTTCTTCAAGTACTTCAGCAACGAGATCCTGATCCGGGACGAAGACGCCGCCCGGCTGGATATCCAGGGCCCCCTGGCGTTTACCACCGACAGCTTCACCGTCAGCCCCCGCCAGTTCAAGGGAGGCGATCTGGGTAAGATCGCCGTGGCCGGCACGGTCAATGACCTGGCCATGGCCGGCGCCATCCCCCAGTATCTGAGCTGCGGCTTCATCATCGAAGAGGGTCTTACCTTCGCCGAGCTGGAGACCCTGGTGAAATCCATGGCTGAGGAGCTGGAGAAGAGCGGAGCCCGCATCGTCTGCGGCGACACCAAGGTGGTGCCCAAGGGCGCCGCCGACGGCATCTTCATCAACACCTCGGGTGTGGGCCAGTGCATCGCCAACCCCTCCTGGAAGAAACTGGAGGTGGGCGACGCCATCCTGGTCTCCCGGGACGTCGGCCGCCACGGCGCCTGCATCCTGGCCAGTCGTGAAGGGATGGCCCTGGAGGGGGATCTCGCCTCCGACTGCGCCACCCTGTGGGACGACGTCAAGCGCCTGCTGGACGCCGGCATCGAGGTGCGCGCCATGCGCGACGCCACCCGGGGCGGTCTGGCCGCGGTACTCAACGAGTGGGCCGCCAGCCGCGAGCTGGGGATCAAGGTCGAACAGGATCAGGTGCCCATCGCCGACGAGGTGCAGGGGCTGTGTGAACTGTTTGGCTTCGAACCCATGGAGCTGGCCAACGAGGGCACCTTTGTCCTCGGCGTCCCCGCGGATCAGGCGGAACAGGCCCTGGCCCTGCTGAAACAGGGGCAGGAGAGCGCCGCCATCATTGGCACCGTGGTGGAGCAGCACGTGGGTAAGGTGGTCCTCACCTCTCCCTGGGGCAGCCAGCGTTACCTGGAGCTGCCCAAAGGGGAACTGCTGCCGCGGATCTGCTAAGACCCGTTATCCGGATTTAAAGGGCGCCTCGGCGCCCTTTTTGCTGCCTGAGTCCCTGACAGAACCACTTTTGCGCTGATATAATTCCGCCTTAACTCTCCTGAAGGACATATCTGAATGAGCATTGAAAACACTCTGATGCAGCGTGGCGACTCCAAGTGCGAGTTGTGTGGTAGTAACGATCAGCTGAGCGTGTATGACGTGCCACCGGTAGAGAAGAGCACCGAAGAGAAAGCGGTGCTGGCCTGCGTCAAATGCCAGGGCGAGCTGCCCGACGACGCCCAGCTGGACGCCAACCACTGGCGCTGCCTGAACGACGCCATGTGGAGCCAGGTGCCCGCGGTACAGGTGGTGGCTTACCGCATGCTGCACCGCCTGACCAAACAGGGTGAGACCTGGGCTCAGGATCTGCTGGACATGATCTACATGGAAGAGGATGTCAAAGCCTGGGCCGACGCCGGCCTGCCTGAGGAAGCGGACCCCGACGCCATTGTCCACAAGGACAGCAACGGCGACGTGCTGCTGGCCGGTGACACCGTCCACCTGATCAAAGATCTGGTGGTCAAGGGCGGCAACTTTACCGCCAAGCGTGGCACCCCGGTACGCAACATCGGCCTGACCAACAACCCCGAGCACATCGAGGGCCGGGTCAACGGTCAGCGTATCGTGATCCTCACCCAGTATGTGAAAAAGTCCAAGCAGGGCGAATAAGCCTGCATGGAGCAGAAAAGGCGGCCCGATGGCCGCCTTTTTTATTTATAACAATGATTTAAAACAGTTTAATCCCGTCGACAATCTGAGAGACTCAGCCTTTCCCCACCGAGAATGGAGCTCTCATGATTCGACCCGCACTGCTGCTGTCCCTGCTGACCCTCCCGGCCATCGCCTGCCCCACGCTGCCGGACCCTGTGGTGTCGCTGCTGGACAGTCAGCACCATGACACCCTGCTGTTAGGGGAGATGCATGGCACCAACGAAGCCCCGCAAGCGGCCTACGCCACCATCTGCCACCAGGCCAGCAAGCTCGACCAGCCGCTTATCGTCGGCCTGGAGCTCAACGCCGAGGATCTGGACTTCGGCGGCGACCTCAACCGACTCAAAGCCCAGATCCAGGCCTCCACAGACTGGCAGACGGTGTTTGACGGGCGCAGCAGCCGCGCCCTGTATCAGCTGCTGGAGCGGCTCCACCCCCTGGTAAAATCGGGCGAGATTCAGGTGGTGGGCTTTAACTACAAGCACGATCCCAGGGATCTGCGCATGGCCGAGAACCTGCGCCCCTACCTTGGCCAGCCCATAGTGATCTACAGTGGCAACTGGCACACCCAAACAGTACATGGTAATCGCTGGGCCCCGGACGCCAAAATGATGGGTGCCTATCTAAAAGGGTGGGGCGCAAACACCCTGAGCATTAGGCTCTATAGCGGCAATGGCACTGCCTGGTTTTGGGAAGAGGATGGTCAGAAGGTCTACACCCTCACAAACAGACAAAGTGCCCCCGCAGGCACCCTCAAGCCGGCATCACAAGAGCGCGGCTATCACTATATCTGGCACCTGGGGCCGGTGACCGCCTCCCTGCCCCAGCTCAAGCCCGCAGAGGGCAACTAAAAAAGGCGCCCGGTGGGCGCCTTATTCAGCTCGAGGAGATTACTCCCACTCGATGGTCGCCGGCGGCTTACCGGAGATGTCGTACACCACCCGGGAGATGCCGTCGATCTCGTTGATGATGCGGTTGGACACCTTGCCCAGGAAGTCATATGGCAGGTGGGCCCAGTGGGCGGTCATGAAGTCGATGGTCTCCACCGCACGCAGGGACACCACCCAGTCGTACTTGCGGCCATCGCCCATCACCCCAACGGAGCGGACCGGCAGGAACACGGTGAACGCCTGGGACACCTTGTTGTACAGATCCGCCTTGTGCAGCTCCTCGATGAAGATGGCATCGGCGCGGCGCAGCAGGTCACAATACTCCTTCTTCACCTCGCCCAGCACCCGCACACCCAGGCCTGGACCGGGGAAGGGATGACGGTAGAGCATGTTGTAGGGCAGACCCAGTTCCAGGCCAATCTTGCGCACCTCATCCTTGAACAGCTCGGTCAGCGGCTCCACCAGGCCCAGCTCCATATCTTCGGGCAGGCCGCCCACGTTGTGGTGGGACTTGATCACATGGGCCTTGCCGGTGGCGGCACCGGCAGATTCGATGACGTCGGGGTAGATGGTGCCCTGGGCCAGCCATTTCACGTCCTGGATCTTGGCCGCTTCCTCGTCGAACAGCTCCACGAAGGTGTGGCCGATGATCTTACGCTTGGCTTCAGGATCCGCTTCACCCTCCAGGGCGTCCAGGAAGCGCTGCTCGGCGTCGACGCGGACGATGTTCAGGCCGAAGTGGTCGCCGAACATCTCCATCACCTGATCGCCTTCATCCAGGCGCAGCAGGCCGTTGTCGACAAACACACAGGTCAGCTGGTCACCGATGGCACGGTGCAGCAGCATGGCCACCACGGAGGAGTCCACACCACCGGACAGGCCCAGGATCACCTTATCGCCGCCCACCTTCTCCTTAATGCGCTCGATGGCGTCATCGATGATGGCGGCGGAGGTCCACTTGGCCTCGCAACCACAGATGTTCAGAACGAAGTGCTCCAGCATCCGCTTACCCTGCTTGGAGTGGGTCACCTCGGGGTGGAACTGCACGCCGTAGAAGTGACGGGACTCGTCGGCCATGGCCGCATAGGGGCAGGTCTCGGTCTCGGCCACCTTGGTGAAACCTTCGGGGATGGCGGTCACCTTGTCACCGTGGCTCATCCACACATCCAGCAGCGCCTTGCCGTCGTGGTCGATAGCGTCTTCGATGTTCTCAAACAGCTGGGTGGCTTCCAGGACCTTCACCTGGGCGTAGCCAAACTCGCGCTTGTCGGAGCAGGACACCTTGCCGCCCAGCTGCTCGGCCATGGTCTGCATGCCGTAGCACACGCCCAGCACCGGCACACCGGCGCTGAACACATACTCGGGGGCACGGGGGGAGTTGTCTGCGGCCACAGACTCGGGGCCGCCGGAGAGGACGATGCCGGTGGGGGCAAATTCGCGAATCTTCTCTTCGGGCACATCCCAGCCCCACAGCTCGCAGTAGACGCCGATCTCACGGATGCGGCGGGCGATCAGCTGGGTGTACTGGGAACCAAAATCCAGGATAAGGATACGATGGTCGTGGATGTTGCTCATCTTATTCGGGTCTCATTATTGTGATGGTTGGGTACGAGGGCGAACTCTTGCCCTGCGGCCTATGGCCTGTCGTTATTCTTTACCTGGCTAGAAGAAAGGGGGCAGACCTGCCCCCTTTTCAGCCTTAACCCATACGGTAGTTGGGCGCTTCCTTGGTGATGGTCACGTCGTGAACGTGGCTCTCCTTGATGCCGGCGCCGCTGATGCGGACGAACTCGGCCTTGGTGCGCAGCTCTTCGATGGTGCCGCAACCGGTCAGACCCATGCAGGAGCGCAGGCCGCCCAACTGCTGGTGAATGATCTCCTTGAGCTTGCCCTTATAGGGGATGCGCCCTTCGATGCCTTCGGGCACCAGCTTGTCGGCGGCGTTGTCGCTCTGGAAGTAGCGGTCGGAGGAGCCCTTGGTCATGGCCCCCAGGGAGCCCATGCCACGGTAGGACTTGAAGGCACGACCCTGGTACAGCTCAATTTCGCCCGGGGCCTCTTCGGTGCCGGCAAACAGGGAACCGGCCATGATCAGGCTGGCGCCGGCGGCGATCGCCTTGGCGATGTCACCGGAGAAGCGGATGCCACCGTCGGCAATCACGGGGATGCCATACTCGTTGGCCACGGACGCGGCTTCGGCCACGGCGGTGATCTGAGGCACGCCGACGCCGGTAACGATGCGGGTGGTACAGATGGAGCCTGGGCCGATGCCCACTTTCACCGCGTCGACACCGGCTTCAATCAGGGCACGGGCACCTTCGGCGGTGGCGACGTTGCCACCGATGATCTGCACATCGGGGAAGGCTTCACGGGTGGCACGGATACGCTGCAGCACCCCTTCGGAGTGGCCGTGGGAGGAGTCGATCAGCAGTACGTCCACACCGGCTTCCACCAGGGCGGCAACCCGATCTTCGTTGCCTTCACCGGCACCGACGGCGGCGCCGACGCGCAGGCTGCCCTTCTCATCCTTACAGGCGTTAGGCTTGCGCTCCGCCTTTTCGAAGTCTTTCACGGTGATCAGGCCGGTGAGACGGAACTCAGGGGTCACCACCAGCACCTTCTCGATGCGGTGCTTCTGCATCACCTGCTGAGCCTGCTCCAGAGGGGTGCCCTCAATCACGGTCACCAGGCGAGACTTGGTGGTCATGACGTCGGCGACCTTCTTGGACAGGTCCTTGACGAAACGAACGTCACGGCCGGTGATGATGCCCACCAGCTCGTTGCCCTCGGTCACCACAGGGTAACCGGCGAAACCGTTCTCTTCGGTGATCTCTTTCAGCTGGGCGATGGTCAGTTCCGGGGTGACGGTCACGGGGTCGGCAACGATGCCAGCCTCGTACTTCTTCACCATGCGAACCTGGGCCGCCTGCTGTTCAATGCTCATATTCTTGTGGATAAAGCCGATGCCACCTTCCTGAGCCATGGCGATCGCCAGACGGCCTTCGGTCACGGTGTCCATGGCGGCAGTCACCATAGGAATATTCAGCTTGATGGTTTTGGTCAGTTGGGTGCCAAGCTCTGCGGTGTTCGGAAGAACAGTGGAGTGGGCAGGGACGAGCAGTACGTCGTCAAAGGTAAGCGCTTCTTGTTTAATTCTTAGCATGGCAACATTTCACCGGTAGGGTTTATGGGTGTAGTAAAATATTGCCGGGGAATTATAGGGATCCGGGCTTGCCACTTCAATCATTTCTTGTTACTAATTTCAGATCATTTCATGAACCCCGGTTCTCCCCTTGTCAAATCAGATCCTTACCGTCTCTGCCCTCAACCGTCAGCTCAAGGCCACATTGGAGCAACAGTGGGGACGGGTTTGGCTCACTGGCGAGATCTCCAACCTGGCCACCCCCTCCTCCGGACACTGGTATTTCACCCTGAAAGATGAGCGCAGTCAGCTGCGTTGTGCCATGTTCCGTGGACGCAACAACAGGGTGACCTTCCGCCCCAGAGATGGCATGCAGGTGCTGGTTCGGGCCCAGGTGACCCTGTATGAACCCAGGGGCGACATGCAGCTGCTGGTGGACAGCATGCAACCGGCGGGAGACGGGTTGCTGAAACAGCAGTTTGAAGAGCTGAAAATGCGCCTGGCCGCCGAAGGGTTGTTTGCCTCCGGTGCCAAGCAGCCCCTGCCGGATCCCATCCAGACCCTGGGGATCATCACCAGCCCCACCGGCGCCGCCATCCACGATGTGCTGTCGGTGCTTAAGCGGCGCAACCCGGCGCTCAAGGTGATCCTCTATCCCACCCAGGTTCAGGGCCGTGAAGCGATTCCCAGCCTGTGCCGGGCCATCGAGGTGGCCAATGAGCGGGACGAGGTGGACTGCCTGCTGCTGACCCGGGGCGGAGGCTCTTTGGAGGATCTCTGGTGCTTCAATGAGGAGGCGGTGGCCCGGGCGGTGTTCGCCTCACGTCTGCCCATCGTCTCCGCCGTGGGCCACGAAGTGGACGTCACCATCGCCGATTTTGTGGCGGATCTGCGCGCCCCCACCCCCTCGGCGGCGGCAGAGATGCTCTCCGGGGATCAGCGCCATCAGCGCCAGGCGATCGCCAACCTTCAGCATCGCCTGAATCACGCCATAGGCCGGACCCTGCAACAGCAGCACAGCCGCCTCTCCCTGCTGGACTCCCGCCTGGCAGCGGCCCACCCCAGCCGGCAACTGGCCACCCTCAGCCAACGGCTGGATGAGCAGCAACTCAGGCTGCACCACGCCATGAGCCAGAAGTTGGCCCAGGAAAACCGGCGTCTGGATAATCTGACCACCCGGCTGCAGGCCTGGCAGCCACAACGCCAGGTTCGCCAGCGCCAAGAGCTACTGACCAGCCTGTCACAACGGCTGCAGCGCGGCATGAGTTCCCTGACCGAGCGCAAGAACCAGCAGCTGGCCGCCCAGGCTCAGGCCCTCAATGCCATCAGTCCCCTGGCAGTACTGGGACGCGGCTACGCCATCTTGCAGGATGAGTCGGGCAAGGCGCTCACCGACGCCAGTCAGGTGCAGGTTGGCGACAGCCTTAACGCCCGGCTGCACCGGGGAGAACTCAGCCTCAAGGTCGAGGGCACCACTCCTGCTGCAGACTGACGGGCGCTACCTGTCGGTCACCTCCAGCCAGAAGGCAGGCAGCTTCAGTCCGGGCTTGGCCCGTTTTCCCGCCTTGATGGTGGCCCCGATCCAGATCTCCGCCCCCTCTCTCCCCGGATTCTCCAGGTTGGTTACCGGAAAACGCTTATAGGTGCGGTTGCGATAACGCACCTTGAAGCCACGCAGATTGACCTTGGCCTCATTGCCCAGGTTGGCGATGTCTATGCTGATGGGCCTTTTGCTGTTTGAGGTGATGCGATACTTGGCCTGATGGTAGTAGCTGTCCAGCAACTCCACATTGGTGGATCCCCCCAGTCCTCCCTTCCAGGTCAACACCACCCGGCTGGCCTTATCGCTGTTCTTGATGGCCGTGGGATAGGTCAGGCTCTGCAGCTCAGTCAACCACACCTTGGCATGCACCTGAAAGGGGAGCAACACCAACAGTGGTGCCAGCAATGATTTACATAAGGGTCTCATTTTATTTCTATTATCCGACCAAATTGCTATGGAATTCGAATCTTAATTTTGTTATCAATTTGATTCAAGATGTTTCAATTTGTTAAACATCTGCCTTCCACAGGGAGGTGGAGGATAATTATAAGCTCGAGGTCGGGCCCGAAACGGAGGGGCTCAGGGGCAATACTCAAAGCACTTTGGGAAATACAATAAATGAAAAAAATTGCCATTATCTCTGTACTGGCTGCAGGCGTCTCTACCCTGGCCGTGGCCCAGGAGTTCACCGCCACCTTCAATCTGATCCAACCCGTGGACATCGCCGAAACCACTCAGCTGGACTTCGGTAACGTCAAACTAGGCAACAACATCACCTGTACCCTGGCTCCGGCCGACGGCGCCGCCAGCGGCGATGCCTGCCTGAGCAGCAGCGGTACCGCCGGCGTCTTCACCATCTCAGGAGACGCCAATCGCAACGTGGCCGTTACCCTCAACGACGGCAGCGGCAGCGGCGTGACCTTCGCCCCCGCGGCCAGCCAGAGCTTCGATTCTGCCGTTGCCCTCGATGGCGATGGGAAGCTGGTCTTCAATCTTGGCGGCACCCTGACCGTCAGCGATACCGCCAGCGCCGGTGCCGGCAGCGTCACCTACACCATCGACGTGGCTTACCAGTAAGCCTTTTCCCACACCATAACCATAACCGCCGGCGCCCCATGTGACGCACGGCAGACCCGCTGCGGGCAGAAGCCGGACTTCTGCCCCGTTTTCGGGTCCTAGGGAGAACGCCATGAAGTTACTGGCCACACTGATTCTGGGTCTGTGCCCCCTATTGGCCCAGGCCAACCTGCTGATATCCCCCCAACGCCTCTATTTTGAGCCGGGTCAACGCAGCGACGCGCTGATCCTGAAGAACATCTCCGGCAGTTTGCAGAAGTTTGATATTCGCTTCCAGGAGATGGCCATGAACCCAGATGGCAAACTGGTGCCCCAAGCTGATAACCCCTACAGCCTGGCCAAGATGGTTCGCTACTCCCCCAGACGGGTCACCCTGGAGCCCGGTGCCACCCAAACCATCAGGATGGCCCTGAGGATGAGGCCGGAGATGGCGGACGGTGAGTACCGCAGCCATCTGGTGATTCGCCAGATCCCCACCCAGGGGGAGCCTCGCCACACTCAGGGGGGCGACAACCTGGCGCTGCAGATTCGCCCCATGCTGTCCATGTCGATCCCGGTGATCGCCCGCAAGGGGGCCACCCACTCCTCACTGGCCATCGACGCTGCCGAGCTTCACCCCCATCACGCCCAGATCAGCATCACCGCCTCGGGAAACCGTTCTGTGTATGGGGATCTGGAGCTGGTGCAGCAGCAATCCGGTGAGCAGACGACCCTGGGGTTTCTCCGGGGCGCCGCCCTCTACCCTGAAATTGACCGGTTGGAGTTTAAGGTTCCTCTGAGTCGTTCCCCCAGGGGAGAGGCCCCCATCGAGATCCGGTACCGGGAGGATCCCCGCTACGGCAGTGAACGTGAGGTGCAGTTGCAGCTTCAGCCCTGATGCGTTTTCTCCTGCTGCTGACGCTGCTGGCTGCCCTGCCCTACCAAACGGCTTATGGGGACGTTGAGGAGGCCACACCTCTGGTGTTGCAACTGGTCTATCGGGGCGAGCTGCTCTCAGAAGATCTGCTGGCCTACGAATCAGAGGGCCGCCTCCATCTGCCGCTGCAGCAACTGGCCGATCTGCTGCTGATGCCGCTGCTGGTGGACGTGGAGCATGGCCGGGCCGAGGGCAGCCTGAGCAGCCCTGCGGACCGGTTTCGTCTGGAGGGCCGGCGGATGGTCCGCTCAGGCTATCCGGACATCAGCCTGACCAGCCTGATCAACGATGGCTGGGATCTGTTCGTGCCCGCAGACCAGTTGGGGCCGATGTGGCAACTGACCCTGAACTTCTCCCCCCAGAACCAGACCCTGCACCTCTCTGCCGCCGACCTGCTGCCCCTGGACAAGGTCTGGCAGCGGCAGCAACGTCTGACCCTTTTGCAACAGCAGCAGGATCGCAACACCTCCGGACAGCCTGTGTATACCAGCCCCTACGCCCGAATCGGTGACCCCGCCCTGCACAATCAGCTGAGTCTTATACGCAGTAAGGGTGACGCCCAGGCCAGCCTGCTGCTCGATGGTGTCAGCGATCTGGCCCATCATCAGGCCCAGTTCAACCTGCAACTGGATGACCAGACCCAGAGGTTGAGAGCCTCGATTCAGCGCCGCTGGGATCTGCCCTGGCTGAGCCAGTATCGGCTGGGCTCGATCACCGGGCCCAATACCCCATTAGTAGGCCGGGGCGAGCTGGGGTGGGGCATGGACCTTCGCCAGGGGGAAAGCCTGCAATCGGATCAATTCATCACTACGGTGCTGGAAGGGCCTGCACCGCCCGGCTGGGATGCAGAGCTCTATCGGGACGGGGACCTTATCGATGCCCAGCGCATCGGATCCCAAGGTCGCTACCGGTTCGACAATGTGGCCCTCTACCTGGGGCAGAACCGGTTTCGGATCCTGCTCTACGGCCCCAACGGTGAGGAGCGTCAGTTAAGCCTTACTCACCCCCTGGACGGCAGCCAGCTGGCTCCTGGAAAGAGTGGCAGCCGGCTGACTGCCCTGACCTGGGAGCACGGTGGTGGCAGCGAGGCGCAACTGGAGTGGGGCTATGGCCTGTCTGAAGCATTGAGCCTGCAGCTGGGCCACCACTATCTGCAGGCACCGAACCTGGTCACAGACCATTACTCCAGCCTGGCCCTGGTCGGCCAGTTGGGCGGTGTGCTTGCTCAGGTTCGCGGCATCAAGCAGTGGCAGGGTGGCGAGGCCCTGGCTCTGGCCCTGCAGGGTGACACAGGAAACTGGCAGTGGCAGCTCAGTGGTGCCCACTACCAGGACTACCTCAGCGCCGTCCACCGTCAGCGACAGCTGCGTCATGAATGGCTGCTGAGAGCCAATGGCCGCCTGGAGGATCTCAGCTGGCGACTCGAGGTGGGCACCGATGCCTATAGCAACGGCGATCAGCACCGGGCGGCCCTGACCCTCAATGGCCAGTGGCGCCAGAGCAGCTGGAGTCATGCCCTCACCTGGCGCGATTTTCAGGAGCACAGCCTGCAGCAGCAACTGGCCCTCTCCGGACGGCTGGAACAATGGCGGGTCCGCGGTTACGCCGATCTTCAGTGGCAGCCCAGCGCCCGTCTTCAACGGCTGGGGGTCAACCTCAACTACCCGCTGGAGCAGCGCCTCGCCGGCCAGAGTGAGCTGATTCTGCTGCCCAGGCAGCCCCAGCAGTGGCAGTTCAATCAGACCCTCAACCTGTCGCTGGATTCACTGCTCCTCAGCCTAGGCGTCAGCGTCTCCGGGGATCAGGACTATCAGGCTCGGTTGGAGTTGTCCCACGGCCTGCTGTGGGACAGGCAGCAGGACAACTGGCATTGGTACGCCGACGACCCCACCCGGGAGGGAGACCTTGCCCTCAGCGTCTTCTGGGACCGCAACGGCAATGGTCAGCGGGAACCGGACGAACCGCCGGTGGACGGCGTGCGGTTTCGCTGCACCGGACGCAGCGAAGGGGGTCGCACCGACAGAGAGGGGCGGCTGCTGCTGCAAGGCCTGCCCGCAGACAGCGATCTGATGCTGCAACTGGACGAATCCAGCCTGGCGGATCCCTTTATGATCTCCCCTTTCACTCAGAGGCAGCTGCGCCTGCACGCCGGCCACATCGAACGGCTGAATGTCCCCATGGTGATGGGCAGTGAGGTGGAGGGTGAGGTGATGCTGAGTGTGCCGGATCAGGACAGTCGCCCCGCCGCCGGGCTGGCCATCAGCCTGGAGGAGGGGGACGGCACCAGGGTGGCCCAGACCCGGGTGGATTATGACGGCTTGTTCCTGCTTCAGGGGATACGACCGGGCCGGTACCAATTGAGGATTCAGCAGCGCCTCTACCCCATCGACCTGTCGCCCGAGGGGGAGATCCTCAATCTGGGTCGCCTCTACCTGCCACAGACATCACAGATTCAGCCCGAGTAAAAGCGCAGCAATTCAAAGGGATCTACACTGAAGTTGAGGATATTGACCGCGGAGGTCGCATGCTCAGCTTCATTCTCATCACCTCATTGACCTTCTCGGCCCAGTTCCACCTGGTGCCCGCCGAAGCGGTGCCCGACGTACTGGAGCAGTTGTCCGCCCCCCAGTGCAACCGTGCCGATGTCCAGCTTCAATGGCAACCGGCCTTTACCCCAGAGCAATCCTCGCCATCTCAGACTGATCCGGCCCCCAGGCTGGTGCTGCACTACCTCTGATACCGGACACAAAAAAGGCCCCCGATTGGGAGCCTCTTGTGTCATCAGCGACGGTTCTTCAGGTGACCCAGCACCCGTCTGCGCTGCTTGAGATCTTCACCACTCAAACGTTTGCGACGGTTGTCGAAGGGGTTCTCCCCCTCCTGGAACTGAATGCGGATGGGGCTGCCCATGATCTTCAGCGACTTACGGTAGTAGTTCATCAGGTAGCGCTTGTAGGAATCCGGCAGGTTCTTCACCTGGTTGCCGTGCACCACCACGATGGGCGGGTTGTAGCCGCCCGGATGGGCGTACTTCAGCTTGATGCGGCGACCGTGGGACATGGGCGGCTGGTGATCGTCCACCGCCATCTTCATGACCTTGGTCAGCAGAGAAGTGCTGTGACGCTGGGTGGCGCTGGCATAGGCTTCCTGCACCGACTCAAACAGGTGACCCACACCTGTGCCATGCAAGGCGGAGATGAAGTGCACCCGGGCAAAGTCGATGAAGCCCAGACGGCGATCCAGCTCCCGCTTGATATCCTCTTTGACGTCGTTGGAGAGGCCATCCCACTTGTTCACCGCCAGTACCAGGGCCCGGCCGGCGTTGAGCACGAAGCCCAGCAGGGAGAGATCCTGATCGGAGATCCCCTCTCGGGCGTCGATGGTCAGCAATACCACGTTGGCCTCTTCGATGGCCTTCAGGGTCTTGATGACGGAGAACTTCTCTACGGTCTCATGAACCTTGCCACGACGGCGCACCCCGGCGGTGTCGATCAACACGTACTCCCGGTCGTCGCGCTCCATGGGAATGAACACCGAATCACGGGTGGTGCCGGGCATGTCGTACACCACCACCCGCTCCTCGCCGAGGATGCGGTTGGTCAGGGTGGACTTGCCCACGTTGGGACGGCCGACGATGGCCAGCTTGATGGGCTGATCCTGCAGACGCTTGGCCTGGGCCTCGGCGTCCTCTTCGGTCAGGTTCTGCTCTTCCGCAGCCTCGTCGAAGAACGCCTCTTCACCGTCCTCTTCATCGGCCTCACCGTGTTCACCGGCGAACTGCTCCACAAAAGGCTCCAGGGCGCGGTAAATCAGGGCACTGATGCCGCGGTTCTGGGCGGCGGCGATCTGATGGATCTCCCCCAGTCCCAGGGAGTAGAACTCACCACAGGCGGAGTCGGCGTCGATGCCGTCGGTCTTGTTGGCCACCAGGAACACCGGCTTCTCATTGCTGCGCAGGTGCTGGGCGATCGCCTCGTCGGCCACGGTCAGTCCGGCCCGGGCATCCACCAGGAACAGCACCACATCCGCTTCCTCGATGGCCGCCAGGGACTGCTCGGCCATCTTGGTCTCGATCCCCTCTTCGGTGCCATCGATACCACCGGTATCCACAACGATGAATTCATGCTCGCCCACATTGGAGCGGCCATACTTGCGGTCCCGGGTGAGACCGGGGAAGTCCGCCACCAGGGCATCCCGGGTACGGGTAAGGCGGTTAAACAGGGTCGATTTGCCCACATTCGGACGCCCAACCAGGGCTACCACTGGCATCATGGAGAACAACCTCTCAAACAAAAAACGCCCCCAGGATTGGGGGCGCAGTATTTTAGCAGTGCCTTAGCCTATTGTCACCACGGCGATGCGACCACTTCGTGTCTGCAGGAACACCTTGTTCCCTTCGACCCTCGGCTGGCTGTAGAGGCCGGAGCCGTCGATCTGACGACGCCCCACCAATTTACCGGTTTCCCGGTCAAGGATATGCAGGTAGCCTTCGAAGTCGCCCACCAGCAGATAGTCTCCCAGCACCGCGGGGCCGGTCACCAGTCGACCGGTCAGTTCGGAGTTGGCCCAGGTCTCCAGACCATTGAGGCGGTTCACCGAGTAGATGGTGCCGTCACTGGCGGTCAGGTAGAGGTCGTTGCCCTCCAGATCCATGGGAGTATAGCTGGAGTACTGACGCTTCCACTTGATCTGACCGGAGCGCACCTCGACCGCCGCCAGGTTGCCGTTAAAGGCGCTGGCGTACAGGGTGGTCCCCAGCACCAGAGGCTTGGCATCGGAGTCCACCATGCGATCCAATTCATTGGAGCCAGAGGCTTCCGCCAGCTTGGCTTCCCAGATGGGCGCCCCCTGCTGGGCGAAGATCGCCGCCAGCTTACCGTCGGCGGTGCCCACGAAGGCCGCACCCTGAGTGGTGGCGGCGGCACTGGTGCCGCGCAGCACCAGGGAGGGCAGGGTCAGTTCGTAGGTCCACAGCTCTTCGCCGGACTCCACATCAAACGCCTGCACCTTACCGGCACCGGTATTCACAACCACCTTGGCATCCACCACAGTGGGGTCGGACAGCAGCTCACCCCGGGTCTGGGCCTGCCACAGTACCTCGCCACTGTTCTGGTCCAGAGCAAACAGCACGCCGTTTTCGCTGCCGACAAACACCTTGTCGAAGCCACTGCTCAGGCCGGCGGAGAGACGGGCACCGTTGTTCTTCTTCAGAGCACCGGTGGCGAAGACGCGACGCAGATTCTGCTGCCACAGCTCCTTGCCGTTCTCCTGGTCAAAGGCGGTGATCAGGCCGAAACGCTCTGCCACGAATACCTTGCCATAGGCCACTTCGGGGGACAGGCTGGACCAATACTCACCAATGCCGTCGCCGGCACCTGTGTCCCAAACCACGGTGGTGGCCACGCTGGAGTCGAGCTCCGGCAGCGGCGAGATCTCTATCTTGACGTCGTCATCACTGGAGGCACAGCCCATCAGAGCCAGGACCATCAGTCCGGCCAGCCATCCTTTTCCTGCCTTCACCATCCGCGTCATCCTCAGTTTGCCAGGTCGTCGAGCTTCATCTGCAGCGCAGGGCTGCGGCTGCCAGCGGTCAGGGCCGCCTGGTAAGCGTCACGGGCTCCCTGCAGGTCACCTTTCTGCTTCAGCAGATCGCCCTTGAGCTCATCACGCTGGCCGGCAAACGCCTCACCTGTGATGGTGTTCAGGGTCGCCAGGGCCTCATCGCTCTTGCCCAGAGCCAGCTGCACCCGGGCCAGACGCAGGTCCACCAGGGGCTTGATGTCGGCATCGATGCCGGCGGCCACATCACTCAGGCGCTGCTCGGCCTGAGTCAGGTCACCGGCGTCGGCGGCGGCTTTGGCCAGCATCAGCGAGGCCAGGTCCGCATAGGCGGAATCGCCGTGGCTCAGCTTCAGTTCATCCACGGCGGCAGCCAGGGTGTCTCGGGCACCGGCTTTTTCCACGGTGGCATCGAATGCGGCAGAAGCGGCCTCCTCCTGGCCTACCTGGTACTCCTGGTAGGTGTTCCAGCCGAACAGGGCGGCCAGACCAATGGCGGCGCCGCCGATGATGGAGTTACCATACTCCTTCCAAAACGACTTAATCGCTTCTACCTGTTGTTCTTCGGTGCTGTAGATTTCCACTTGGTCAGTCCCCTTAAGCGTTCACCAAAGAGGGCAACAGACTGGCCAGCTCTTCCCGGCTGACCTGACGCTGTTCGCCCCCGGCGCGAAGCGGTTTTACCGTCACCACGCCCTGTTGTAATTCGTCTTCGCCGATGATCAGTGCCACGGTGGCACCACTCTTGTCGGCGCGTTTCATCTGTTTCTTAAAGTTGCCGCCACCGCAGTGCATCATCACTGCCAGGTCGGTGTCCCGGCGCAGATCATCCGCCAGGGCCATGGCGCTGCCCAGGGTGCCGGCGCCCATGGCGCACACATAGAGGTCCACCGGGGCAGGCAGGGCATCAAACTTGCCCAGGGTGTCCAGCAACAGTACCAGGCGTTCGATGCCTGACGCGAAGCCCACGGCCGGGGTGTCTTTGCCACCGAGCTGGCCCACCAGGCCGTCGTAGCGGCCACCGGCCAGTACGGTACCCTGGGCGCCCAGGCTGTCGGTGATCCACTCGAACACGGTGTGGTTGTAGTAGTCCAGACCACGCACCAGTCGAGGGTTTACCGTGTATTGGATGCCGGCGCCGTCCAGCAGTTCACACAAAAGTGAAAAATGTGCCTTGGACTCTTCACCCAGGTGATCCATCAGGGCCGGAGCGTCCGCCAGCAGCGCTTGTACTTGCTGGTTCTTGCTGTCCAACACCCGCAGCGGGTTGGTGTACATGCGACGCTGGCTGTCTTCGTCCAGGGTCTCTTTGTGCTGCTCCAGGAAGGCCACCAGGGCATCGCGATAGGCGGCGCGCTCCTCGCTGGTGCCCAGGGTGTTGATCTCCAGACGCACGGTCTCGGCAATGCCCAGACGCTCCCACAGGCGGGCGGACATCATCAGCACTTCCGCGTCGGCGTCGGCGCTGCCGATGCCATAGACCTCCACACCAAACTGGTGGAATTGACGATAGCGCCCCTTCTGAGGACGCTCATGACGGAACATGGGACCCATGTACCACAGGCGCTGCTCCTGGTTGTACAGCAGGCCATGCTCGTTACCCGCACGCACGGTGGAGGCGGTGCCTTCGGGGCGCAGAGTCAGGGAGTCGCCATTGCGATCTTCGAAGGTGTACATCTCCTTCTCGACAATGTCGGTCACCTCACCAATGGCGCGCTTGAACAGGCCGGTCATCTCTACGATGGGGGTGCGGATCTCCTGATAACCGTAGCTGGCCACGGTGTCACGCAGGGCCGCTTCCACCCACTGCCACTTAGCGCTCTCGCCTGGGAGGCAATCGTTCATGCCGCGAATGGCTTGAATCTGTTTACTCACGTTTCTCTCTTTCTGGATATAAAAAGACCCCGCGTCCCAACGGGCGCGCCCGATCCCGGGGCGCCTCGTGGATCACGCAGGGGTGATTACTCTTTGACTTCCTTGACCGCGATCTGCTGCTCCTTGATGGCAGCCTGCTTGCGAATCCGCTCTTCCAGCAGTTCCACCAGCTGATCGTTGTCCAGACGCTCTTTCTGGCGTTCACCGCCGAGATAGAAGCCGCTCTTTCTGTTGCTGCCCGCCAGGCCCAGGTCCGACACCAGGGCTTCACCGGGTCCGTTGACCACGCAGCCGATGATGGACACATCCAGGGCGGTGGTCACATCTTCCAGGCGCTGCTCTAGGGCATTGACGGTGCCGATGACATCGAACTCCTGTCTGGAGCAGGAGGGGCAGGCGATAAAGTTGATGCCGCGGGAGCGGATGCGCAGGCTCTTGAGGATATCAAAGCCCACCTTCACCTCCTCCACGGGGTCCGCCGCCAGGGATACCCTCAGGGTATCGCCGATCCCTTCGTTAAGCAGCAGTCCCAGACCGATGGCGGACTTCACCGCGCCGGCGCGTTGGCCTCCGGCCTCGGTGATCCCCAGGTGGATGGGCTGCTCAATGGCGTCGGACAGCAGGCGGTAGGCGTCCACCGCCAGGAAGACATCGGAGGCCTTCACACTGACCTTGAAGTTGTGGAAGTCCAGATCCTGCAAAATCTTGACGTGACGCATGGCCGACTCCACCAGGGCAGCTGGGGTAGGCTCACCATACTTCTCCTGGATGTCACGCTCCAGGGACCCGGCATTCACGCCGATGCGGATGGGGATGTTGCGCTCACGGGCAGCGTCCACCACCGCCCGGATCCGCTCTTCGTTACCGATGTTGCCCGGATTGATCCTCAGGCAGTCGGCACCGTACTCCGCCACCTTGAGGGCGATGCGGTAATCGAAATGGATGTCTGCCACCAGAGGAATGGTGGTCTGCGCCTTGATCAACTTGAACGCCTCGGCCGCCTCCATAGTGGGTACGGAGACCCGGACGATGTCGGCACCGGCGCGCTCAATGGCTTGAATCTGTGCCACAGTGGCATCCACATCTGTGGTGCGGGTGTTGGTCATCGACTGCACCGAGATGGGGGCTCCGCCACCCACGGGCACATTACCCACCATGACCTGGCGAGTGGGGCGACGCTTAATGGGAGATTCGTGTTGCATGGGACACCTTAATTGGCCAGGGTGATTACCGCCACCCGTCCTGGGCGGTAACCGGACATATCAACGGGGTTGCCGTTAAAGCTCAGGGACACCACTTCAGGTGCGCCGACACGCAGCTTCAGGGGGGCCTTGCCCTCCAGGGCGGTCTGGTAACCGCTGCGCTTAAGCCCCTCCATCAGGGTATTGCCGTCCGCATCCTTGAGCAGCATCCAGCAATCACCGGTCAGGGTCAGGCTGACCTGATCCAATGCCACCACAGGCGCTGCGACGTCAGCCTCTGCCACTGCCGTCACTTCATCCGCATCGGCAGCTTGAGTCGCGTCTGACTGTTGAGAAGGTTCACTGCCGGTCAGCTCAGGCTGCGCCTCGATGGTGCTCTCCTGGGCATCCCCCTGTACGTCCGCCTCGGTCACCTCGGGAGAGGCGTCCAGAGTCTGTGCCACAGTCTGCTGCTCTACCGGCACCTGTGGCCTGGGCTGGGGCACCAGCTCGGCGGCACTGCGACGCTCAGGCTCGCTGCTGACAATGGAGGGAAGGGAGATCTCGCTGCTGGTCTCCAACAGGGACTGGGGCTTGGACACCCACCACCACACCAACAAACCGACCAGGGCCAGGACAATGGCCCAGGTCAGCAGCATCCAGCGGCTGTCGCGCTGCTGCTTGGAGGTGCGACGGGAGAAACTCTGCATATTGGTTTCGGCCTGGGAGTGAGGCAACGCCGACAGGGCCAGGGCGATCTGCTTTTCGCTGACGCCCACCAGACGGGCATAGTTACGCACATAACCGCGAAGATAGGTGGTGGTGGTACCGGACTCGTAGTCGTCGTTCTCGATCCCCTCAACCACAGAGCGGCGCAGGCTGAGACGCTGAGCCACCTGTTGGGTGGTCAGGCCGCTGGCCTCCCTGGCGGCCCGCAACAGGGGCCCTGGGGTGATCACCGTACTTTCTTCTTGTTGTTCTTGGTGTTGTTGATTGTCATTCATTGATAATTCTTTGCCCGGTATGCCTTAGCTTGTTCCGAATCTGGATATTTCACCAGCAGCTGGGCGCCAAATTGTCTGGCTGCCTGCCACTGCTGCGCCCGGCGCTCAATCTCCACTCCCAGCCATAGGGAGGGTGCCGTGGCGACCGCTGTCCCATGAAATTGGGACAGAGCACTCCTGGCTTGGGGATAATCCTGCAGGCGAAACGCCAATTCTGCCAGTTCCAGCCATAAGCCGATACGACCAGGATCATACTTTAATGCCGAATGAAAGTATTGAACCGCAAGGGGTTCACGACCCACTTTCAGGGCACACCGCGCCAGGTTTTCAAAGCTGCTTCCCTGTTTCGCGTACCCGGGCGAAGCGATGGCAGCCAGCAACTGCTCTTCGGAGGCGTCGAACTCCAGCCGTCGACAGAGAAACACCCCGTAGTTGTTATGCACATCGGCACTGTCGGGGTGCAGCTTGAGCAGGTGCTCATAGGTCTCCCTGGCCGCAGGGAGATCCTCCACCTGTTCATAGTAATAAGCCAGGGTCAGATGAGCCTGCATCGAACCACTGTCGTGCTCGAGTGCCCGCTCCAGGTTTCGCCTGGCCGCTTCCATTTCGCCTCGTTCCAGGTAGCCCACCGCCAGCGCAACCCGTTCCCGAGCTGCGGATGCTGCGTCCAGACTGCGGTCACCGTCGGCGACCTCTCTGCCGTCCAGAGTGGTCTGGGTGACGCAGGCGGTTAACAGGGCAACACATCCCAGGGCGATCCATGCCTTCATGCCAACACCTTGTCAGCTTGAGTAGTGTATTAGCTCATTTTTACCGAAATTTGTTCACCATGCATGCGTTTTTTCAGCATACGCTTGGTGCGGTCCCGAACATCGCCCACCAACTGGCCGCAGGCCGCGTCGATGTCGTCGCCTCGGGTCTTACGTACAATAACGGTATACCCCTTCTCCATCAACACCTTGGAGAAACGGTCGATGCGGGAGTTGGAGCTCTTGCCATAGGGGCTGCCAGGGAAGGGATTGAAGGGGATCAGATTGATCTTACAAGGGGTATCCTTCAGCAGCTCCGCCAGTTCGCGGGCCTGGTCCATGGAATCGTTGATGTGGTCCAGCATCACGTATTCGATGGTCACCCGCCCTTTATTGGCAAAAGATTTACCCAGGTAGCCGCGCACGGACTCCAGGAAGGTGGCGATGTTGTACTTCTTGTTCACCGGCACCAGCTCATCCCGCAGCTCATCGTTGGGGGCGTGCAGACTGATGGCCAGGGCCACATCGATCTGGTCACCCAGCTTGTCCAGGGCAGGCACCACGCCCGAAGTGGAGATGGTCACCCGACGCTTGGAGAGGCCGAATCCGTAATCATCCAGCATGATGTCCATGGCGGGCACCACATTGGTCATGTTCAGCAACGGCTCACCCATGCCCATCATCACCACGTTGGAGATGGGGCGCTCCTGGCTTTTCCCGGAGAGACCCAGGTAGGTCGCCACGCGCCACACCTGGCCGATGATCTCGGACACGGTCAGGTTACGGTTGAACCCCTGTTGGGCGGTAGAGCAGAAGCTGCACTCCAGGGCACAGCCCACCTGAGAGGAGACACACAGGGTCGCCCGGTCATCTTCAGGGATGTACACGGTCTCCACCTCCTGGCCGTTACCCACATCGATGGCAAACTTGATGGTGCCATCTGAGGAGTGCTGGCTGTCGGCGATCTCAGGTGCCTCGATGACCGCCACCTGGCTCAACTTGGCACGCAGGGCCTTGTTGAAGTTGGTCATCTCTTCAAAGTTGTCCTGGCCGAAGTGATAGATCCACTTCATCATCTGATCGGCACGAAACGGCTTTTCGCCCAACTCGGCAAAAAACTCACGCATCGCTTTGCGATTCAGGTTTAAAAGGTTGACCTTGTCAGTCATCTCAGTGCTCCTCGACTCCAGCCCGGAAAATGGCGCGCAATTGTACAGGCTAATCCCCCCGAAAGTCCACCATGACGGGGTTTCGCGGAGTTCAGCCGGTATCCAGCCATATCATGATACACTGGAGCTCATTACGACTGTTTCTAACCTGACTCAATGATACTGTTAGTTAGCTATATTCTTGCCGCCATTGGCGTTTCCTTTGTGTGCAGCGTCTTCGAAGCGGCCCTGCTCAGTGTGACACCCAGCTACATTGCCAACCTGAAAAAGAGCAATCCCAAGGCGGCCGCCCGTCTGGAAAAACAGAAAGAGGACGTAGAAGCGCCGCTGGTGGCGATCCTTACTCTCAATACCATAGCCCATACAGCGGGCGCTGCCGGGGCCGGCGCCCAGGCGGCCAAGGTGTTCGGTGACGATCTCCTGGGCCTGTTCTCTGCGGTGCTGACTCTGGCGATCCTGTTCTTCTCCGAGATCATTCCTAAAACCCTGGGGGCCAACTACTGGCGCTCCCTGGCTCCCTCGGTGTCCCTGGCACTGAACTGGATGGTGACCCTGACCAAGCCCCTGGTGTGGCTCTCCCTCAAGGTGACCCGGCTGATGGGCAAGGGAGAGCAGGGGCAGTACATCCGTGCTGAGATGTCTGCCATGGCGGACATCGGCCACCAGTCCGGTGAACTGGAAGAGAAGGAATCCAACATCCTCAAGCAGCTGCTCAGTGCCAGAGAGGTGCCGGTGACCGCCGTGATGACCCCCAGAACGGTGATCCATGCGGTCAGCCAGCACATGAGCCTGGCCGATTTCGTCCGCGAGCAGTCCGAGGCGCGCTTTACCCGGATTCCGGTGCACGACGAGGAGCGGGACGACATTGTGGGTTACGTGCACCGCAATGAGGTGATGCTGGCCGAACGCAGCAATCCGGATAAGGCTCTGCGCACCCTCAAGCGCCCCATCCTGGCCCTGCCCGAAGGGACCAAACTGATGGCGGTGTTTGAACAGCTGCTCAAGCGCCGGGTTCAGATCGCCATCGTGGTGGATGAGTACGGCAGTGTGTTGGGGCTGGTGACCATGGAGGACATCATCGAATCCCTGCTGGGCCTGGAGATCGTCGAGTTCAGCGACCCTGCGGCGGACATGCAGGATGTGGCCCGTAAGTTGTGGGAACAGCGCAAGAAGCAGCGCGGCATCACCCTCAGCGACAACGACTCGGCCTGATCCGCGTCAGGCAAAGGCAACGCACAAAAAAAGCGCCCCTAGGGCGCTTTTTTTATCTCTGCTGACGCTTAGCGAGTGCGTGGGCAGATCTCTTCCTGAGTGAAGAAGTAGGCAATTTCGCGCTCGGCGGAAGCCAGGGCATCGGAGCCGTGTACGGCGTTCTCATCGATGGAGTTGGCGAAATCGCTGCGCAGAGTACCGCGAGCGGCATCGGCAGGGTTGGTGGCACCCATGATTTCACGGTTGGCCAGGACGGCGTTCTCACCTTCCAGAACCTGAACCATGATAGGACCGGAAGTCATGAAGTCTACCAGGGCACCGAAGAAGGGACGTTCCTTGTGCTCAGCGTAGAAACCTTCGGCCTGTTCGCGGCTCAGGTGAACCATCTTGGAAGCCACAATCTTCAGGCCAGCATTTTCGAAACGGCCATAGATGGCGCCGATCAGGTTCTTGGCAACAGCGTCAGGCTTAACGATGGAAAAAGTGCGTTCAATCGCCATTTTTCTCTCCATATTTAGGGTCGGTGTGTTGTTTGGCGCGGATTATAAGGCAAAACCACCCAAAGATCCCTACTTAAATCACGTTCAGGATCATTACGGGCGGTTCAGAGATCACGATTAGCGCAAATATTTGACACCGATCCACATGCAGTGCTCATCACAGCGACGCTTCATGCGGCTGACGAATCCCAGGCCATTGCCAATCTCGATGGCTTCGTCCAGGGAGGCGTTGGAGTCCGGATGGGATTGAGGAAGAGCAAGGAGGAGGCGACCGCACTTGTCCAGCAGGCGCCAGGAGAACTGAATCTCCCTGGCCAGATCGCTGCCCGATTCGGTCATCGCCCCCAGCCAGATCACCGCCTGATAGGCGACATGCTTGACTGCTGGGCCTCGAACTTGAATAGAAACACTAGGAAGATCAGAATATTGCTGCTTTAGCATGGCGGAGTTCATGACGTGATCCGTCAGTATGTCGATGGCCCCGGCATCACCAACCTGCTTTGCCAGTACCCGGACAAACCCCTCTTCACAGGGGGAGATCACCAGCACACGCTCACCGCGCTTCAGTGCCAACTTCCTTAGGATAAATTTGTACTTCCACTCAGGAAACGCGTCATTCGAACCGTCTGAATGACAAACAAAAGAGTGAGTTTTGCGGACTTCTTGTTGCATTGTTATTTCCGCCCCAATTATTTTTGGTTTGAGCAATTTATCGCCACACAGCCCCGACAGCCTGGTCAGCGATTACACAACATACTTCCTTGCTGGCTAAAAAAACAACCTTTTTTTGCCCTCAATGAGACATAGCGGCAGTTTTGATTAGCTTATTAAATGAACTGGCGCAGATTTTGTCACCAAGCAGCTAAAAAACAAAAAGCCGGCTCAATCGAGCCGGCTTAACCTCATGGGTTTAACGCTGCTTCTGCAGCCAGTCTATCCACTCATCCATCCCCTCGCCGGTGGTGGCTGAGGTGCAAATCACCTGGATGTCCGGATTCACCTTGCGGGCGTTGTCGATGCAGGCCTGAACATCGAAGTTCAGGTGAGGCAGCAGATCCACCTTGTTCACCAGCATCAGGTTGGAGGCGGCAAACATATCGGGGTACTTGAGGGGTTTATCCTCCCCTTCAGTGACGGACAGAATGGCCACCTTATGGCGCTCACCCAGATCGAAGCCCGCCGGGCACACCAGGTTACCCACGTTCTCGATGATCACCAGCTCGCCCTGGTCCAGATCCAGTCTGTCACAGGCAGAGCCGATCATCGCCGCGTCCAGGTGACACCCCTTGCCGGTATTGACCTGAATGGCACGAACACCGGTCTCGCGGATGCGGTCTGCATCGTTGGCGGTCTCCTGATCCCCTTCGATCACCACCACCTTGTCATCGGCCAGGCGACGACAGGTCTCGGTCAGCAGGGTCGTTTTGCCTGAGCCTGGGCTGGAGACCAGGTTCACCACCAGTTGGTTCGCCTGATGAAAGCGCTTGCGGTTTTCGGCGGCGATGGCGTCGTTTTTGCCCAGGATATCCTGCTCAATCTGCACCATACGCGCCTGGGACATGCCAGGCGCATGGGCATGGGCCGGGCCCTGACCGTAATGGAGGTTGTCGCCCTGATGTTCCGGGGCAAAGGCCTCGGCCTTATCTTCATGATGATGGTGATGACCATGGTCATGAGAATGGCCATGATCATGGCTATGGCCGTGCTCATGGCTGTGGCTATGTCCATGGCTATGACTGTGGCCGTGACCATGACTCTGCTGTCGAGTCGCTTCACCCTGGATATGGTAGTGGTAGTGGTGCTCTACATTACCCTGATGGTGATAATGGTGGTGGATGATGGTCGGCTCAGGCGTGGCATGATGAGCATGGCCGTGGTGATGATCATGAGCATGGCTGTGATCATGACTATGGCCATGGCTGTGGTCATGGCTGTGGTCATGGCTGTGGGCGTGGCTGTGGCCATGCTCATGAGTATGACCGTGGTCATGGCTGTGGCCATGCCCGTGGTGATGGTGGTGACCGTGGTCATGGCTATGACCCTGTTCGATCTTTACATTGCCTTCGGCACAGCCGCATACGGTACACATGGTTACTCTACCTCTAATGATTTGACTCGCATCTGGGTGCCGCCCACTACCTGCAGGGAGTATCCGCTGCATTTGGGGCAGGGCTGCCCACGCCGTGACAGGGGAACCTCCACGGCACAATCGAAACAGTAGGCGGTGCCGGGCACCGACTCGATGGAAAGGCTGCACCCTTCAGCCAGGGTGTCTCGGGTGATCACATCAAAGCTGAATTCCAGGGCTTCCAGTTCAACCCCGGCCAGTTCCCCAACCTCGAGGCACACCTCTTTCACCTTGGTGAACTGCTGTTTCTGGGCCTCACTTTCCAGGATCTGTACTATCCCTTCGGCCAGTGACATTTCGTGCATCTTGCCTTCCCGCTCTAGGCCATGCAGGCCTGTTACTGGTTAATGGCTGCCCCAGGCAACCCTATCAGCCCATGTTACTCAGGGAACCCGGGTCGAAACATTGTCCTTTGTCATAAAAATTGAAAAAAGGTCATAACATCGCTGTTACCCGCCAGTACTGAGTTTTACCCATAAAAAAAGCGGAGCCAATGCTCCGCCTTATCTGTTCAGTCTGGCCTATTCGGCCTCGTCTATCCAGGCCTGCTGAATCGCTTCCAGAATACGCTCGTTGCAGTGATCAGGGTCGTCATTAAACCCCTCCAGATCCATCACCCACTGGCGCAGCTCAGTGAAGCGCAGCTGCGTAGGATCCACATCGGGCTTCTGCTCGCTCAGCTCGATGGCAATATCCTGCACGTCTACCCACTTCAGTTCCATGCTTATCTCCTTGGCGTGATTAGTGGTTTTCACTTACCTGATTGATGGTGTACCTGGGGATATCCACCACCAGATCCTCATCTTCGACCTTGGCCTGACAGGAAAGGCGGGACTCCGGCTCCAGACCCCAGGCCTTATCCAGCATGTCGTCTTCCAGCTCGTCACTCTCCTCCAGGGAGTCGAAGCCCTCGCGAACCACCACATGACAGGTGGTACAGGCGCAGGACTTCTCGCAGGCATGTTCGATGATGATGCCATTGCGCAGGGCCACGTCCAGAATGGTCTCTCCCTGATCGGCCTGGGCTTCCAGGCCTTCAGGGCAGTGCTCTTCACTGGGCAGAAAAATAATCTTTGGCATAACTAACCTTATACGTTATCAACCGATTGTCCCGACAGCGCCCGACGAATGGACAGATCCATCCGGCGTGCGGCAAATTCGGCACTGGCCTTATCCAGGGCCTCGATGGCGTCCTTGATGACCTGACCATCGTTGCCTTCACACAACTGTTTCAGCGCCACCATCTGGTCACGCAATACCTGCTGCTGCTCGGGGCGCAGCAGTTCGTCGCCGTCGGCATCCAGGGCGGAGCTGAGGCTTTCGATCACCCGCTGGGCCTCGATACGCTGCTCGGTGAGCATCCGCTTGGCGATATCCTCTTTGGCGTGCGTCATCGACTCGGTGAGCATCCGGGTGATCTCCCCTTCACTCAGGCCGAAGGAGGGCTTCACCTGGATGGAGGTCTGTACCCCGGAGGTCTTCTCCTGGGCCGTCACCGACAGCAGGCCATCGGCGTCCACCTGGAACGTCACCCGGATCACCGCGGTGCCCGCAGCCATGGGTGGAATCTCCTTGAGGACGAAGCGAGCCAGGGAGCGGCAGTCCGCCACCATTTCACGCTCGCCCTGCACCACATGGATGGCCATGGCAGTCTGACCGTCTTTGAAGGTGGTGAACTCCTGGGCCCGGGCGACAGGGATGGTGGTGTTGCGGGGAATCACCTTCTCGGTGAGTCCACCCATGGTCTCCAGACCCAGGGACAGCGGCGCCACATCCAGCAGCAGCATGTCCGAGTCCGGCTTGTTGCCCACCAGGATGTCCGCCTGAATGGCGGCGCCTATGGCCACCACCCGATCCGGGTCGATGCTGGTCAGCGGAGTGCGTCCGAAGAACTCACCCACCTGCTCCCGTACCTGGGGAACCCGGGTGGAGCCGCCCACCATCACCACCTCCAGCACCTCCTCCTTGTCCAGGCCGGCATCACGCAGGCTGCGGCGGCAAGCCATCAGGGTGCGCTTGACCAGAGGGGCGATCAACGCATCAAACTGGCTGCGGGTGATCTCCCCCTGCCAATCGCCAATGGCGGCGGTGACGCTGTCGGCGCCGGTGAGCGCCTCTTTCACCCGGCAGGCCTCGCTCTGCAGCTGTCGGCGCAGGCTGGCGTCCGGGTCGGACAGTCCAGCCAGATCAGCCAGGTGATCCGCCAGAAGGTGGTCGAAGTCGTCGCCCCCAAGGGCGGAATCGCCGCCGGTGGCCAACACCTCGAACACCCCCTGATTGAGGCGAAGGATGGAGATGTCGAAGGTACCGCCACCGAGATCGTAGACGGCGATCACCCCCTCCTGGCCGGAGTCCAGGCCATAGGCGATGGCGGCAGCAGTGGGTTCATTCAGCAGGCGCAGCACCTTGATGCCCACCAGTTCGGCGGCATCTTTGGTGCCCTGACGCTGGGCATCATCGAAGTAGGCGGGCACGGTGATCACCGCCCCGGACAGCTCCCCGCCCAGAGTCTCTTCGGCCCGGGCAATCAGTGGCTTGAGCACTTCGGAGGAGACCTGAACCGGATTGACCCGACCGGCGCGGGTCAGAAACAGCGGCAGGCCGTTGTCTGAAGCTTCCAGGTCGTAGGGCAGTTTGGGGTAACGGCTCTGGATATCGTCCAGGGAGCGCCCCATGAAGCGTTTCACCGAGATGATGGTGTTCTGTGGATCCTCACTGGCCAGGGCCTTGGCAGACTCACCGGTCTCCACCCCCTGCTCCAGGTAACGCACCACCGAGGGCATGCGATGACGCCCCTGGGGGTCGGGCAGAGTTTCAGCCTGACCGCTGCGCACCGCAGCCACCAGAGAGTTTGTGGTTCCGAGATCGATTCCCACCGCCAGCTTGTGCTGGTGAGGGGCGGCCATCTGGCCGGGTTCAGCAATTTGCAGTAACGCCATAATCAGTGATGTGAAGCATCAGGCCAGCAACCGGTCTTCCAGCTGCGCCAGCTCCTCCTCCAGCTTCTTCATAAATTTTAGTTTGCGCACCGAGTCTGCGGCTTCCGGCCACTGCTGATCGCCCAGCTGAGACTCCAGCTGCTGCATCAGGGCACGGGTGCGTTGACCGAGATCGTCGGCGAAATCCATCGCCGCACTCTCGACGTCGGAGGACTCCTCCACCTCTTCCAGGGTCTCCCTGAGCATCATCTGCTCCATCAGGAAGCCGGTGTCACGGATGGTCTGGGTCTCACCCTGCAGCTCAATACCGCCGAGTTTCAGCATATACTGGGCACGGGCCACGGGCTCTTTCAGGGTTTGGAAAGCGTCGTTGATCTCTGCCGCTTTCTGCACCGCCATCAGGCGATCCCGCTCGGAGGCGTCGGCAAAGTTATCCGGATGGACGGCACGCTGAAGCTCGCGATAGCGGCCGCTTAGCAGTGTGGCGTCCACCTGGAACGCCACCGGAAGGTCGAACAACTCGAAGTAGTTCATCAATATCCCCTGCACCTGACAAATGGGCCCGATCGGGCCCCAGGCATCAAACAGTAAAGCTCTCTCCGCAGCCACACTCACCCTGGGCGTTGGGGTTATTGAACTTAAAGCCTTCGTTCAGGCCCTCCTTGACGAAATCCAGCTCCACACCCTCAAGATAGATCAGGCTCTTGGCATCGATGATCACGTTGACTCCCTTGTCTTCGAACACTTCATCGTCTGGATTGAGTTCATCAACGAACTCGATAACGTAGGCCAGTCCGGAGCAGCCGGAGGTCTTCAGGCCCAGGCGCAGGCCGATGCCCCGCCCGCGGTTGGCCAGAAACTGCTTCACCCGGTCGGCGGCGGCGTCGGTCATGGAGATGGCCATAGAAACTCCCGTTACTCTTTGCCTTGCTTGCTGTTGTAATCGGCGATGGCCGCCTTGATGGCGTCCTCAGCCAGAATAGAACAGTGGATCTTCACGGGAGGCAGGGCCAACTCTTCGGCGATCTCGGTGTTCTTGATAGACGCCGCTTCCTCCAGGGTCTTACCCTTCACCCATTCGGTGACCAGGGAGGAGGAGGCGATGGCGCTGCCGCAGCCGTAGGTTTTGAACTTGGCATCTTCGATAACGCCTTCGTCGTCCACCTTCAGTTGCAGCTTCATCACGTCACCGCAAGCCGGTGCGCCAACCATGCCGGTGGCGACATTGGGGTCGTTCTTGTCGAAAGAACCCACGTTGCGGGGGTTTTCGTAGTGGTCAATGACCTTTTCACTGTATGCCATGATTACGCTCCAAATTCCTAACTCTCGTCGGGAACCGGTCGCGGCCGGTCCCTCGTTGTGTCTCTATCAGTGAGCCGCCCACTCGACGGTGGACAGGTCGATACCGTCTTTGTGCATCTCCCACAGGGGAGACATCTCACGCAGTTTGCCGATGGCGCCACGGATCTTGTCGATGGCGTAGTCGATCTCCTCCTCGGTGGTAAAGCGGCCGATGGAGAAACGGATGGAACTGTGGGCCAGCTCGTCAGTCATGCCCAGGGCACGCAGCACATAGCTGGGTTCCAGGCTGGCAGAGGTACAGGCGGAACCGGAAGACACCGCCAGATCGCTCAGGGCCATCATCAGAGACTCACCCTCAACGAAGTTAAAGCTGATGTTGAGGTTGGAGACCAGACGCTGTTCCAGATCGCCGTTGATGTACACCTCTTCAATGTCCTTGATGCCGTTCAGCAGACGATCACGCAGCACGCGCATACGCTCAGCCTCGGCACCCATCTCCTCTTTGGCGAGGCGGCAGGCTTCGCCCAGGCCCACCAGCTGGTGAGTCGCCAGGGTGCCGGAGCGCATGCCACGCTCATGGCCGCCACCGTGCATCTGGGCTTCCAGGCGAACCCGGGGCTTACGACGCACATAGAGGGCACCGACGCCCTTGGGGCCGTACATCTTGTGGGCGGAGATGGAGATCATGTCCACCTTCATCGCCTTCACGTCGATGGGCAGCTTGCCGGCGCTCTGGGCCGCATCCACGTGCAGCAGAATGCCTTTGCTGCGGCACAGTTCACCGATGGCGGCGATGTCGTGGATGACGCCAATCTCGTTGTTGACGTGCATGATGGAGACCAGGATGGTGTCATCGCGCATCGCTTCTTCGAAGCGGCTCAGCGGGATGATGCCGTTGCTCTCAGGCTCCAGGTAGGTCACCTCATAGCCTTCGCGCTCCAGCTGGCGACAGGTGTCCAGCACCGCTTTGTGCTCGGTCTTGCTGGTGATGATGTGCTTGCCCTTCTTGTTGTAGAAGTGCGCCACACCTTTGATGGCCAGGTTGTCGGACTCGGTGGCACCTGAGGTGAAGACGATCTCGCGGGGATCGGCGTTGATCAGATCCGCCACCTGGTTGCGGGCAATGTCTACCGCCTCTTCGGCCTGCCAGCCAAACTTGTGCGAGCGGGACGCGGGGTTACCGAACATGCCGTCCAGTGTCATGTACTGAACCATCTTCTCGGCGACACGAGGGTCAACCGGAGTGGTGGCGGAGTAATCAAAATAGATCGGAAGCTTCATTACCTTCTCCGACTTGAGCCGGCTAGAACATGGTGCCGGCGGTTAGTTACATCATGGCGCAAGCGCCAAAACCTTTACTGTGCGTGAGCTTTGGCTTGTTGTGTTTCCTGACGTACGGAGACCACCTTTACGTCATGGCTCGACATCAGATCAGCCAGGCTGATGCCGTTCAGAAATCCTGCAATGCGGTCGCTGAGGTCACCCCACAGGGAGTGGGTCAGGCAGCGGGCGCCGCTCTGGCAATTGCTCTTACCGTGACAGCGTGTGGCGTCCACGGACTCGTCCACGGCGTGCACCACCATGCCCACGGCGATGTCGGCAGGGTCCTGCCCCAGCAGGTAGCCGCCGCCCGGGCCACGTACACTGCTGACCAAACCGTTTTTACGCAGCTTGGCGAACAACTGCTCCAGGTACGACAGAGAGATGCCTTGTCGCTCGGAGATGTCAGCCAGCGGCACCGGCCCGTCGGCGGAGTGCAGAGCCACATCGAGTATGGCGGTGACCGCGTAGCGGCCTTTGGATGTCAATCTCATAACCTGTCCCTTTCATGCAACGCTACCACTATACCATATACCCGAGTAAATTACTCAAGTATTATTCTGGCAGCTTTAACCGGGATTTTCGATTAGTGGAGAGGAATACCCCAGCATCCAGCTGGGGCATTTAACCCTATTCGCAAGTCGGATTCAAATACCTGGATCAAATCTTTCGTGCTCTTTTCGACGGGTATCTGCCGCTTCTTGCTCTGCTTCAACAAAAGCGGTGACATTGAGCTGTGGCAGCTCCTTGGTTTCTATGGTGCAGCCCTGCTCCTTGAGCGCCTGACAGATCTCCATCATTCGGGCATCCATCAGGTGCATATGATCCAGCATGGAACCGATGGCACTGGCCACGGGATCCGGGTTGTCCGGAGACACCGCGTAGGCATCGAAGCCATACTTCCTGGCCAGATGGCTGCGTCTGTGCTCCTTCTCCCGCTCCGCCTTGCTGAGCACGGATCGAGCGGGAATGCCGATCATGGTAGTGCCTGGCTCCACATCCTTGATCACCACAGAGTTGGAGCCCACCCGGGCCCCCTCACCGATGTCCAGGGGGCCGAGGATCTTGGCGCCGGCGCCCACCACCACATTGTCGTGCAGGGTGGGGTGACGCTTGCCGGCGTTCCAGCTGGTGCCCCCCAGAGTCACGCCGTGGTACAGGGTCACGTCATCGCCAATCTCAGCGGTCTCGCCGATCACCACCCCCATGCCGTGGTCAATGAAGAAGCGGCGACCGATGCGGGCGCCGGGGTGGATCTCCACCCCCGTGGCCCAGCGGGAGAAGGTGGAGAGAAGCCGAGAGGTCAGTTTCCAGTTGCGACACCAGAGTTTATGGGAGATCCGGTGAAGCCAGATCGCATGCATGCCGGGATAGTTGGTCAGAATCTCGAAGGCACTGTTGGCCGCCGGATCTCTGTGATAGATGGAAGCAATGTCTTCCTTAAGACGCGCACGTATTCCCATGTTTGCCATTACTCTTTGTTGGTGGAGTCAGTTCTCTCTATAGATGTGAGGACGCCTCGCAGGATATTCAACTCCTGAGACTCGGGCCGGGCCCGGTTAAACAGTCTGCGCAACTTGGCCATCACCTGACCAGGGTGGTTTTTGCGGATAAACCCGGTGTGGGTCAGGGCAGACTCCAGGTGCTGATAGAAACCTTCCAGCTGCTCGCCATTGGGGTACGCCTCTTCAGGCTCGGGCTTGGCCAGCAGGCTCAGGTGCTTCATTCGCACCTCATAACAGAGCAGCTGTACCGCCTGGGCCAGGTTGAGGCTGGAGTACTCCGGATTGGCTGGAATGTTGACGTGGAAGTGACACAACTGCAGCTCCTCATTGGTCAGGCCATGATTCTCACGGCCAAACACCAGGGCCACAGGACCGGTTCGCCCCTCCAGCGCAAGCTTCTCTCCCGCCTGGCGGGCATCCAGCTGGGGCCAGTCCAGGCCGCGGCGGCGGGCCGAGGTGCCGATGGCCAGGGAGCAGTCGGCAATCGCCTCCTCCAGGGTGTCCACGGTCTTGATGTTCTTCAACACATCCACGGCACCGGCGGCCAGTGCCACAGACTTGCCGTCCGGCTCCACTCTTGGGGCCACCAGCATCAGCTGGGACAGGCCCATGGTTTTCATCGCCCTGGCGGCGGAACCAATATTGCCCGGGTGGGAGGTGCCCACCAGGATAATGCGGATATTCTCTAGCATCCGGTTGATTACTTAGGTAAACGAAGAGGGCCAATATGCTATCACAGGCTAATGTGCCACTTTAGAAACATTTGTTGCTTTTATATATAGATCATCTTTGCTAAAATCCGCGCCCCAACCCACAGGGGTTTCCGTTCTTTTACATCCAGGGGTATCGATATGCATCCGATGCTGAATATCGCCGTTCGCGCTGCACGCGCCGGCGGAGAGGTTATTGCACGCGCGTTTTCTGAGCAGGACAAGGTTGAAGCCGAACTGAAAGGCATCAATGACTACGTCACCAAGGTAGACCGTGACGCCGAGGCGGCCATCGTGGCCACCATCAAGAAGTCCTATCCTAAGCACACCATCATCGGCGAAGAGTGTGGCACCATCGAAGGTGAGCACGCGGAGTTCCAATGGATCATCGACCCCCTGGATGGCACCACCAACTTCGTTAAGGGTCTGCCCCACTTCTCCGTATCCATTGCTCTGCAGATCAAGGGCAAGGTGGAACAGGCCGTGGTATTCGATCCCATCCGCAATGAACTGTTCACCGCCACCCGTGGTGCCGGCGCCCAGCTGAACGGTTACCGCATCCGCAACAGCGGCGCCCGTAACCTGACCGGCACAGTGATCGCCACCGGCTTCCCCTTCAAGAGCCGTCAGCACAGCGAAAGCTACCTGAACATGCTGGCCGGTATCTGGGAAGACGCCGCCGACTTCCGCCGCACCGGCTCCGCCGCCCTGGATCTGGCCTATGTGGCGGCCGGCCGCGTGGACGGATTCTTCGAGATTGGCCTCAAGCCCTGGGACATCGCCGCAGGCGAACTGCTGGTGAAGGAAGCCGGTGGCATCGTCACCGACTTTGTCGGTGGCCACAACCAGCTGAAGAGCGGCAACATCGTCGCTGGCGCCCCCAAGGTGACCGCCGGTCTGCTGTCCGCCATGCGTCCTCACCTGAATGACGCCCTCAAGCGCTGATTTCAGTGAAGAACGGAAAAGGGGAAGCCAATGGCTTCCCCTTTTTGCTGCCTGAAACTGGGATCCCGTCTACATTTTTCTTCCATCTGCTCACCTTTTCTTTCACAAATGGATGCAAATGACGCTAAATACGCAATTTCTGTTGATTTCAGCCATGGAAATCTTCAGGGAAAGCTGCTGAGATCTATCGATTTTCGAATTAGCACACCCGGCCACAAGTGGGAGACAACCCATGATCGCCAATAAACCGAGGTACCCGTGAATCCACATCTGTTTTTCAAACTGCTCAGTGATGAAACCCGGCTGCGCTGCGTGTTGCTGCTGGTCCGCAAAGGTGAGCTGTGTGTCTGTGAACTGGTTGAAGCCCTGGATGAAAGCCAGCCGAAGATCTCCCGCCACCTGGCCAGCCTGCGCAGTCAGGGACTGCTGAAGGACCGCCGCCAGGGGCAGTGGGTCTACTACTCCCTGTCCGAGGACCTGCCCGAGTGGCTCAGCCCGCTGCTGGCCGAACTGGGCAATGCCCAGGCCCTGGCTGACCTCTACCAGGCGGACAGTGACCGCTTGCAGGCGATGACCTACCGTCCGGGTCGCTGCACCAACTGATCAGCGTCCCCGCCACTTGAGAAACACCACCAGATAAAGGGTCGCGGCCGCAAAGGAGGCCAGGGTGCCCAGAAGGACACCCAGCATGGGGTAACTCACCCAGACCGACAGGCCATACACAATCAGGCTGCCCACCCCAAAGGGATAATGCTTGGCCAACACCGCCACCGGCCGGTTGCCATACTCCAGTTGCAGCAACAGCATCAATGGGAACAGGGTAACCGGGAAGGCCGCCATCACCCCGGCCAGGCTCTGAGGCAGCCAGTGTGCCAGCGCCGTGATCACCACTACGATCACCGCCGCCAACAGCGCCCTGCCCCAGATCATCATCGGCCCCGCTTTCACCGCCACAAACTCCGGCTCCGGCACTCTGCGGGTAATTCGAATGGCAAGCAGTGCCACGGCGGCGGCCACCAGCGCCCCTGCGGCGCCTATGGGCGGCATGGATTGCGCCAGCAGGGCAAAGCTCACCAGGGCCAGAATGGCCACTCCCATGGGTCGCCAGGCCTTGGCCTCGGCGCCTTGGGCGCTCAGGGTATACACCAGGCAGTAGCCTGTGGTGGCCGCCAGCCCCAGTTGACCATAAAGAGCCGCTTCGGCCGCAAATTCGGGGCCGTGCTCCACACCGTAGAAGAACAGCACTATGGCGGTGCCCAGAGGGTAACCGGACAGGACCCCGGCCAAACGGGGACCACTGCGTTCGGCAATCCAGGCCAAACCCACTACGGCGATCACTGCCGCCAGAACCTTGGCAACCAACAACATCATAGGAGCCGTGAAAACAGGGGAAAGAGGGCGCCAGAATAGCAGACCAGCAAGAAATGCCAAGAAGCAGTTGTGAAACAGATCACATTGATAACAATGCAGTTTTATTTTTGGAACTATAGACTGTAGGGAACCACAGAATGCCCCTATCGACCGTAGGGAGCCACGGATTGCCCCTGGAGAGTGCCCATGCACAGACTGTACAAATCGTTTGGACTGCCCACCATCGCCCTGTTTGAACACCTGATTCTGATCATCATCACCCTGGCAACCCTGGTGGCCATCGGCCAGGAGGTATGGCTGATGATCTCCAACCGCCATGTGGCCCTGGCGGATCTGCTGCTGCTGTTCATCTATCTGGAGGTGCTGGCCATGGTGGCGGTGTACGCGGCGGAGGGGCAACTGCCGGTGCGGATGCCCATCTACATCGGCATCGTCGCCCTGGCCCGCTACCTGATTCTGGACATGAAGGCGATGGACGACTGGCGGGTGCTGGCGATCTCAGCCTCTGCGCTCCTGCTGGCCGCCACCGTGGTGGTGATCAAGGTGGGACAGACCTATCTCAGCGTCGAAACCGAACATAACAGGACGTCGAGATAGACCCAGATAGAGAAAAAGGAGGCCAAGGCCTCCTTTTTCTTCGAATCATCGTCGTAGAATCAGTGGCTGCACATATTGCCACGGTTCAGCACATATCCTTCACCGGATGGGGCCACTTTGGCCATCTTGACGAAGAAGGTGACGATCTGCTCGATGCTCTGATCGTCCAGGCGGCAGGTGAAGAACCGGGCCTCGGCACCGAACTGCTCAGCAGCCAGGGCCTTGATCTGATCCAGGGTCAGCGGCTCGCTCTGTTCGCCGATAAGGTTGAGAAGTTCGTGGGCATGGATAGACTCGGACATAATGGTTCTCCAGATTTCAGAAGATTCAAATTATATGCACCTTTTAAAAGCTATCTTTGATCTGAATCCGGTTTCCAGCAATTGGGTGCAGCAATGATCTCCATTGAAGCCCTGCAGCTGATCCTCAACCTGACTCAGCAGATGTCCCTCTACCTGGTGATCGCCTACATCTTCACCAAGACACCTGTGTTCAAACCCCTGGTCACCCTGTCCCATCGCCTGCCCCACCGGCTGATGCTGTACGGAGTGTTCAGCTGTTTCTGCATCCTGGGCACCTATTTCGGTGAACAGACCAATGGTGCCATCGCCAACACCAGAGCCATGGGCGCCGTGCTCTCCGGCCTGCTGGGCGGCCCCATCACCGGCTTTGCCGTGGGCCTGACCGGCGGCCTGCACCGCTACAGTCTGGGCGGCTTTACCGACGTCGCCTGTGCCATATCCACCACCTGCGAAGGCCTCTCCGCGGGACTGGTGCACGCCTATCTGATCCGCAAGGGCAAGCTGGAGCAGCTGTTTCACCCTGCCCTGGTGGCTCTGGTCGCCCTCTGGGCCGAGGTGCTGCAGATGATCATCATCCTGCTTGTAGCCCGTCCCTTCACCGATGCCTGGCAGCTGGTGCAGGTGATCGCGCCGCCCATGTTGCTGGTCAACAGCGTCGGCGCCGCCATGTTCATGAGCATGCTGCGGGACCAGAGGGTAATGGTGGAGAAGATGTCCTCGGTGTTCTCCGCCAAGGCACTGAAGATCGCCGAACGCACCGTGGGGATCCTCAGTCAGGGGTTCAATGCCACCACCACCAAGCAGGTGGCCCGCATCGTCTATGAGGAGACCCAGGTGGGTGCGGTGGCGATCACCGACCGGGAGAAACTGCTGGCCTTCATCGGCATAGGCTCGGACCACCACCTGCCCAATACCCCCATCTCCTCGGAGATCACCATGGAGGCGATCCGCAGTGACCGGGTGATGTACGCCGATGGACTGCAGTTGAGGTATCACTGCTCCGTCTCCAAAAACTGTCCCCTGGGATCCAGCCTGGTGATCCCTCTGAGGGGCGAAAACGAGGTGATCGGCACCATCAAGCTGTACGAAGCCAAGAACAAGCTGTTCCTCAACATCAACCGCACCCTGGGAGAGGGGATCGCCAAGCTGCTCTCCAACCAGATCCTCCACGGCCGCTATCAGCATCAGAGCAACCTGCTGACCCAGGCGGAACTGAAGCTGCTGCAGGCCCAGGTGAACCCCCACTTCCTGTTCAACGCCCTCAATACGGTGGCGGCGGTGACCCGCATCGACTCCAACCGCGCCCGGGAACTGATTCAGAACCTGGCCACCTTCCTCCGCGGCAACCTGAAACGCGGCACCGGGGTGGTGACCCTCAAAGATGAGCTGGCACATATCGATGCCTATCTGGAGGTGGAAAAGGCCCGCTTCGGCGACCGGCTCTCCATCAATCATGAGATAGAACACAATGTGCTTCACCTGAGGCTGCCCACCTTTACCCTGCAGCCACTGGTGGAGAACGCGGTGAAACACGGTATCGCCAACCTGTTTGAACCGGGTAAAATCGAGATTGGTGCCCACCGGGAGGGGGAGCAGCTGATCCTCACCGTGGAGGACAATGCCGGCGCCTACAAGGAGAATCCCGACAGCAGCGGACTGGGGATGAACCTGGTGGATAAACGAATAAAAGCACAATATGGACAACAGTTTGGCATCAGCGTCCAGTGTCGCCCCCAGCACTATACTAAGGTGACCGTGACCCTGCCTGCCGTGGAACACAGTGATGATTACCACCCTGCTGATTGACGATGAACCCCTGGCCCGGGAAGAGCTGGCCAGCCTGCTGGCCCACTACCCGGATGTGCAGGTCCTGGAGCAGTGCGCCAACGCGGTGGAGGGGATCGCCGCCATCCACAAACACAAGCCGGACCTGGTGTTTCTGGACATCTCCATGCCCAAGATCAGCGGCATGGAGATGCTGGCGATGCTGGATCCGGACAACACCCCCAAGGTGGTGTTCGTCACCGCCTACGACGAATACGCGGTTAAGGCGTTTGAGAACAACGCTTTCGACTACCTGCTCAAACCCATAGAGACCGAGCGGCTGGAGAAATGCCTGGAGCGAGTGCGCCGGGCCCAGGAGCCCCAGGATCTCAGCGCCATGATGCCGGAGCAGCTCACCCTGGTGCCCTGTTACACAGGTTCGATCCTCAAGGTGCTGAAGGTGGAAGAGGTGGAGTTCGCCTTCTCCGACCTGGGAGGCGTTCACGTGGCCAGCACCGATGAGGTGATCCACACCCAGCTGACCCTCAAGGTTCTGGAGAGCCGCACCCCCCTGCTTCGCTGTCACAGGCAGTACCTGATCCACCCCACTGCCATCGCCGAGATCGAAATTCAGGAGGGGGGCAATGGTGAGATCCACACCCGGGGAGGACGCACCATTCCGGTCAGCAGACGCTACCTCAAAGCACTCAAACAGACGCTTGGCTTTCAATAGTTGTGATTTATTAGGCACCTTTGCAAATCAGTCACTACACTTATTTTAGCCGCCGACACGGCAAGACTGACTGGCAAAACGAGGTGTCCCCATGTCCCTGACCAAAGCCGAGCTGACGCAGAACCTGATCACCAACCTGAACCTGTCCACCAACGACGCCAAAAATCTGGTGGATGCCTTCTTCGAGGAGATCCGGGCCTGCCTTGAAAACGGCGAAGAGGTAAAGCTGAGCGGGTTTGGCGTGTTTCACCTGAGAGACAAGAGCCCTCGTCCCGGTCGCAACCCCAAGACCGGCGAAGAGCACGAGATCTCCGGTCGGCGAGTGGTGACCTTTGCCGCCGGCGGCAAGCTCAAAGGCCGGGTCGCCACCCTGAAAGCGGAGTGATCCCCATGGGCCGGTCCTCCCGGCCCATGACCTTGATCACACTCTTATCACATCTCCATTACCTCTCTTTTCCGTTAACCGGTCATATCGACCGCTTAACTGCGCTGACGACCGCTTAACCAATCCTCTCACCGACTAGAAATTCAGTTCAGTAAAATGGAACCACTCAAAAAGAGGGGATGAAAAAATGACTTGGTTCCTACTAGCTGTTGGCCTGCTCATAGGCGGCTACTTTATCTACGGCGCATTCGTCGAAAAGGTGTTCGGCATTAAGCCCGAGCGCACCACTCCTGCCCACACCCTGACCGATGGCGTGGACTATGTTCCCATGTCCAAGCGCAAGGTCTACCTGGTTCAGTTGCTGAACATCGCCGGTGTTGGCCCCATCTTCGGCCCGATTCTCGGTGCCATGTACGGCCCGGCGGCCATGGTGTGGATCGTCATCGGCTGTATCTTCGCCGGTGCGGTGCACGACTACTTCTCCGGCATGCTGTCCGTGCGTAACGGCGGCGCCTCCGTGCCCAATCTGGCCGGTCGCTACCTGGGTAAGAACGCCAAGCACTTCATGAACGTCTTCGCCCTGGTGCTGCTGGTGCTGGTGGGCGTGGTGTTTGTTTCCGCCCCTGCCGGCCTGCTGGTGAAGCTGAGTGGCTGGGACAAGACCCTGCTGCTGGCCATCATCTTCGGCTACTACCTGATCGCCACCCTGGTTCCCGTTGACAAGATCATCGGTCGCCTCTACCCCTTCTTCGGTGCCCTGCTGCTGTTCATGTCCGTTGGCCTGACTGTTGCCATCATGGTGTCCGCCGACTACTCCATGCTGCCTGGCGTGACCGCCGGCGACCTGCTGACCAACTTGAACCCAGCGGACAAGCCCATCTGGCCTGCCCTGTTCATCACCATCGCCTGTGGCGCCATCTCCGGCTTCCACGCCACTCAGTCTCCTCTGATGGCTCGCTGCATGGAGAATGAGAAGAACGGTCGCTTCGTGTTCTACGGAGCCATGATCGGTGAAGGTATCATCGCCCTGATCTGGTGTGCCCTGGCCCTGTCCTTCTTCCACGGTGTGGAAGGCCTGCAGGCAGCCCTGGCCAACGGTGGTCCCTCCAACGTGGTATTCGAGGCCTCTACCGGTCTGCTGGGTGCCCTGGGTGGTGTGCTGGCTATCCTGGGTGTGGTGGTACTGCCCATCACCTCCGGTGACACCGCGTTCCGCTCCGCCCGTCTGATTCTGGCTGAGTTCATCAAGCTGCCACAGAAGCAACTGCCCAAGCGTCTGATGATCGCTGTGCCCCTGTTCGCCATCGGCGCCATCCTGACTCAGGTCGACTTCGGTGTAATCTGGCGCTACTTCGGCTTCGCCAACCAGTCTACCGCCGTCATCATGCTGTGGACCGCGGCGGCCTACCTGGCCCGAGCCAACCGCCTGCACTGGATCTGCACCGTACCGGCCACCTTTATGACTACCGTGGTGATCACCTTCATCCTGAACAACCCCACCCTGGGCTTCGGTCTCTCCATGACCGTCTCCACCGCCGCAGGTGTTGTGCTGGCCCTGGTGATTGCTGGCCTGGTGGTTGGCGTCATTGGCAAGAAGCCTCTGCCTGCCGACATCGAGTCTCTGGAATCTGCCTGAGACACACGCCGATTCTAAGTTCAAGGGTCCCTCGGGGCCCTTTTTTTATGGGCTTGCATCACTGCCAAACTGGCAGTAAGGTGAGCGCCCGGACACCGCGGCCTAATAACAGCAGTATGAGAGCAGCAGTATGACACCCATGGCTTATCACCCGCCCACAGACCCCTTTCTGGTCATCCTTCATCAGGACAGAGACATCCTGGTGGTGGATAAGCCCAGCGGCCTGCTTTCGGTGCCGGGCCGGGATCCGGCTCACCATGACTCCAGCTATGCCCGGGTGCTGAGCCAACACCCGGACGCTCAGGTGGTACACCGCCTGGACATGGATACCTCGGGTGTCATGGTGTTTGCCCTCAACAAAGAGTCCGAGCGGGAGCTGAAGCGCCAGTTCCGCGACAGGGAGACCAGCAAAACCTACCACGCCCGGGTGTGGGGCACTCCGCCCGCCCAGGGAGAGGTGGATCTGCCGCTGATCTGCGACTGGCCCAACCGCCCGAAACAGATGGTGTGTCATCAACAGGGCAAAGCCTCCCAGACTTTGTACAAGGTGGTCGAGCAGGGAGATAACAGCGCCCTGGTGGAGCTGACCCCCATTACCGGCCGCTCTCATCAGCTCAGGGTGCATATGCTGGCCCTGGGTCACCCCATCTGTGGCGATCGCTTCTACGCAGAGGGCGATGCCCTGCAGGCCGCAGAGCGGCTGCAACTGCACGCCAGCCGCCTGGTCATCAGTCACCCCTACAGCAAGACCACCATGACGTTCGAGGCCCCCCTGCCCTTCGACTGAGCCCAGACAAAAAAAGGGGCCATCATGGCCCCTTTTGCTTTGTCTACCGAAGGTTACAGACGGCTGGGGCAGGCCTCCTGCCACACACCGCACTGCACCTGACCGATGTGACTCATCCCCAGCAGGAACATGGTCAGCCGCGACTGGCCGATGCCGCCGCCTATGGTCTGAGGCAGTTCACCCGCCAGCAGAGCCTGGTGCCAGGGCTGCTGCAGCTCCTGAGCCTTATCCGCCAGCTGCATCTGCCTGGCCAGGGCTTCGGCATCCACCCGGATCCCCATGGAGGAGAGTTCGAAGGCGTCCTCCAGCACCGGGTTCCACACCAGGATGTCGCCGTTGAGGCCCTTGCCCAATTCGGACTCGCTGCTCCAGTCATCGTAATCCGGGGCACGGCAGTCATGGGCCTGACCATCGCCCAGCTCGGCGCCAATGCCGATCAAAAACACCGCCCCCTTCTCACGACAGATCTGCTTCTCCCGATCCTTGGCACAGAGATCCGGGTAACGGCTGCGCAGCGCTTCGGCGTGAACAAAGCTGATGGTTTCAGGCAGGATGACGGGCAAACCGAAGCGCGCGGCCACCGCTGCCTCGGTGTCGCGCAACGCCTGGTAGATCGCTTCCACCCGCACGGCCAACCCCTCGAGGGTGCGCTCCCCGCCCCCCAGCACTTGCTCCCAGTCCCACTGATCCACATAGACCGAATGCTTGGGTCCCAGGCTGTCTTCATCGGGGCGCAGCGCCTTCATCTGGGCCACCACCCCTTCGCCGGCGCCGAAACCATAGCGCCCCAGGGTGGCACGCTTCCATTTTGCCAGGGAGTGCACCACTTCAAAGCCGCGCTCCGGCATTGCTTTCACCTGAACCTGTACCGCTTTTTCATGGCCGGACAGTCCATCCTGCAGACCGCTGCCCACTTCGGACAACAGGGGCGCCTGCACCTCCAGCAGATTGAGGCGACGACTCAGCTGCTGACCAAAGGTCTCTTTGACAAAGGCGATCTGTTGCTGGGTCTGGATGTAGCTGTGTTTCATTGTCCGATCCTCAATCTCTGGCTTATCTGGGAGAGGATTTTTCACCAGACCCGCCCAATAATTCAATATTCAACAACAAATAAACTTGATCGCACTTTGATTCATCAATTAATTGCGGATATATTGAGAATTCGCTAATTCAGAGGCAAAAAAATGAACGAAGAGTATCGAATCGATAATCTGGACAGATCCATCCTGTGTGCCCTGCAAGAGGATGCCCGTACCCCCTATGCGGAACTGGCCAAGCGCAATGGCGTCAGTCCGGGAACCGTGCATGTGCGGGTCGAGAAGATGAAGCAGGCGGGGATCATCACCTCCGCCCAGGTGATGGTGGACCCTAAGAAGTTGGGGTATCAGGTATGCTGCTTTATCGGCATCAACCTCAAAGCCGCGGGGGATTATCCGGCGGTATTGGAGAAATTGCTGGCCCTGCCCCAGGTGGTGGAAGCCTACTACACCACGGGTCACTACAGCATCTTCACCAAGATCCTGACCCACAACATTGACGCACTCCACGAGCTATTAGTGCATAAAATTCAAAGCATTGAGCAAATTCAGTCAACTGAGACTCTGCTTTCCCTTCAGCAGCCCATTCACCGCCAGATAACCCCATAAACACAACACTAACATTCTAATCCAGAAAGAAATCGCAGCAGATTTCTCTGACGAGGTCGTTCGCAATCACCAGTGACTCCTGATAGAAAGTAGGATTCGTCAAAAAAGACGAAAGGCTTTAGGAAGTTAAGTAGCCAACTCTAATAAAATCAGGGAATCAACAAGAATGAAAACTCGTATTGCGATCGCAGTGGGCGCCCTGCTGGCCTCAGGGTCAGCTCTCGCCTCGGACTTAAGAGATCAAGGGATTGCTCTCGAAGCTCCGATTGAGAATTTTTATGCACCAGCACAACGCAACTACAACCAGGAACAGCAGCCCCGCTTCCTGGTAAAATTGACCGATGCCCCCATCGCCACCTACTCAGGCGGCGTGGCCGGTTTCGTCGCCACCGACTCCATCCGCGACAAGCGCAACAAGCTGAACCTGTCCAGCCCCAAGGTGCAGGACTACGCCAGCTACCTGAAGCAGAAGCGTCAAAGCTTTGCTCAGCAGGCCGCCAGCATGGGCGCCAAGGTAGAGCGTCAGTTTGATACCCTGTTCAACGGCGTCAGTGTCTCCGGTCAGGGCCTGACCAAGGAAAAGCTGCTGGCGATGCCCGGAGTGGCGGCCGTCTATGACCACGCCATCTACACCACCCAGATGGATACCTCCCGCGCCCTGATCCATGCCCCACAAGCCTGGGAACTGATGGGCGGCGTATCCGAAGCCGGTAAGGGAATCAAGGTCGCCATCATCGACTCCGGTATCCGCCCGGAACACCCGATGTTCTCCGGCGCCAACTTCGATGAGCTGGAGTGGGACCGTCCCGAGGACGACTACTGCGCCACCGCCGAGGATTTCTGCAACAACAAACTGATTGTTGCCCGCTATTCCACCCCCACTTTCGATGTGGCTCCCGACGAGCACATGAGCCCTCTGGGCTATGGCGGCCACGGCACCCACGTTGCGGGTACCGCAGTGGGTAACGTCATCAGCGCCACCTATTCCGGTGTCGACACCGAGATCTCCGGTGTGGCCCCAGGCGCCTACCTGATGGTATACAAGGCGCTGTTTGCCCCCGCCGATGACATCCACGGCGGTTCGGGTTCCAACATCATGTTGCTGGAAGCCCTGGAGATGGCCGTGAAAGATGGCGCCGACGTCATCAACAACTCCTGGGGCGGCGGTGCCGGCTCCAACCCGGCCTTCAGCCCCTACGTGGAAGCGTTTGAAGCCGCGGAAGCCGCCGGCATCCTGGTCTCCACCTCAGCGGGTAACAGCGGCACCCAGGGCGCTCAGTCCATCGGCTGCCCCTCCTGCATCGAGTCCGGCCTGTCCGTGGCCAACTTTACCCACGGCCGCTTCTTCGCCAAGCCGGTATCCATTGGCTCCGTCAGCGATGCGGTTTCCGTAGAAGGCACCGGCGAGGCTCGCCTGGCAGATCTGGACGGTGACCTGACCGGTCCCGCCAAGGCCGCGCTCCATGTAGACGCAGACAACTTCGAAGGGTGCGCGCCCTTCGAAGCCGACGCATTCAAAGACTCCATCGCCGTCATCAGCCGCGGCAGTTGCGCCTTCAGCGACAAGGCCAACAACGCAGCCGAAGCCGGCGCCATTGGCCTTGTGGTCTACAACAACCGCGCCGGACAGCCCATCACCATGTCCATGGACGATGGCACCATCCCCGCGGTGATGATTGATCAGGCCGACGGCACCGCCGTGGTCGCCGCCATCGAAGGCGCCGGCGACAGCGCCATCAACCTGACCGTTGGCCAGGCCACCCAGGCTCTGGTTAACCCCGACTACGCCGACATCCAGTCCGGCACCTCATCCCGAGGCCCCAACGGCGACTCCAGCATCCTCAAGCCGGATCTGGCTGCCCCGGGCACCGACATCCTCTCCGCCTGGTCTCCTGATGATCCGGGCAGCGACGGTGCCACCTTCGCCGCCATCAGTGGTACCTCCATGGCCAGCCCCCATGTGGCCGGCGCCGCCGCCCTGATGAAACAGGCTCACCCGGACTGGTCCGCAGTAGACATCAAGACCGCCCTGACCTCCTCCACCAAGGATTCCGGCCTGCGCAAAGATGATGCCGTGACCACCGCTGACGCCTTCGACGCCGGTGCCGGTCGTCTGGAAGTAGCCGATGCCATCCAGGCCGAGATCACCTTCTCCAAACCCTCTCTGGTGGACGCCGCCTGTGTGAAGGAGTGTGAGTTTGAGTTTCACATCTATGACAAGCGCGATGCGGGCAGCGACGAGAAGACCTACTACCTCAGTGGCTCTCTGAGCGGCGCCGACATCGACTTCGACGTAGACGCCATCACCCTGGCCGGAGGTGGCAGTGCCAAGATTGGCTTCACCGTCGACGGCAGCCTGGCCCAGCAGGGCGACTGGCTGTTTGGCCAAGTACGCATCAACGACGATCAGGCCCACCTGCCTCTGGTGATCCAGAACATGGACGCCACCGGCAGCAACATTGCGGTGACCGCCGAAGGCACCACCTCGGATCAGTCGGTGAGCATCGATACCCACTTCGAAAACGCCGACTTCAGTGAAGACCAGCTGGTAACCATCACCGCCAAGCTGCCTCAGGGCACCTCTATGGTGGAAGATTCCGCCAAGCTGGACGGCGCCCGCGCCGCCACCACCAGCTACAACGTGGACGAAGACAACGGCACCATCACCTGGGCCGGTAACCTGGGCAAGCCTCAGGTGCTGATCAATAAGATCGACGGCGGCCTGGCCTACAGCCCCAGCGCCGCAGGCCGCCCGGCCGCCTGTTCCGGCAGCTGTGACGAGTCCGCCTTCAACCTGGATCTGTCGGTCGCTGACCTGAAGTTCAAGTACCTGGGTCAGGAGTACGACTATGTGACCGTGTCCACCAACGGCATCGTGCTGGTAGGCGGTGGCAACACCTCAGGCACCTGGCTGAACCGCCAGTTGCCCGACGCCAACCAACCGAACAACATCCTGGCGCCCTTCTGGACCGATCTGGATCTTAAGGGTGGCGATGCCGACACCGCCGGTGGCGGTAACGTCTACTGGAGCATCGTTGGTGCCTCCGGCCCCGACTGGCTGGTGGTTGAGTGGGCCGACGCCAAGGTGTACGGCGACAGCTCCGACAACAGCTACACCTTCCAGGTGTGGATCAGCCTGACCGAAGACGAAGCGGTTCTGTATCAGTACCTCAAGGTGGACAGCCTGCCTGCGGATCTGACCATCGGCGCCGAGAACAGCAACGCTTCTGCCGGTGTGAACCTGCACTTCGATGGTGCTGGCACCACCCCTGCAGCCGACGATCTGTACGGTGTATCCGGCCTGGCCGGTGGCAACATCGATTTCAGCTTCGACCTGATGCTGGATGAGACTGGCGCCGCGGCCGATGACAGCATCGCCGTCACCGAAGACGCCGCCATGGAGTTCACCGTGACCGACAACGACAGCGACAGCGCCACCAAGGTGGTTGAGCTGACCGCCGCTGCCGGTGGCATTGAGCAGATGGCCGTACGCCAGTTCAGCGTTGAGAGCACCGGTGACCTGACGCCAGCCATCAAGTCTGAGCCAGCCAACGGCACCCTGACCCTGGCGGACGACGGCACCTTCACCTACACCCCCAACAAGGACTTCAACGGCAGTGACAGCTTCAGCTACACCCTGACCGATGGTGACCTGCCTGCGGGTGAAGCCAAGGTGATGCTGAACGTTGCCGCGGTAAACGATGCCCCCGTGGTTGCCGAAACCACCGAGCTCTCCGGTGCCGCCCGCACCAACCTGTTCCTGGAACTGAGCAGCATCAGCAGCGACGTGGACGGAGACAGCCTCAGCTGGAGCGTTGAACAGACCGGTGGTGACGCCGTCTCCTTCAGCACCAACGGTGGCCGCGTCCAGTTCACCCTGCCCGCCGACGGCGCCGGCAAGCAAGCCACCTTCAGCGTGGTCGCCAGCGACGGTGAGCTTGAAAGCAACAAGGGCGAAGTGGTGATCACCATGACCAAAGCTCAGGGCGGAGACAGCGACTCCTCCAGCTTCGGCTTCCTGGCCCTGGCCCTCTCCGGCCTGGCGCTGCTGCGTCGCCGTAAGCTGGCCTAAGCCAAACCTGAACTGAAAAGGGGAGCCGTCTGGCTCCCCTTTTTTTGTCCCTCATACCGGCTTGCCGCTTAGGCTGGCAACAGACTCCGGTGCAGCCGCCTGACCACGGCCTCCCCCTCCTCCCCCTTCACCAGGAAGCAGAGATTATGGGCACTGGCGCCCTGGCAAATCATCCGCACATTGCTGCCTGACATCGCCTCCAGCACCTTGAGACCGATGCCTGCGGTATGGGCGATGTGATTGCCGATCACCGCCACCAGGGCCAGATCCTGCTCCACCTCCACCCGACACAGGGGAGAGAGCTCCTCCAGCAGGGCGTCGGAGATCAGTGCACGACCGCTGGAATCCGAGCCGGTCTGATCCAGAGTCAGGGCTACCGACACCTCGGAGGTGGTGATCAGATCCACTGAGATGCGGTGACGGGCGAGGATGGCAAACAGCTCCGCCAGGAAGCCCTGGGCATGGAGCATATTCAGGCTGTGGCAGGTCAGCAGGGTTTGCTGACGCCGCAGACTCAGGGCGCGAAACACCGGCTTACTGTCGCAGCGATTGCGAATCCAGGTACCGCCGTTCTCCGGCGCCCGGGTGGAACCGACAAACACGGAGGTGCCGCTGCGCACCGCCGGCAGTATGGTGGCCGGGTGCAGAACCTTGGAGCCAAAGGTGGCCATCTCTGCCGCCTCATTAAAACTCAGCTCCTCGATGGGGCGGGCGTCCGACACCACTCTGGGGTCACAACTGTAGATGCCGTCCACATCGGTCCAGATCGCCAGGGTCTGTGCCCCCAGCCCTTCCGCCATCAGGGCGGCGCTGAAGTCCGATCCACCCCGTCCCAGGGTGGTCACCCGTCCGGCACTGTCGCTGCCGATGAACCCCTGGGTCACCACCACCTGGGACGCCAGCAAGGGCGCCAGCTTCTCTGCGGCCAGCCGGCCAATGGCGCCGATCTCCGGTGTGGCACGGCCAAAGTGGTCATCGGTGCGCATCACCTGGCAGGCATCGAAGTTGCGGGCAGCCACCCCACGCTGACTGAGCAGTTGGGTCATCATCAGCGAGGAGCAGCGCTCCCCCATGGAGAGCAGCCTATCCATGGACTCGGCGCAGCCGGGCTGGTCACTCAGGGCCTTGGAGAGCCGGTCCATCTCGGTCAGGTAGCCATCGAGCTCGGCGGCAATGGTGGCGGGATTCTCCAGACGATCGAGCATGGCGTACTCGATGGCCGCCACCTCTCTCAGCAACAGCTGTCGGCGGGACTCGTCCAGATTGCCGGAGGCCAGCTCCACCAGGCGATTGGTCACGCCGGCGGCGGCACTGACCACCACCAGGCGAACAGAAGGATCCGACTGAATGATGTCGGCACAATGGTTCAGCGCCGTCAGGTCGGCCACTGAGGTTCCGCCGAACTTGGCGACGGTTAAGGTAGGTATAGGATTATTCATGACTTCGAACCTGTATCACTGTTCGAAGAGTCTGGATCGACAACACGCAGGGTACGGCGTAAGCGACCAGAAGCTCTCCACCACATCTTACGGTGACAGTCATGGGGATTCAGCCCCATCGACCGAAGGGGTGGCGATCGGCCGCCGGCCCCCTCTCGGCACTGCTCCCCCTGATTCCGTGTCTTAGAGGACCGACCCTCTCTCCGGAACTGCCTGGGCAGTGCACCTCTTCTGGCCCTGGGTTCAGCTTGCAGACAGGGAGTCTGGTTAAAACTAAACCTAAAGGGTTGCAGACACTAAACCTTAATGCAGTTTTAATGTCAAACGATTGAGTAAGTAATGTACCCCTTAAGCTCCCGTTACGGGAAGCCGGGTCACAGTTTTAACGGGCCCACCCCGCCACCGGGCCGTTACCGCCGGGGCACAATACTGTAATTCGTCTATCATTACAGACACCTTTAGGCGTTCGGTCTGACAGACCGAAACAAAAATCATCCGTGAGTTTCACAAAATGTGACACGGTCGGCAGAAATCGGATTCTGTTAACATTTGCGGATAACATTTGAGCCAAAATACGGTATTTTGGGAACTTCAAATGAACAGAGCGAATCCCAATTCGTCCTGCTCCCCCAATGCTGGCGCATCGGGCTATTACACGCCGAAAAGGAATTTGCATAGGCATTCTTGTCCCGAATGGAGAGTGACTCCGTTCAGGACGGTTGGTTTAAAATGGGCTTTAGGTAGCTGATCATGCAAAATCCACATATCTTGATTGTCGAGGACGAAGCCGTCACTCGAAACACACTGAAAAGTATTTTTGAAGCAGAAGGATACCTGGTATCCGAGGCCGTAGATGGCGACGAGATGCACGACGTGCTCAAGGCGCACAAGGTTAACCTGGTGATCATGGACATCAACCTGCCGGGTAAAAACGGCCTGCTGCTGGCTCGCGAACTGCGCGAGAACAACAACATCGCCCTGATGTTCCTCACCGGTCGTGACAACGAAGTTGATAAGATTCTCGGCCTGGAGATCGGTGCCGATGACTACATCACCAAGCCGTTCAACCCTCGGGAGCTGACCATCCGTGCCCGCAACCTGCTGAACCGCATCGTCAGTTCCAGCAAGGCACCGGAAGAGAAGCCTCAGGTGGAGCACTACCTGTTCAATGGCTGGTCCCTGGAGATCAACAGCCGTTCTCTGGTCAGCCCCAGTGGCGAACCCTTCAAGCTGCCTCGCAGTGAGTTCCGTGCCATGCTGCACTTCGTTGAGAACCCAGGCAAGATCCTCTCCCGTGCGGACCTGCTGATGAAGATGACCGGCCGTGAGCTCAAGCCCCACGACCGCACCGTGGATGTGACCATCCGTCGAATCCGCAAGCACTTCGAGAGCCACCCGGAGACTCCGGAGATCATCGCCACCATTCACGGCGAAGGTTACCGCTTCTGTGGCCAGCTGGAAAACCAGTAAGGCCCAGCCATAAAAAAAGCCGCTTTCCAGCGGCTTTTTTTGTGTCTCAGATTAACTGCGTTGGCTCAGGTACTGCTTGAGGCTGGCCACATCCTCTTCCAGGTGTCGCTCAATCTGCTGATACCACTGCTCATGACCCTCCTGCCACTGAGGCAGATCGCCACACTGGAGTTGCTGAGACAACTCCTGAATCCGTTTCAGGCCCACGGAGCCTGCGGCTCCCTTCAATTTATGGGCTTCGCTGCATAACAGAGGCTTGTCCTTGCTCTGCATGGCGGCGGCCATGGTTTGCAGATACTCGGGCGCCATCTGCTCAAACACCACCACACTCTTTAGCAGGGTCGCCGCGCCAATGGCAGCACAATAGGCATCCAGGGTCTGCAGATCCAGCGAAGCGGTACTTGCGTCCGTCATGCGTACACTCCATCTAACTCATCACATCCTAAGGGAAACAGGTTATCACAGAGGGACAATTTCACCATTGTAAATTATTGGTTTTACACCCATGAATCTGAATGAATGGTGCTATCATCGCCGGCAGTTATATACCGAACGTAGTTGGTTTGATGCGAGTTGTTAGCCTATTCCTGTCAGGGTTGCTGAGTTGTTACAGCGTTGGCGCCTTCACCCAAGAGATAGACCTTCCCAATCAGAATCTTCGGCCCTTCACCCTGCACGCCAGAGGGGTGCAGCTGACCGATCAGCTTCCGGTCTACCTCTACAGAGGAGAGCTGCTGTTGCCCCTGCAGGGGCTGGCCGCATCACTGGGCATCGACGTCAAGGTGGATCCCCAGGCGCTGACGGCCTCGGGCTGGATCCAGGGGGAGAACGCCAACCTGATGTTGGACCTCAATCAGGACAAAGCCAGGCGGGGACTCAAACAGATCACCGTGGACCCAGAGATGATCTGGGGGCGGGACAACCTGGATATCTACCTGACGCCGGAGTTCATTCAGCAACTGCTGCCTCTGACCCTCAACATTCAGAACCTGCGTCAGACCATCAACGCATCCGGGGTGATCCCCATGCCTGCGGTGGATCAGGCGATCACCCTGAATCAGGTCACCGCCGACCCCAATGAGCAGAAAGACCTGACCCAGACCAGTTTCGATCCTCAGCACCCCCACGACTACCAGATCTACACGCCGCCCCTGGTCTACCTGCAGGGAGAGGCTGACCTGGCCGGTGAAGATTATGTCACCGAAGACTACATGTTCAACCTGCTTGCCCAGGGTGACCTGGCCATGCACTCCTATGAGTTCAGCGCCGGCCGTACCCAGGGAGAGGATGAACGCTTCCGTCTGCGGGTCTCCCGGGATCTGGGGGATCTGAACGGGTGGATGCCCTTTCAGTTGGGCGGCTATCAGGTCGGGGATGTGCGCTACTTTGGAGACAACCTGATCCACGGCCAGATAGAGGGCCAGGGGGTGGTGTTTGGCAACGCCCAGCAGCGCGACCAGGCCAGGTTCGGCCGAACCGTCATCGAGGGCAACGCCCCCGAAGGCTGGTCGGTCAACCTCTACCGAAATGGCGCCCTGATGCGGGTCACCACCGCAGATCAGGACAACCACTACCAGTTCACCAACCTGCCCCTGGTGGAGGGATCCAACCTGTTCGAGCTGCACCTGTTCGGTCCCAATGGCGAATACCTGGTGAGGCGACGCACGGTTCACAGTGGCGGTGCCACCCTGGCGGCCGGCCAAGTAAGCTACTCCGGCTTCTATATAGACCAGACCAGCAACCTGTTCACCCACAAGAGCGACAGCGAGCTGGCCAGCCTGGGACTGCGGCGAGCCTATGACGCCAGAGTGGATTATGGCCTCACCGACAACCTCACCCTGGGAGTGGGGTACAGCCAACAGAGTGTTCGCGAGAACGGCGTCATAGAGAATCGGGACTACTTCAGCACCCGGGCCACCGGCTTCTTCGCCGACAGCACCTGGTTTGCCGAAGCCGCCATGGAGGCGGAAGGCGACAGTGCCTTCGCCCTGGGCTGGCAGACCCTGCTTGGCACAGATCACAGCCTGAGGCTGACCCACAACGATTTCGGTGAGTTTCAATCCAGTCGCAACAATCCCGGTGAACTGGTGGAGGTCCGCCGGGCGACCCGGTTTGAGATCGAAGGGGCCCTGCCCCAGGCCGGTGGCCTGCAATACCAGTTCGGCACCGCCTTCAGGGACACGGAGCTGGGCAGCGGCTTCCTGTTCAATAACCGCCTCAGTACCCAGGTCGCGGGGCTCAACCTGACCCATTATATGGCCTATGACACCAGCTTCGATGACGTGTCGCGCCGCCTGTCCGGACAACTGCTGTTTGACACGCCGATGCGGGACTGGAACCTCAGCGGCCATCTGAATTATCAGACCGGCGAAGGGATCGGGGAGGTACTGACCACCATGCGCTGGCGTCCCTGGCGCGGCGTCAACAACCAGACCCAGCTCTACTACCGGGATCCTCTGGACAGCAAGAGTCGTTTCGGCCTGGGTCACCGCTTCTCCCTCACCTGGCAATGGCTGACTGTGGGCCTGGAAGGAGAGGTGAACACCCGAGGTGACTGGCAGGTGCTGGCCACCAGCGCCGTCGCCCTCAACTATCAGGATGGACGCCTGAAAGGGGTGGACTACCGGCCTCAGCTGTCCGACATCCAGGTGCGGGTGTTCGAGGACATCAACAACAATGGACGCTTCGACCCCAGCGACCGCCCCCTGGCAGGCCTGCCTCTGTTGACGGCGCCAGGCCTGCCCCACTCCCCCAGTGATGATACCGGCCTGGTGAAATTGACCCAGGTTCCCTCCAATCAGCTATACCGCATCAGTGTGGAGCCTGAGTTTATGCCGTCAGATCTGGTGCTCAGGGATGGTCCGGCTCAGGCGATGCCGGTCACCGGCAAGCTGGTGGCCCTGGATCTGCCCCTGGTGCGACTGACCGATCTCGAAGGCCGGGTATTGCGGGGCAACAGCAACAAAGGGCTCTCCGGCATTCCCCTGGTACTCAAGGACCTCCATCGCCAGCCCCTGGCCACCCTGGTTACCGGTCCCAGGGGCGAATACCGCTTCGACGACATTAAGCCAGGCTACTATCTGCTTCAGCCGGACCCGACGATCCTGGATGCCCAGGGTGTGCTGATGGAGGAGCCCCTCTACCCGGTGGCGATCTCCGGCAAGCCCCTGGATCACCAGCGCCAGGACATCAAGGTGGGGTATGTTGAGCAGGCCGCCCTGATGAAGCGTTTGGGCCAGGCGCCGGTTCAGCCCCAGGCCCCCACTCCCAAGGCACAGGTGCCCAAACCCCGGCCCAGTGGCGTAATGGCCATGGACCCCAAGGAGTATACTCTGCAGCTGGCCGCCAGCCGCCGCTCCTGGGATCTCACCAGCCTCAAGAAACGCCACCCCTCGTTGTCGCTGAGCCAACTGACGGTACTGCGTAACGGCAAACCCATGTATCTGCTGCTCAGCGGCCGCTTTCCCACCGAGCGTTCGGCTCAGTACGGGCTAAGAGATATCCCCAAGGACTTTGCCAATGATCTGCCTCTGGTCCGCTCCGTATCAGAACTGCAGGCTCAGCATCAGCTGCTGCAGGCCAGCGGCATGGAACCCCTGGACGACCAAGCAGACTGGGTGGCAGGGCAGCCCCAAGGCAACCTGACCTGGCAGATCGCTGCAACCCGCCAGGAAGCCAGTGCCCGACAGGTGGTGCAGGACTTGAATCTGGGCAGCGATGCCCACATACACTTCAGTAACGGGTGGTATCAGGTGCTGTGGGGCAGCTTCACGGATCGTACCGAGGCCAGTGAGGCCCTGACGGCCCTGGCCAAAGCCCCACAAAGCCCATGGTTGAGATCCCTGGGGTCACTGCGGTAAATTGCCTGCCTAGAAAGGGATTTGCCCCTCTGACCGCCCGGCCCTGCCGGGCGGTTTTGGTCGAAAAAGCCGCTTGATGCAATCGAGCGGTACACCAAAGTTTTTCGCGGCGAACGCCGCACCCCATGTTACAATCCCGCCCTTAAGCAGTTTGAGGGTTAGATAATTGACGGAGTCTGTGTCCATGGCGACAACAATGCCCGATGTAGCGAGCAGTGCCAAAGCCCAGGTGGGCGGCACCCTGGATTGGGTGGGCATGAGCAACATCGAACTTCCACTGACGGTAAAGGCTGATGATGGCCAGTCCTGCTCAGTGTCCGCAAAGGTGGAGGCCTTTGTAAACCTGCCCAATCCCCAGGCCAAGGGGATTCACATGTCGCGCCTCTATCTGGCCCTGGACCAGTTGTCTCTCAACGGTGAGCTGACCCTTGCCAGCCTCAAGTCTCTGCTGGACGATTTCATCTCCTCCCACGAGGCACTGTCAGACCGAGCCAAGGTGAAGATCAGCTTCGACTACCATCTGCGTCGCAACTCTCTGCTGTCTGAAAACAGCGGCTGGCGCGCCTACCCGGTGACCCTGGTGGGCAGCCTGAATCAAGGCAAGCTGTCACTGGAGATGAGCGTCGAAGTCGCCTACTCCTCCACCTGCCCCTGCTCCGCCGCCCTGGCCCGTCAGTTGATCCAGGAAGCGTTCAACAACCAGTTTGCCGACCAGCAAAGCCTTACCGCCGAGGAGGTGCACCAGTGGCTGGGTACCACCCAGGGCGTGGTGGCCACCCCTCACAGCCAGCGCAGCCTGGCTCAGGTGTGGGTCAAGCTGGATGAGAAGCTGGAGGCACTGCCTCTGGTCAACCTGGTGGATCGCATCGAAGGCGCCCTGGCCACCCCGGTTCAGGCCGCAGTCAAACGGGAAGATGAGCAGGAGTTCGCCCGCCTCAACGGTCAGAACCTGATGTTTGTGGAAGATGCCGCCCGCCGTCTGAAGACCGCCCTCAATGAAGAGCAGCGGTTCCAGGATTTCTGGCTGCGCGTCAATCACCTGGAGAGTCTGCACGCCCACGATGCCGTCTCAGTCACCTGCAAGGGTGTCGAAAACGGTTATCAGCCCTAAGACTGATGCCCGAAAGAGAAAAGGCCGCAATCGCGGCCTTTTTTACATCGGTCAGAGGGCGCTGCCCTGGCCCCCGTCCCGCTTGAGGCGATCCAGGATACCGTTAAGGGCCAGCCACTTGTCCCCGCACCATTGGGGGGCAACCAGTTCCGGCGGCCGGGCATAGGCACTGATCCGGTGAAACACCACCGATTGCGGGGTGCGGCGAATCATCTCGGCGGCGGTATCCATGTAGGTGTCGGCGTCCATCAAAGGCAGACGACCCGCGGCATACTGCTTGGCCATGGTGCTGTTCTGCACCACGTGCAGCGGGTGAAGCTTGAGTCCATCCACTCCCAGCTCCAGCACACGGTCCAGAGTCTCGAAGGCATGCTGGGGCCCTTCGCCGGGCAGGCCCATAATAAGGTGGGTACACACCTGCAGACCCATGGCCCGGGCCCGCGCCACCGTATCCCGGTAGGCATCAAACCCGTGTCCCCGGTTGATCCGCTTCAGGGTATCGTCGTGGGCGGATTGAAGCCCCAGCTCCAGCCACAACTCCATCCCCTGCTCCCGGTACTGGGCCAACAGCTCCAGCACCGAGTCCGGCACGCAATCGGGCCGGGTCCCGACACAGAGGCCAACGATATCGGACACCGCCAGCGCCTCCTCGTATCGACGCTTAAGCACCTGATACTCATCATAAGTAGAGGTATAGGCCTGGAAGTAGGCCATGTAGCGCTTGGCGTCGCCGCGACGGGCCTTACCCTCGGCCAGTTGCAGCGCCACACTCTTGCCCTGTCCCGCCTCGGCGCTGAATGAGGTCACATTGCAGAAGGTGCAGCCGCCACGGCCCAGGGTGCCGTCCCGGTTGGGGCAGGTGAAACTAGCATCGATGGTCAGCTTATGGATCTTCTGACCATAGCGGGCCTTCATATGATTACCCAGAGTGTGAACGTACTGATCCAGCCCCATGACTGCTCCAAAAGTGGGAAAACGGGGCATTGTACCTAATGGGGACGAGCCCAGCGCAGGATCCGGATCACAGCTTTGCACAATAATTCGAATGATTATTCAGCTTTGTTTCCAGGTGACTTCCAATCGCCAGCGTGATCTGTCTCCACATTTGAGCTGGTTAACGGGATCTGGATCTGTTAGGGGAAGGAGTTTCTGCGCCAGCGCACAGTTTATTGACCTAAATAGCAGAATGTTTGCTCTGTAAACCGGTCATAAGACGATGATATGGGTTGTGAATGCTTCCATTCTCGCCCAACTTACCAGAATGGTGCATCGTTTGACCTTTGTACCCAGCCTAGGTACTTTGAATCGTTCACCTGCATAATTATGTGTTAGTAGTAGTCAGTTTTGCACGACGCGGAGGAGAGGGAATGTCGTTGTACCAGCCTGATTTTGAGCGTGAAAATTGTGGTTTCGGGCTCATTGCCCACATGGATGGCGAGCCCAGTCACCGTATTGTCCGTACCGCAATCCAGGCTCTGGATCGCCTGAAACACCGTGGCGCCGTGGGCGCCGACGGTAAGACCGGCGACGGCTGCGGACTGCTGATGAAGAAACCGGATGGCTTCTTCCGCCACCTTGCCCAGGAGCAGGGCTGGCGCCTGTCCAACAAGTATGCCGTAGGCATGCTGATGATGAGCAAGGATCCGGTTCGGGCCCAGCACGCCCGCACCCTGATTGAGCAGGAGCTGGGCAGAGAGACCCTGTCAGTCCTTGGCTGGCGTGAGGTGCCGGTCAACGAATCTGTCCTGGGCAGCATCGCCGCGTCCTGTGTGCCCGCCTTCGCCCAGATCTTCATCAATGCCCCCGCAGGCTGGCGCGCCCGGGACCTGGAGCGACGCCTCTACATGGCCCGCCGCCGCATTGAGAAGCAGCTTCAGGACGATCCGGATTTCTACGTAGCCAGCCTCTCAGGTCAGGTGGTGGTCTATAAGGGGCTGATGCTGCCTGCGGATCTGCCCAATGTGTTCCCGGATCTGGCGGACCTGCGGATGGAAAGTGCCGTCTGCCTGTTCCACCAGCGTTTCTCCACCAACACTCAGCCCAGGTGGCCCCTGGCCCAGCCCTTCCGCTACCTGGCCCACAATGGTGAGATCAACACCATTGCCGGTAACCGCCAGTGGGCCCGCGCCCGGGCGTACAAGTTTAATTCGCCACTGTTACCGGATCTGAAAGACGCGGCCCCCTTCGTCAATGAGACCGGCTCCGACTCCTCCAGCCTGGACAACATGCTGGAGCTGCTGCTGGCCGGAGGCATGGACATCAAACGCGCCATGCGTCTGCTGATCCCGCCCGCCTGGCAGTCCAATCCGGAGATGGATGAGGAGCTCAAGGCGTTCTACGACTTCAACTCCATGCACATGGAACCCTGGGACGGCCCCGCCGGAGTGGTACTGACCAACGGTCGCCACGCCGCCTGTGCCGTTGACCGCAACGGTCTGCGCCCCTCCCGCTATGTGATCACCAAGGATCGCATCCTCACCCTGGCCTCCGAAGTGGGGATCTGGGACTACCAGCCCGATGAGGTGGTAGAGAAGGGCCGGGTCGGCCCGGGCGAACTGCTGGTGCTGGACACCTTCACCGGCAGCCTGATGCGCTCGTTCGAGATCGATGAGGATCTCAAGCAGCGCCACCCCTATGCCGAGTGGATGCGCATCAACTCCAAACGACTGATCCCGCCTCAGCAGCTGGACGCCAGCGCCCTAGGGTGCGGCGACCTCTCCAATGCCGAGCTGACTCAGTATCAGAAGGCGTTCAACCTGACCCGTGAAGAGCTGCTGGAGATTCTCTGGCCTCTGGCTTCCGGTGCTCAGGAAGCGATCGGCTCCATGGGAGACGACACCCCCATCGCCGTGCTCTCCAAGCAGGAGCGCCACATCTGCGACTACTTCCGTCAGCAGTTTGCCCAGGTGACCAACCCGGCCATCGACCCGCTGCGTGAGAAGCACGTGATGAGCCTGGCCACCTGCATCGGCAAGGAACAGAACCTGTTCAACGAGACCACGGGTCACGCCAACCGGGTGATCTTCGACTCGCCGGTACTGCTCTACTCCGACTTTGCCCAGCTGATGGCCCTGGACAATGAGCACTATCGCTCGGTCAGCCTGAGCCTGAACTACGACGAGTCCGAAGGGCTGAAGCAGGCGATCTGCCGTCTGTGTACCGAAGCGGAAACCGCCGCCCGCGACGGCGCCACCATGGTGGTGCTGTCCGACCGCAAGCTGTCCAAGGACAAGCTGCTGGTGCCCGCCGCCATGGCGGTGGGTGCGGTACAAAAGCGCCTGGTGGACACCAACCTGCGCTGTGACACCAACATCCTGGTGGAGACCGGCTCTGCCCGTGACCCCCACCACTTCGCCGTACTGCTTGGCTTTGGCGCCACCGCCATCTACCCCTACCTGGCCTACGAGTCCATCGACGCCCTGGCCCGTCAGCAGGGTGATGAAGCGGAGCTGCGTGACCTGCTGCTGGGCTATCGCGCCGGCATCGACAAGGGCCTGCAGAAGATCCTCTCCAAGATGGGGATCAGCACCATCGCCAGCTACCGCTGCAGCCGCCTGTTCGAGGCGGTGGGCCTCTCCAGCGAGGTGATCGACCTCTGTTTCCACGGCGTCACCGCCCGCATCCAGGGTTCCGACTTCGAGGATCTGGAGCAGGACCAGAAGCAGCTGCATCAGGCCGCCTTCAAGGCGCGCCAGCCCCTTGGCCACGGTGGCCTGCTGAAGTTCGTCCATGGCGGTGAGTACCACTGCTTCAACCCGGACGTGGTGCAGGCACTGCAGAAAGCGGTCGCCAGTGGCAACCAGAAAGACTACGACCACTACTGTGAGCTGGTGGACACCCGCCCGGTGGCCACCCTGAGGGATCTGCTCAAACTGACCCCACCGGAGCAGGGCATGGCCCTTGATCAGGTAGAGGGTGCAGACAAGCTGTTCTGGCGCTTCGACACCGCCGCCATGAGTATCGGCGCCCTGGCTCCGGAAGCCCATGAGGCCCTGGCCATCGCCATGAACCGCCTCGGCGGCCACTCCAACTCCGGCGAAGGGGGCGAGGATCCGCGCCGCTTCAACAGCCCGGGTAACAGCCGCATCAAGCAGGTGGCCTCCGGCCGCTTCGGCGTCACCGCCGCCTACCTGATGAGCGCCGACGTCATCCAGATCAAGGTGGCGCAGGGCGCCAAGCCCGGTGAGGGCGGCCAGCTGCCCGGTAAGAAGGTGAGCACAGAGATCGCCACCCTGCGTTACTCGCGCCCCGGCGTCACCCTGATCTCGCCGCCGCCGCACCATGACATCTACTCCATTGAGGATCTGGCTCAGCTGATCTTCGATCTCAAGCAGGTTAACCCCAAGGCCCGAGTCTCGGTGAAGCTGGTGTCCGAGCCCGGCATCGGCACCATCGCCTGTGGCGTGGCCAAGGCCAACGCCGACATGATCACCGTCTCCGGCTACGACGGCGGCACCGGCGCCAGCCCTCTGACCTCCATCCACTACGCCGGCTCCCCCTGGGAGCTGGGCCTGGCGGAAGTGCAGCAGGCCCTGGTGGCCAACGGCCTGCGCCACAAGGTGCGCCTGCAGGTGGACGGTGGCCTGAAGACCGGCCTGGATGTGGTGAAAGCGGCCCTGCTGGGCGCGGAGAGCTTCGGCTTCGGTACCGCGCCGATGATCGCCCTGGGCTGTAAATACCTGCGCATCTGTCACCTGAACAACTGCGCCACCGGCGTAGCCACCCAGCGTGAAGATCTGCGCAACAACCACTACAACGGCACCCCGGAGAAGGTAGAGAACTTCTTCCGCTTCGTGGCCGAGGATCTGCGCCACTACATGGCCAAACTGGGCGTGACCGAGTTCAATCAGCTCATCGGCCGCACCGACCTGATGACTCAGCTGCCCGGGGAGACCCCTCGTCAGGCCAAGCTGGATCTCTCCCCTGTGCTGGCCAGCGTGCCCGCAGGCAGCGACACCGAGCTGTTCTGCACCGAGCGCAACTACCCGGACGACAAGGGACTGAAGAACCAGCAGCTGCTGGAACTGGCCAAACAGGCGGTAGACGCCCGTCAGAGTGCCGGCTGGCAACTGACGCTGCAGAACACCGATCGCAGTGTCGGCGCCTCCCTCTCCGGTTACATTGCCGCCAAGTGGGGCAATCAGGGGCTGCGAGAAACGCCTCTGGATATCCGCTTCAACGGCTCCGCCGGCCAGAGCTTCGGCGTCTGGAACGTCGAGGGGATGAACCTGACCCTGGCCGGGGACGCCAACGACTATGTGGGCAAAGGGATGACCGGCGGACGCCTGGTGATCACCCCGCCTCCCGGCGTGGCCTACCGCAGCCACCAGTCCGCCATCATCGGCAACACCTGCCTCTATGGCGCCACCGGCGGCAAGCTGTTTGCCGCGGGCACCGCAGGAGAACGATTCGGAGTGCGTAACTCCGGGGCCGTCGCGGTGATCGAGGGCTGTGGCGACAACGCCTGTGAATACATGACCGGCGGTGTGGTGATGGTTCTGGGACGCACCGGAGTGAACTTCGGGGCGGGCATGACCGGCGGCTTCGCCTACGTGTTCGACCAGAAGAACTACCTGGACCGACGCCTCAACAAGGAGCTGGTGGAAGCCCTGCCCGTGGTCGAGCCCATGGTTCAGCTGCACCTCAAGCGCCTGCTGGAGGAGCATCTGGAGACCACAGGATCCGAGCGTGCCGCCGAGATCCTGGAAGATTTCACCAACTGGCTGCCCAAGTTCCGCATCGTCAAACCCAGGGCGAGCCAACTGGGCGAATTGATGGCGCTGGAGCAGAGCCAGCAACTGCAGGTCAAGGCAAGTTAAGGAGTGAACATGAGCAACGTATTTCAATTTCTTGAGGTGGATCGCCACGACCCCGAGAAGGCTCCGCTCACTACCCGAAAGCAGGAGTTTGTCGAGATCTACCGGCCTTTCGAGCAGCAGCAGGTTGCCGAGCAGTCCGAGCGCTGTCTGGATTGCGGTAACCCCTACTGCGAGTGGAAGTGTCCCGTGCACAACTACATCCCCGACTGGCTGAAGCTGGCCAAGCAGGGACGGATCCTGGAGGCGGCGGAGCTGTCCCACCAGACCAACTCCCTGCCGGAGATGTGCGGCCGGGTCTGCCCTCAGGACAGGCTCTGTGAAGGCGCCTGTACCCTGAACGATGAGTTCGGCGCCGTCACTATCGGCAACGTGGAGAAGTACATCACCGACACCGCCATCGCCATGGGCTGGAAACCGGACCTGTCCGAAGTGGAAGTCCGCCACGAAAAGGTGGCCGTCGTCGGGGCTGGTCCCGCCGGCCTGGCCTGCGCCGATGTGCTGGCCCGCAACGGCATCAAGGCGGTGGTCTACGACCGTCAACCAGAGATTGGCGGCCTGCTCACCTTCGGCATCCCCAGCTTCAAACTGGAGAAAGAGGTGGTGCGCCGCCGCCGCACCCTGCTGGAGGGGATGGGCATCGAGTTCCGCCTCGGCGTGGAGATAGGCAAGGACCTGGCCTTCCAGGATCTGCTGGACCAGTACGACGCCGTCTATCTGGGCATGGGCACCTACAAGGCGATGGAGGCCAGGCTGCCCGGAGAGGACGCCGACGGCGTATTCCAGGCCCTGCCCTACCTGATCGCCAACACCAGCGAGGTAGAAAACTACCCCTGTGAGCACCCCTTCGTCGACTTGTCAGGCAAGCGGGTGGTGGTCCTCGGGGGCGGTGACACCGCCATGGACTGTGTGCGCACCGCCGTGCGCCAGGGCGCCGCTCAGGTCAGCTGTGCCTACCGTCGGGATGAGGCCAACATGCCCGGTTCCCGCCGTGAGGTGACTAACGCCCGCGAGGAGGGAGTGGAGTTCCTGTTCAACCGCATGCCGCTGGCCATCGAAACCGATGCCGAAGGCAAGGTGACCGGGGTGCGCTGCTGCCACACCGAGCTCGGTGAGCCGGACGAACAGGGCCGTCGCCGTCCGCAGCCGGTGGAGGGTTCAGAGCACATCCTCGAAGCCGATGCGGTACTGATCGCCTTCGGCTTCCAGCCCAGCCCCGCACCCTGGTTCGGCGAGTTTGGTATCCTCACCGACGACTGGGGCCGGGTCAGTGCCCCAAGTCAGGGCAAGTACGCCTTCCAGACCAGTCACCCCAAGGTGTTCGCTGGCGGCGACATGGTGCGTGGATCCGATCTGGTGGTGACCGCCATCGACGAGGGTCGCCACGGTGCCACCGGCATCCTGGACATGCTCGACGACCAGGCTTAAATCAGCCGGTTCACTCCCCAAAGGGCGGCATAAGCCGCCCTTTTTGTTTGGCCGTCCGGCCCTCCAACAGGGGCTAATTTCCGGTTGGGTTATGCTACACTGCCCGCCACACTTTCCCGGAAACAGATAGCCTGAAGATGAAGATCGGAATTATCGGCGCCATGGAGCAGGAAGTTGCCCTGCTGCGCAGCCACATCGACAACCTGACCGTGACCACCATTGCCAACATCGAGTTCTACTCCGGCACCCTCAATGGGACCGACGTGGTAGTCACCCGCTCCGGCATCGGCAAGGTCACCGCCGCCATCGCCACCACTTTGCTGATTGAGCGCTTCGCCCCAGACGCAGTGATCAATACCGGTTCCGCCGGCGGCTTCGCCCGTGAGCTGGCCATCGGTGACGTGGTGATCTCCAGCGAGGTGCGTTACCACGATGTGGATGTCACCGCCTTCGGCTACGAAATGGGTCAGCTGCCCAGTCAGCCCGCCGCCTTCCTGCCCTCCCAGGACCTGGTGGATTCAGCCAAGGCCGCCATCGCCGAAGTGGGCGAAGTGAAGGCCATCGAAGGCCTGATCTGCACCGGTGACAGCTTCATCGCCGATCCTGAGCGCACCAAGGTGATGCTGTCCCACTTCCCGGCCATGGCCGCCTGTGAGATGGAAGCCGGCGCCATCGCCCAGACCTGTCAGCAGTTCGACATGCCCTTCGTGGTAATTCGCGCCATCTCCGACAACGCCAACGACGACTCCGCCGTGGATTTCGACAGCTTCATCGTCAAGGCCGGCGAACACTCCGCCAAGGTGGTGATCGCCATGCTGGACAAGCTCAGCCGCTGATGCAAGGCATCCTGGGTCCCCTCTATCCCTGGCTGGCCCCCCCTTTGATACTGGGGGTGGCGGTACTGATCAATCAGCTGCTGCCGGACCGCTGGCTGCTGACCCACAAGCTGGGCACAGTGGCCGATGCCATTGCGGATAAGGTGATCCACCCCTACCGGGACGGGGCCCAGCAGAGGCTCGCCGGGCTGCTCGCCATGATGATCATCCTGCTGCCCGCCACCGGAGTGCTGTGGGCGGCGATCTCCCTGGCCGCCTACCCCGAGCCTTTTCACGTGCTGCTTATCGCCCTATGCCTCCCCGGTCGTGCCCAGCAGCTGGAACACAGAGCCATGGTCAGTCAGCTGCACTCAGGTCAGAAAGGCCGGGCCCGGCAGGCCCTGGCCCCCTTCACCCTGAGACGCACCGACAACCTCAGTGAGGTGGGACTGGTCAAGGCGGGCATCGAGAGCCGGCTGGTTCATGAAGCCACCGCCACCTTCAGCTGGCTGCTGTTCTACCCCTTGTTTGGACTGGAACTGGCTTTTGCCATCTGGCTGATTCAGCAACTGGCCCGTCAATGGACACCGCTAAAGTCCAGAACCCGTTTTTTTGGCCAGGGCGTCGCCCGCATCAGCCACTGGCTGCAGCTGCCGGTCAACGCTTTGCTGGCCCTGACCCTCAGCCTCTATGGCCGGCCTCTTGCCGGCTGGCGTGAGCTCAAAGGGATCAAGCAGGCCCTGCCCGGAGGCGTCCACTGGCCGCAGATCGCCATGGCACACCATCTTGGGGCCCAGCTCGGTGGTCCCTGGATGCTGGAGGACCGCCGCCTGGAACGCCCCAGGCTGGGGCCGCCCCAGACCCCGGCCGCGCACCACCTGCTGAGGGCCGACAAGCTGTTGCAACTGGCTCGCTGGCTGTGGATATCCCTGCTGTTGCTGGGAGGGGGAGCACTGGCCATGGCCCTCAACGGCGCCCTGTAATCGCCATCTTTGGAAGCATCACTGTGACCGATTTCGTCTACTACGCCGATCTCTTCGGCACCGCGGTCTTCGCCGTCTCCGGCGCCCTGGCCGCCGGCCGCCTGAGAATGGATCCTTTCGGGGTCACCGTCCTGGCGGCGGTGACCGCCATCGGCGGCGGTACCGTCCGCGACACCATACTGGGGGCGACCCCGGTTTTCTGGATCCACGACACCAACTACATCTGGGTGGTGTTGCTCACCGCCCTGATGGTGATGCTGCTGGTGCGCTGTCCGAGGCGCCTCTCCGGCCTCTGGTTCCAGATGGCGGACGCCTTCGGCCTGGCCCTGTTCACCGTCATCGGCGCCCAGAAGGCACTGAGCTTTGGCGCCTCACCGCTGATTGCCGTGATGATGGGGGTGATGACCGGCGTGGTAGGGGGGATGATCCGCGACGTCCTCTGCCGGGAAGTGCCTCTGGTGCTGAGAAAAGAGATCTACGCCACCGCTTCCATCGTGGGTGGTATTTTGTATACCATCTCTATTCAAAAGGGTGTGGAGCAGGTTCCGGCGATGCTGATCGCCATGGGCGGTGCCCTGGCCATCCGGGTCTCTGCCATCTACTGGCGACTCTCTCTGCCCGCATTCGAACTCAATGAGCTGCCCAAGGAGTAGTCGTGCCTGCGTTGATCCTCGCCCTTGTTCTTGCCTTGCTGCTGCCGTCCGCCGCCTGGGCCGCCGGTGCCGACATCGTGCCCGATGAGCCGGACAGCACAGAGCCGGCAGAAGCCGCCGTCCCCGAGGCGATTCGCTTGTCACAGGAGTACATCCTGGCCCTGACCGGCAGGAACTACAACAGCCTGAATCGCTTCTACAGCAGAGAGACGGTGTTCGAAGACAAGACCGCCAGCAAGAAGGTCACCGGCGCCACCGACATCCTCACCTTCCTGCGGCGCATCCATGTCTACACCCTGAGTTACAGTTTTGAACCGGACCACGTGTTCCACTCCGGCTCCCTGGTGGTGATGATCGGCACCTACCGCTACCGCAGCCGAGGGGATCTGTTTGGCAAACCGGGAAAGACCATCGAACTGACCATCCCCGGGGTCACCACCCTGGAGCTGGACATGGACGAGAAGCAGATTAAAAAACATGTGGATCTGCTGGACTATGACGCCATGCGGGATCAGCTGTCCAGCCAGTGATCAGCGCCTGGCCAGGAGAATCCCCAGGCAGACGCCAAGAAGCTGAGCCATCAGTGCGGTGGGTTGAGACCAGATCCAGCTGGCCAGGTACCAACTGCTGCCCACCAGCAGCGGCAAAGCCAGATAGGTGCCTGCCGCCGCCCCTACCGCCAGCCAGATTCCGGACTCCAGAGAGCCGAGGCGATAGCTGAGCCAGGCCAGCAGCAGCCACATGGGCGCATAAGCCAGCAAGGCATCTCCGGTCACCGACACCGCATACCAGGAGGTGGCGGGCAGCAAGGTGCCAAATCCCTGAGTCAGCGACAACAGGGGCAGAGAGAGCGCCACGGCACTCAGTCCTATCAATGTTCCCACCACCGCCTTTTGCCAGATCCCGTCCTGCACCTGTGGCTCTCCCGTTCTCAACGCCTTATCAAAGGATACCTGAGTTCTGCCGGTGCGGATCATCTGACCTGATCAATCCTGGCTGTCAGCCGCACCCACAAAAAAAGCCGCCCCAGGGGCGGCTTTTCATCAGATGGCGGTTAGGCCAGGGTGATGCGGGCAAACTTGCGCTTACCCACCTGGTATACCGCGGTGCCGGCGGCAGGCACCAACTTGGTGTCCTCCACCTTCTCACCGTCGATCTTCACCGCACCCTGACGAATCATGCGCATGGCGTCACTGGTGGAGCCCACCAGGTTGGCGTCCTTCAGCAGGTTGGCAATGCCGGCACCGGCGTCCAGGGTCACTTCAGGCATCTCATCCGGGATGGCGTTTTTCTGGAAACGCTGGATGAAGTCCTGATGGGCCGCCTCCGCCGCCGCGTCATCGTGGAAACGGGCGATGATCTCCTTGGCCAGGGCGATCTTGATGTCACGGGGGTTGGCACCGGCCGCCATGTCGGCCTTGAGCTGCTCGATCTCCTCCAGGGGGCGGAAGGAGAGCAGTTCGTAGTAGTTCCACATCAGGTCATCGGAGATGGACATGATCTTACCGAACATCTCACTGGCCGGATCGGACACACCGATGTAGTTGTTGGCGGACTTGGACATCTTCTTGACGCCATCCAGACCCACCAGCAGTGGCATGGTGATCACCGTCTGAGGGCGCTGACCCTCCTCCTTCTGCAGCTCACGGCCCATCAGCAGGTTGAACTTCTGGTCGGTACCGCCCAGCTCCACGTCCGCCTCCAGGGCCACAGAATCCCAGCCCTGCAGCAGAGGGTACATGAACTCATGAATGGCGATGGACTGGCCATTGGCGTAGCGCTTCTTAAAGTCATCACGCTCGAGCATGCGGGCCACGGTCTGCTTGGCCGCCAGCTTGAGCATGCCTCCGGCCCCCATGTCCCCCAGCCAGCGGGAGTTGAACTCGATGCGGGTCTTGGCGGGATCCAGAATCTTAAACACCTGCTCTTTATAGGTTTCGGCATTGGCCAGAACCTGCGCTTCGGTCAGCGGAGGACGGGTGCTGTTCTTGCCTGAAGGATCGCCCACCATGCCGGTGAAATCACCGATCAGGAAGATCACTTCGTGGCCCAGCTCCTGAAACTGGCGCAGCTTGTTCAGGATCACGGTATGACCCAGGTGGATATCCGGCGCCGTGGGATCCGCGCCCAGCTTCACCTTCAGGGGCTTGCCCAGTTTCAGCTTCTCAACCAGTTCCTGTTCTACCAGGATCTCTTCGGTACCACGGCGAATCTCTGCCAGTGCCCGTTCCAACTCACTCATCAAGGCCACTCCGACGGTGTTCAACTTTCAACAAAGAGGTCAATGTTACTGGTTAGGCAGAACAAAGGAAAGGGTGTAGACTAGGCTGTTCCGGCCAAATCCCCTCTGTTGACGGGGAGTGACCAGCACGAAGAGATGATCAGAGAGAATAAGCGCCGAAAATCTGCACCCCTGACCGGCCTTGTGGGCACCTTCAAGGTGCTGCCGCGCCCCCACAGGATCGGATTGACTTCGATCCTGCTGCTGATGCTGGTGAGCATACTGCTCCCCTCCGGCAATGACTTGGCCGCCGAATTTTATACCCCCCTGCCCCTGAACCAGAGAGTGCCACTCCCCCTGGAGCTGCAAGCCTCTGAGCAGCCAACCACCACCGAACAAGCACTCCAGTGGCGCAGCTTCACCGTTCAGCCCGGTGACAGCCTGGCCAGGCTGTTTGACCGGGCAGGCCTCAGCCCCCAGCAGCTCTACCGCATCACCCAGCTTCCCCAGGCAGGCAAGCGCCTGACCAAGGTGATGCCGGGCCAGGAGATCCAGCTGGGCCGGGACGACCAGGGCGAGCTGAAACGGCTCAGCTACGCCATCGATGGTCGCACCACCCTGGTGGTCACTGCCACACAGGAGGGCTATCAGGAGCGCCTGGACCATAAAGAGGTGGAGATTCGCACCGGCTTCGCCTCAGCGGAGATCACCAGCAACTTCTGGAACGCCGCCGTGAACGCCGGCATGACGCCCAACCAGATCATGAGCCTGGCGGGGATCTTCGGCTGGGACATCGATTTCGCCCTGGACATTCGCGAAGGCGACCGCTTCTCCGTGCTCTATGAAGAGGAGTACATCGACGGACACTATGTGGCAGACGGTAAGATCCTGGCGGCAGAATTCACCAACCAGGGCGACACCTTCCGGGCGGTGCGCCACAGCGACGGCAACTACTATTCCGATAAGGGCAAGGCGATGCGCAAAGCCTTCCTGCGCGCCCCGGTTCAGTTCAACTACGTCAGCTCCAACTTCAACCCGCGCCGCCTGCACCCGGTCACCAAACGGGTCCGCCCCCACAACGGCACCGATTATGTGGCCCCGGTGGGCACCCCCATCATGGCCGCCGGTGACGGCAAGGTGATCAAGTCCGCCTACAATAAGCTGAATGGCAACTATGTGTTCATCCAGCACGGCGGCAAGTACGTCACCAAATACCTGCACCTGAGTAAGCGTAAAGTGAAACAGGGTCAGCGGGTCCGTCAGGGTCAGACCATCGGCCTTCTGGGCGCCACAGGCCGGGTAACCGGCGCTCACCTGCACTACGAGTTTCTGGTCAACGGCGTACACCGCAATCCTCGTAAGGTGAAGCTGCCGGAAGCGGCAGACATCGCCAAGAAAGACAGGACCGCCTTCCTCCAGTATGCCGAGGAGCAGCTTGCGGTACTGGCACATCGTCAACAGATCATGGTGGCAATGCAATGAGCAGATACATAGGTCTGATGTCCGGCACCAGCATGGACGGCATCGATGCGGTACTGGTTGAGTTCCAGGAGGGTCACCCGGTGATGGTGGCCAGTCACACCCATGAGTATGAACCCCACCTGCTGGAGCAACTGCATCGGCTGTGCAGCACAGGTGAAGATGAGGTGAACCGATTGGGCCATGTGGATCGCCAGGTGGGCCGGGCCTTCGCTCAGGCGGTTCACGGCGTGCTGAAGAGCAGTGGCCTGGCCCCGAAAGATATCCGCGCCATCGGCAGCCACGGCCAGACCGTGCGACACCAGCCTGAGGGACTCAACGGCTTCAGCCTGCAGCTGGGGGATCCCAACACCATGGCGGTGGAAACCGGCATCGACGTAGTCGCGGATTTCAGGCGCAAAGATATCGCCTTGGGAGGACAAGGGGCCCCTCTGGTGCCTGCCTTCCACCAGTCGCTGTTCAGTGATAAGCAACCTCGGATCATCGTCAACATCGGCGGCATCGCCAACATCACCTGGCTGCCGGGGGATGACGGTCCTGTCCTGGGGTTCGACACCGGCCCGGGCAACACCCTGATGGATGCCTGGGCACGACAGAACATTCAGCAGCCCTTCGACCGCGACGGTGCCATGGCCGCCAAAGGCCAGCTGCAACCTGAGCTGCTGCAGCGGCTGATGACTCACCCCTACTTTGCCCAGCCCGCGCCCAAGAGTACCGGCCGGGAACTGTTCAACCAGGCCTGGCTGAATTACCAGCTGGAGCCCTTCATGAACCTGGCGCCGGAAGATATCCAGGCAACCCTGCTGGCGTTCACCGTGGAGACCATGGCCGCCGAGATCCGGGCACTGAGCCCGGACTGTGCCCTCTATCTGTGCGGCGGCGGCGCCTTCAACGGCCAACTGGTGCGCAAACTGGCTCAGGCCCTGCCTCAGCACCGCATCCAGACCACGGATGCCCTGGGGGTGCCCCCGCAGTGGGTCGAAGGGATGGCCTTCGCCTGGCTGGCGATGCGCCACGTGGAGGGACTGCCCGGCAACCTGCCGTCGGCCACCGGTGCCAGCCGCCCCGCAGTACTGGGCAGCTTGACCCCTAAAGGCTAGCCCTACTTCAGGCGGTCCCGGCCCACGGCGGAAAGCTCCACCGAGCCTGAACCGGTGTCTTTCAGCTTCACGTCGCCCGCCTGCTCCACCAGGATGTCGCCGGAGCCGTCGTCGATGGTCACGGTGCCGGTGACCTGGCTGATGGTGATGTTGCCGGAGCCGTCATCCACCCTAAGATCGCCCTGCACATCCTGCACCTTGAGGTTGCCGGAGCCGTCTTCGATGCGAATGTCACCCTTGATGCCGCTGACCACCAGGTTACCCGAGCCATCCTCGATTCGGGTCTCACCCTGAATATCACGCACCACCAGATTGCCAGAGCCATCCCCTATGGTGGCACGGCCACCAACCCCCAGGATCTCCGCGTTGCCGGACCCATCTTCCAGATGCAGGTCGGCCTGCAGCCGCATCACTTTCAGATGACCTGAGCCGTCTTGGGCGTGCACATTGATGCCGGCAGGGACCCTGACCACCAGATCAATATAGGGCTGCTCCTCCCCGCGGCACTGACGGTCATCGTCCACCAGAGCCTGGATCACCGCCTCATCGCCCTGACGCTCCAGGGTCAGGCGGTATTCAGTGGTCTCCCCCACATAGGCATCGGCCTCCATCTCAATGCGATTGCCCTCACTGCCTTCAATGGACAGGGCTCCGGCGCCCGCCCGCAGCCTGAGGCTCTCAATGCCGTCCAGATCCAGAGCCTCACTGATCACCTTGGGCCCCTGCCCCTGATAACAGGGATCGGCCCAGACAGGCAGAGCGCAAAGCAGAGGCAGGCTCGCCAGGACAGAATACGCGTTCATCGACACACTCCTTTTGGTCATTTTTGTGCTTCAGGCTATGTAAGCAATTGTCATGCCTGTTACATAAATTGTTGTTTTTGGGTGACTTAAAACTCACTTGTGACTAAATTGATTGCAATTAAGACCACAAAGTAGTGAGAATCCAAACTGGCCGCCCCCTTTCCACTCGCCAACCGGTGCGCAGTGGAGCGGGGAGACAAGGGGCATTCAGGCCAGAATCCATTAAAACAACAATAACGTCTGCCGGGCCTTGAGAGTTCATGCGCCAGGTAAGACGAATACTAAGGAACGCGAGAGTGACGCCGGCAGGCGGCACCAAAAACCCAGGAAGTTATTTAGGGAAAACTATGCAAAGAATCAGTGTACTGACCACCGCCCTGGTTACGGCGGGACTGGCCTCCAGCCTGCAGGCCGCACCCAGGCAGGTGCAGCTGGCCGATCCTGGGGTGATCAACCCCGAGCGCATCGAATACTGGATGGCTAAACGCGGCGAGATTAATGACTCCCACACCCGGGCCGAGATCGACGCCAAGGTCAAGCAATACACCGCCGGCGCCTTCAATCCAGAGACGCTGAAGCATGGGGTGTCCCTGGCGCCGCTTCATCACGGCCAGGATCACAAGTCTCCTCTGGTCAAGGCGATGACCCTGACCCAGAATGCCGAGGACAGCGGCAAGGCGGTCAAGGTTCTGGGGATCCTGGTGGATTTCCCCGACCTGCCCCATGACAACAATCGCCTGACGCGCCAGGACACCGGGATGTACTACTCCAGCTATCCCGCCAGCCACTACGACAAGCTGCTGTTTTCCAGCACCGGCTTCCCCGGCCCCACAGGCCAAACCCTGCAGTCTGCCCGCCAGTTCTACACCGAGGAGTCCGGTGGCAGCTTCGATTTCAGCGGCAAAGTGTTCGACTGGGTTACCGCCGACAACAATGCGGCCCACTACGGCGCCCACAAGGACGACGACAAAGACAGCGCGGTACCGGACCTGGTGTTCGAAGCGGTCTCCAAACTGGTGGCCCGCGGCGACGTGGATCTGAGTGAGTTCGATCAGGAAGACCAATACGACCGGGACGGTGACGGCAACGTCAACGAACCCGACGGCATCATCGACCACATCATGGTGTTCCACTCCAGCATCGGCGAAGAGGCCGGTGGCGGTTACCTGGGGGACAACGCCATCTGGTCCCACCGCTACTTCGTCTTCGACAGCAGAAACCAGCCCAGGGCGATCCCCGGCAGCGAATACAGCGTTTTCGGCTACACCATTCAGCCCATCGACGCCGCCGCCGGCGTCTGTACCCACGAGTTCGGCCACGATCTGGGTCTGCCGGACGAGTACGATCTCGAATACAGCGAACACGGCTCTCCCGTAGGCATGTGGTCCCTGATGTCCGGCGGCAGCTGGACCGGCACCCCAGCAGGCAGCAAGCCCTCCTCCATGAGCGCCTGGGCCCGGGACTACCTGCAAAAACGCTACGGCGGCAACTGGATCAACAACACCGACATCCAACTGGACAGCCTGAGCGAGACCCCGGCCAATCACAGCCTGGTGAGCGCCATCAATCACGACGGCATCAATCAGCTGACCCTGCCACTGCCGGCCCAGTTGGAGGCGTTCCACGGCCCCTACAGCGGCAAGTTGCAGTACTACTCGGGCGCCGGGCATGAGATCAGCACCAGCGCCGAAGCCAGCCTGACCTTGCCCTCCGGCAGCCCCAGGCTGAGCCTCAAGGCCCACTGGCAGATCGAAAGCGGCTACGACTACGCCCAGATCCTGGTCAATGGCAGCCCGGTATCCGGTAGCTACGCCAGCACAGTCAACCCCTACCACGCCAATCTGGGCCCCCACTACACCGGCAACTCCAGCTCCCTCGCCAACGCCGAAGGTGACGCGGGCTGGATCACCATCGAGGTGGACCTCAGTGAGTATGCCGGCCAGCGCATCACCCTGGGACTGCGCTATGTCACCGATCAGTCTGAAGGGGGCTACGGCTTTGTGGCCGATAACCTGGTGATCAGCAACGGCGCCGACACCGTCTGGCAAAGCGGCGGCGAGACCGCCCAGGCCATGACCCTGGACGGCTTCAGCCGCATCAGCAACTACCGTCCGGCTGCGGGCCATGGCTACTTCATGCAGCTGCGTCAGTTCAGCGGCAACGACACCGGCCTGAGCGGCACCGGTTACAGCCCTGGCGTACTGCTGTGGTACTACAACCGCGCCTACTCCGACAACAACGTCGGCACCCACCCGGGCTATGGCTTCACCGGCGTAGTGGATGCGGATCAGCAGCTGATCCCAAACCAGGGCACCACCATCCAGATCAAGGATGCGGCCTTCAGCCGATACGCCCAGACGGCTGGCTACAACGACCCCAACCTGGCCCCCATCTCCGAGTTCGATGACGCCAAGGATTACAGCGCCCCCAGCCAGAAGCAGTCCGGCCTGGTGCTGCCCAAGGTGGGCCTGAAGATGGCGGTCACCGAGCAGGCCAGCAACTCGGCCACCGCCACCCTGGCGCTGACCAAGAGCGGCGGCGGCTTCAACATCGCCAGCCTGACCACCGCCAGCAACGGCCTGACCCTGAGTGCTCAGGCGACCACGGAGAATGGTCAGGGCACGGTGAGCTACATCTGGGAGACCGGCGATGGCGAGACCTACGACACCGCCTCCATCAGCCACACCTACCCCTCAGACGGCACCTATACCCTGACCCTAACCGCCCTGGATGAGGCCGGTCGGGTGTTGGAAAGCAGCCGCTCCGTCGTGGTCACTGCTGATGGCACGCCGACTCTGGCGGGCAGCATCGCCAGCAACGTCGAAGGGGCCACCGTCTCCTTTAGCTCCGACATCAGCGGTGGCACCGCTCCCTACCGCTACCAGTGGAGCTTTGGTGACGACGCCAGCAGCACCCAGGCCAACCCGAGCCACAGCTACGAGTTCAGCGGTGACTACGACATCAGCCTGACCGTGACCGACGCCAATGACAGCAGCATCACCCTGAACGAGACTGTGCAGGTGTCCATCCCCCTGGATGGCGATTTCACCGTCTCCGGCACCGGCCTGACCCGCAGCTTCAGTGCCACCGTCAGCGGCGGCAGTGCCAACCGCACCCTGTCCTGGGACTTCGGTGATGGCGGCAGTGCCAGCGGCACCAGCGCCAGCCACACCTATGGTGCCGCCAACACCTACCAGGTGGTGCTGACCATCAGCGACGGCGACGACAGCCTCAAGCTCACCAAGTCCGTCACCGTGACCGATCCCAACAGTGGTGGCAGCGGTGGTTCCACCTCCAGCGGTGGCGGCGGTGGCGGCAGTGGTAGCCTGGGGTGGTTCACCCTGCTGCTGCTTCCCCTGCTGGGCCGCCGGGTTCGCCGATAACCCGCAGCCATTGAAAAAGGCGCCCCAGGGCGCCTTTTTAGTGTCTTCGTTCTCTCAAAGGGCTAGTCCTGAGATAACGCTTCCTCCATCTGCTGGGCCTTGAAGCGGCGCAGCGCCCGGCGCTCCTGCCTGCGGGCCCGCAGCGCCAGCAGACTGGGGGTCAGCACCAGGGTCAGCACGGTGGCAAAAGCCAGACCGCCCGCCACCGCGGTGGCCAGTTGAGACCACCACTGGGTCGAGGGCGCCCCCACTTCGATGCCGCGGTTGATGAGATCCACATTCATCTCCAGCACCATGGGCATCAGGCCGAGGATGGTGGTGATGGTGGTCAGCATCACCGGACGCAGACGTTGGGCACCGGTACGCAGAATCGCCTCGGTGGCCGCCAGCCCCTGGGCGCGCAGCACATTGTAGGTGTCGATAAGCACAATGTTGTTGTTCACCACAATGCCCGCCAGGGAGATCACCCCAATGCCGGACATCACCACACCGAAAGGCTTACCAGTCACCAGCAGACCCAGCAACACCCCCATGGTGGAGAGCAGCACCGCGGTGAGGATCAGAAACGCCTGGTAGAAGCTGTTGAACTGGGTCACCAGAATAATGGCCATCACAAACAGGGCCACCATGAAGGCGTTCACCAGGAAGGTCTGAGACTCCTCCTGCTCCTCGTTCTCACCGGTAAAGCTGTAGCTGACCCGGCTGTCCAGGTCCAGGGTCTGCAGACGCTCGCGAAACTCGGGCAGGACATCGTTGAGCAATATGCCGGGGGCCATGTCCGCCTTGACCGTCATCACCCGGCGGCCATCGATGCGGCGGATGGAATCCACCTTGGGCGCCGCCACCCGCTCGACGAAGTTGCTTACCGGCACCTGACCGTACTGGGTCTTCACCCTCAGGCTGTCGAGCCTGAGGATATGGCGCTTCTCCTCTGGGAAACGCACCCGGATGTCCAGCTCATCGTCGGCATCATCGGGACGGTACTCGCCAATCTTCAGGCCTGAAGTGACAAACTGCACCGTGTTGCCCAGCAGGGTGGCGTCAGCCCCGAAGCGGGCGGCATCGTCTCTGTCCACCTTCAACTGCCACTCGATGCCCGGCTTGGAGCCGGTGTCCTCGATGTTGATGAAGCGGCCATCCTCCTCCAGGGCGAGGCGAACCTTACGCACCGCCTCATTCAACGCGTCAGGGAATTTGGAGGAGAGCTCCAGTTGCAGCGCCTTGCCGGTCGGCGGACCGTTTTCGTCCTTGCGCAACTCGTATTCAATGCCCGCCAGATCGCCCAGACGCTCATTGACCTCCTCGATCACCTGATCGGCGGGCACCCGCTGATCCCAGTCCAGCAGGTTGAGGCGGATGTAACCGGCCCGGTCGTTGCCGCCGGTGCGGCTGTAGAGGGTCTCCAGGCTCTCCATCCCCAGCAACCGGTTCTCCACCTTGTGCATGATGGCGTCCTTTTCATCGATGGAGAGATCCCCATAGGCGCGCACATAGAGGTTCAGGCCGGGGGGCTCCACGTCGGGGAAGAACTCCATGCCGGCGCCAAACTTGATGTAGCTGCCGACAATGCCGGCCAGCACCAACAGCACCGCCAGCAACACCTTCCAGGGGTGGGCGATGGCCACGGCCAGGGTACGGATGTAGGTGCCGGTGAAGCCAGACAAGCTGGTGAGCTCGCCCTCCTCCGCCAACCGCTGATTCTCCCGCTGACGCGGGGTCATGGGCAGAGGCTTACCCAGCAGGCTGCCCAGGGCGGGCACAAACACCAGGGCCATCACCAAGGAGGCGGTGAGGGTGGCGATCAGGGTAATGGGCAGGTATTTCATGAACTCACCCATGATCCCCGGCCAGAACAGCAGGGGGGCAAAGGCGGCCAGGGTGGTGGCGGTGGAGGCGATAATGGGCCAGGCCATCCGCTGCGCCGCTTCCAGGTAGGCTTCCCTGCGATTCACCCCATCGGTCATGCGGCGATCGGCGTACTCGGTCACGACGATGGCCCCGTCCACCAGCATGCCCACCGCCATGATCAGGGCGAACAGCACCACCATGTTGACCGTCAGGCCAAACACCGCCAGCACCAGCAGGCCGGTGAGGAAGGAGCCAGGAATGGCGATCCCCACCAGACCGGCGCTGCGCAGACCCAGGGCGGCGATCACCACGATCACCACCAGCAGGATGGCGGACACCACGTTGTTCTGCAGATCGCTGAGCATCTGCTTCACGTCCTTGGAGCTGTCCCCCGTATAGGTCACCTCCAGATTCTCAGGCCACTGCTCTTTGGCCGCCTCCATCAGCGCCTTGACCTTGGCCACGGTGATAATAATGTTTTCACCGGGACGCTTCTTCACCTCCAAGGAGACCGCCTTATGGCCGTTGAGACGGGCGTAGGAGTTGGGGTCCCGGAAGGCGCGGCGCACCTGGGCCACGTCACCAAAGGTGATCACCTGTTCCCCCTGCACCTTGATGGGCATCTCCATCACGTCCTTGATGGTCTCGAACACCGAGGGGACCTTGACCGCGAATCGACCGTGGCCGGTGTCCATGGTGCCCGCCGGCACCAGGCGGTTATTGCGGGAGAGCAGGTTGAATATGTCGTTCTGATCCAGCTGATAGCTCTCCATCAACAGGGGATCCACCAGGATCTCGACGATGTCCTCCCGATCGCCACCAATGTCCACCTCCAGCACCTCGGGGAAGGACTCCAGCCTGTCCCTAAGCTGCTTGGCGATCTGTACCAGGGTGCGCTCGGGCACAGGCCCGGACAGGGTGACGGTGAGAACCGGGTTCCTCTCGGCCATGGTGACCTCATGGACCTCGGGCTCCTCGGTGTCTGCCGGCAACTTGGCCTTGGCCAGGGTCACCTTGTCGCGCACATCCGCCAGGGCCGCCTTGGGGTCCATGCCCGCCTCAAACTCCAGTTCCACTGAGGCGTATCCCTCAGAAGCATTGGAGCGCATCTCATCCACCCCTTCGATGGAGCGTAGTTCGGTCTCCATGGGGCGCACCAGCATCCGCTCGGCGTCCTCCGGCGAGATGCCGTCATGGGTCATCGACACATAGATCACCGGGATGGTGATGTCCGGCTCAGACTCCTTGGGGATCTGCACATAGGTGACCGACCCCGCCAAAACCAGCAGCACAAACACCATCATCACCGGGCGGATTCGGCCTAGCAGCCCCGCCAGCAGGGTATTCATGCGCCATCCTCCGTCTCGTAGGTGACGTCGACCGGGTCGCCGTCACGGACAAAGCCCTGCCCCTGGGTGATCACCTCCACCTGGCTGCCGACGCCGCCGGTCCACACCCCGGTGGAGTCCGCCATCACCACCTGGATGGGAATAAAGTGCACCTGACCGTCCCGCACCGATTTCACCCCCAGGTTGCCCTCCTCATCCAATGCCAGCAGGGCCGGGCTGACCTTGATGGCGTAGTGGCTCTCCAGGGGCAGGGCCAGTTCGGCGCTCTTGCCCGCCCACAGCTTGCCGTCGGCGTTGTCGAACGCCACCTCGATGTCGAAGGTGTTGGTGCCACCGTGGGAGACGGTGGCAATGTAGCGCACCTTGCCTTCGGCGCTGCGGCCGTCGACGAAACGGGCGGTGGCGCTTTGCCCCAGGGACAGCCTGGCCACATCCGCCTCGGTGACATTGGCCTTGACCACCAGAGGGTCAAGATCCGCCAGTTCACCCACGGGGTCACCCACGCCGACGTAGTCGCCCTCCTCCACCATGCGATCGTGGAACACCCCGGAGAAGGGGGCGCGGATCTGGGTATGCTCCAGGGCCAGTTGCAGTCGCTTGAGTTCCGCTCGGGCCAGCTCCAGGGCGCTCAGGTTCTGGGCCAGTTGAGACTTGCCCTGCAGCCCCTGGGTGGCCAGTTTTTTGGCCGCCTGGTAATCCAGCTCCCGCTGGGCCAGCACCGCCTTGGCGCTCTGCAGTTGCTCCGGCAGATCCCGGGCATCCAGCTCGATCAGCAGCTGCCCCAGGGCCACCTGACTGCCTCTTTTGGCGTGGATCTTGAGCACCCGGCCGCCAATCTCGGCGGCAATACGGGTCATGCGGTCCGGTTCGGTACGGCCATAGAGCTGCACTTCACGGGTGACCAGGGTGGACTCTATGCGTTTCACCGTCACCCGGGTCGCGGGCACCTCATGGGGCTCGGTGGCGGCAACCACTTCCGGGGACTGGTCGGCGCTCAGTTGACCAGACAACACCCAGAGTATGAGCAACAGGCTGATTAGAAAGGCGATAAAGTAGGGGTGGCTGTACCAGCGGCTGGCCGGTGCATCGACGTGCTTCACGAGGCAACTCCTTGTAATCCAATCGTGTCAGAATACGTTAAAGCCTGTTGTTGCAAAAGTGTTCAGAAACCTTTGCCAACAAAAAAGGCACCCTGAAGGTGCCTTTTTGCCATGGGTGCCCGGATACTCAGATGGAGAAGGAGGCACCACAGCCACAGGTGGTGGTGGCGTTGGGGTTGTTGACGAAGAAGCGGCTGCCCTCCAGCCCCTCGGTGTAATCCACGATGCCACCCACCAGATATTGCAGGCTCATGGGATCCACCAGCAGGGTAACGCCCTCTTTATCGATGGTGGTATCACCCTCGTTCACCTTTTCGTCGAAGGTGAAGCCGTATTGGAAACCGCTGCAACCACCGCCGGTGACGTACACCCGCAGTTTCAGGTTCGGGTTCTCCTCCTCCTCCAGCAATCCCTTCACCTTCAGGGCGGCGGCATCGGAAAACTGGATAGGCATAGCTTGTTCTGCTGCAGCTGTCATTGGTTACCTCGAAAACGACACTCTGGCGCGGATTATCTAATACCCGAGTGTTAGGTTCAAGTTTTCTCCCCGATGTCGGTGGAAGTTTCCTCCTCAAACCCGACACCGGTCAACTCCAGGAAGGGGTAGACCTGGTCTGTACTGCCGCTGCTCTTCTTGCCGCTGAGGCTGACCCGCACCTGCACCTGGTCTGCCACGAAGTTGTCCGGCAGCCGGTAGGCCCCCTCCAACTCCTGGAAATAGCGGAAGGAGAACCCCAGGGTTTTGGCCTCCACACCCAGGTCGGTGAGGCTGTAGGTCACGGGGCGTCCCTTAAGGCTGCCCTTGATGCTGATGGCCACCTTGCCCTTGGAGAACCCCTTGCGCTTCTTCTGCTGGGTCAGCACCAACTTATAGCGATAGTGGTCGCTGTCGCCGATCTGCTCCATGGCCAGCTCGTGGATCACCACCCCATCGGCACTCTTCTCCGGTGCCATGATGTTGCGATAGAAGATCAGTTCGGTGTTGAGTCTGTCCACCTGCCCCTGCAGGTTGGCCATCATGGCCACGGTATCGGTCTGAGACTGACGCTCCGCCTGCAGATCGATCTCCAGCGCGGCTTCGGACTCGGTCAGGGCACGGATCCGCTCCTGTTGCAGGGCGATCTGGGTCTGAAGATCCCGGCTGACGCCCCCCTGAATCATCTGTTGCGGCAGGGACAGCAGGTAGCCGACGGCCACCGCCATACCCAGTATCAGCAAGAGTACCACTCCCCTGGGATTGAACTGCTGTTCAAAATGTTTGAGAGCGTGCCAGCGATGTTTCCAATTCTGCATAGTGAAACGACTTGAATATTGTTAAGCTTTAGTCACCTGAAGCGACCCTTTATGCCATGTTCCGCAACAGCCCAATGACCCTGTCCCAAGCCAAACTCAGCGTGCATCTGTGCCTGCTGGGCTTGCTGGTTGGGTTGGCCGCCGGCCTGTTCCTGCTGCTGTTTAGGTTCATGATCGATCTCGGCCAGGGACTTATCCTGGACAGCCCGGACGATTTTAGCGACCTGCCGCCTCTGTGGCGAGCCCTTCTTCCCGTGGCCGGTGCCGGTGCCATCGCCCTGATTGCCGCCTTCACCGCCAGCAAATACCGCCGCCTGGGCATCGCCTACGTCATTCATCGCATCAAGGTCCACTACGGCAGCCTGCCCCTGGGCAGCGCCATGAACCAGTTCGCCAGCGCGGTGATCGCACTGGCCAGCGGCTTCTCCGTGGGCCGGGAGGGTCCGGCGGTTCACCTGGGGGCGACGGTCGCTACAGGTTTTGCCCGCTACTGGAAGCTGCCGGACAACGCCCTGTCTGTGCTGGCCTCCTGCGGCATCGCCGCCGGGATCAGCGCCACCTTTAACTCGCCTTTGGCGGCGGTGCTGTTCGTGCTGGAGGTGGTGCTGAGGGAGTATCGCATCCACACCTTCTTGCCGATCCTCATCGCCTCGGTGACCGGCAGCGTGGTCACCCAGAGCGTCTACGGCAATATCCACCTCTATGACCACTTCGCCATGGAGGTGTTTCCCGTCGCCCAGTACCCGCTGTTGCTGCTCACCGGCCTGCTCATCGGCGGCATCGCCGCCGGCTTCAGCCACGGCCTGATCACCATCACCGAGATCAGCCAGCGCTGGCCCATCACCCTCAGGCTGATGCTGGCCGGCGGCTTTACCGCCCTCATCGGCCTGCAACTGCCCCAGGCCCTGGGCACAGAACACGCGGCGGTAAGCATTGCCCTGAGTGACAACCCGGGGCTGCTGCTGTTGCTGGCGCTGCTCGGCGCCAAGATCCTGGCCACCTGGGCCGCCATCGGTCTGGGGATTCCAGGGGGCATCATCGGTCCCCTCTATGGCATCGGCGCCGTGGTGGGCAGCCTGATCGCCTGGGGCCTGACCCCCATGTTTCCACAACTGCAGCCCTTCATCCCCCTCTACGCCGTATTGGGGATGACCGCCATGATGGGGGTGTGCCTGCACGCGCCCATGGCCGCCCTGCTCGCGCTGCTGGAGCTGACCCAGGATGCGTCCATCATCCTGCCCTCTCTGCTGGTCACCCTGCCCGCCTACCTGCTGGCCTACTCGGTGTTCGGCTCCCGCTCCATCTTCCTCAGTCAGCTGGATGCCCAGGGGCTGGAGTACCGGGTCTCCCCCACGGAGGCCGGCCTGCAGAAGACCGGAGTGATGGCCCTGGCAGACCGCCAGTTTGTCATCGGCACCCCTAATCAGAGCGACGAAGACCTGCTGAAACTGATGAGCGATGCCAACCAGCAGCGGCTGCTGCTGCGGCATATGGACAGATGCGAACTGGTGAGCCTGCACGCCAACTACGACGATGACACCCCGCTGATGCGCACCGACGCCTTCCCCCTGCCCCAGACCGCCACCCTGGCGGAGGTGCACAGGCTGCTCAACCGCAACCGGCAGAAGGCGGTGTACATCTACGACACCGGCCCGGACCACCCCATCGGCGTCATCACCTGGACCATGCTGCGCCAGGCACTGAGGGCGAAACACTTCTAAGGCCTGAGGAAAGTGAGCCCCACCGCAAGCTGGGCAGGAGATCCTTGCCAACCCAGGTCACAAAATGCCACCCTTGCGCCTTTGCAAGGGAACTGTCATTGGCCGGCGTTTGTCGATACCATGCACACAGTTTCCGGCATCTGCTCCCAGCGGGGCGGATCGCCAACCTAATACCGTTAGCGGGCGCCCGTCGCCCTACCCAGGAAGGATAATGATGAATCGCTCCGAAACCCTGTTTGAACAGGCTCAAAAGACCATCCCCGGCGGTGTGAACTCCCCCGTACGCGCCTTTAAAGGTGTGGGCGGCACTCCCGTCTTTATCGAGCGCGCCGACGGCGCCTATCTGTACGACGTGGACGGCAAGCAGTACATCGACTACGTGGGCTCCTGGGGCCCGATGATTCTGGGTCACAACCACCCCGCCATCCGTGACGCCGTGGTTCAGGCCGCCAACAACGGCCTCTCCTTCGGTGCCCCTACCGCCGCCGAAGTGGAGATGGCAGAACTTGTTTGCGACATCCTGCCTCACGTTGAGCAGGTGCGCATGGCCAACTCCGGCACCGAAGCCACCATGAGCGCCCTGCGCCTGGCTCGCGGCTTCACCGGTCGTGACAAGTTCATCAAATTTGAGGGCTGCTACCACGGCCACGCCGACTGCCTGCTGGTGAAAGCCGGCTCCGGCATGCTGACCTTCGGTGAGCCCACCAGCCCAGGGGTACCTGCGGACTTTGCCAAGCACACCCTGACCGCCACCTACAACGACCTAGACTCCGTCAAGGCGCTGTTCGAGTCAAACCCGGGCCAGATCTCCAGCATCATCCTGGAGCCCGTTGCCGGCAACATGAACTGCATCCCACCGGTAGAGGGTTTCCTGGAAGGTCTGCGTGCCCTGTGTGATGAGCACGGTGCCCTGCTGATCATCGACGAAGTGATGACCGGCTTCCGCGTTTCCCTGACCGGTGCCCACGGCCACTACGGCGTTCGCCCTGACCTGGTGTGTCTGGGCAAGGTGATTGGCGGTGGTATGCCTGTGGGCGCCTTCGGCGGTCGCGCCGACGTGATGCAGCACCTGGCCCCCGCCGGCCCGGTCTACCAGGCAGGCACCCTGTCCGGTAACCCCATCGCCATGGCCGCCGGCATGGCCCAGCTGAAGCTGCTGCGCGAGCCCGGCATCTACGACGCCCTGGCTGCCAAGACCGAGAAGCTGGCTCTGGGCCTCAAAGCCGCCGCCGACAAGGCGGGCGTGCCCATGGCCATCAACTACGTGGGTGCCATGTTCGGTGTGTTCTTCACCTCCGAGGAGACCATCACCCGTTACGATCAGGTGACCCAGTGCAACATGGAGCAGTTCAACGCCTTCTTCCACGGCATGCTGCAGGAGGGGGTCAACCTGGCGCCGTCCGCCTATGAAGCCGGCTTCCTGTCCATGAGCCACAGCGACGAAGACATCGACGCCACCATCGCCGCCGCCGAGCGGGTACTGGCCAAGATCGCGGGTTAATCGCCACAGCAAACGCAAAAGGGCAGCCACTAGGCTGCCCTTTGTTGTTTCAGAGGCTGGGAAACTCAGTACATGTGCATGCCGCCGTTGGCGGAAAGGTCGCTGCCGGTGATGAAACCAGAGCGGCGATCCGCCAGAAACGCCACCGCGTGGGCCATCTCCTCCGGCGTCCCCAGTCGCCCCACAGGGATCTGCTGTTTGATGCTCTCCAGCACCTCCTCTGGCACCTTGGCCACCATCTCGGTCATCACATAGCCAGGTGACAGGGTGTTTACCGTCACCCCCTTACGGGCCAGCTCCTGGGCCAGGGACATGGTGATGCCATGGATGCCCGCCTTGGAGGCGGCGTAATTCACCTGACCAAACTGGCCCTTACGACCATTGACCGAACTGATGTTGATGATGCGGCCGTAACCCTTTTCCGTCATGCAGGTGGCGGCGATGCGGCACAGGTTGTAGGTGCCGGTGAGGTTGGTGTCGATCACCTGCTGCCACAGATCCGGGGTCATCTTCTTCATCACCTTGTCTCTGGTGATGCCGGCGGCGTTGACCAGCACCTGCACCGGTCCGTGGACCTCCTCGGCACTGATGTAGGCGTGAAAGCAGGACTCGTAGTCTGCCACGTCCAGTTGCACCAGCTCGCACTCCACCCCCTGCTGCGCCAGGGCACTCTGCCACACCCGCCCCTTTTCCAGGTCCCGACAACCGGCCACCACCTTAAACCCCTGTGATGCCAGTTCTATGCACACCGCGGTGCCAATACCGCCTGTGCCCCCGGTAACCAAAGCCACTCTGTTTTCCATTGCAGACTCTCCTTGTTTCAATGCCTGTGCCTAACAGACGGGAGAAAGATGACAGCGGCAAGACGAGCAGATGACTGGCTGGTGAACTCCGACCTCTTCGGTTTTTGGCAAGAATCAAACGGATAGTTGATGGCAAGAGGGCTGAGGTGGTGTGATTAAACCCTGAACACTGCTATAATCGCCTTCCGGCTGTGTCTGGCCTGCAGACACGTCGGTGAATGCCGATACCTAGGGAATCAGCATGACAAACCCTCTCTATAACAAGAACATCATCTCTGTTGCGGACCTGTCCCGAACCGAACTGGAACTGATCGTCTCCACCGCACAATCGATCAAAAACGAACCCCGTCCCCAGTTGCTCGCCGGCAAGGTGATCGCCAGCTGTTTCTTTGAAGCTTCCACCCGAACCCGACTCTCTTTCGAGACTGCGGTCCAGCGTCTTGGCGGTACTGTCATCGGCTTCGACTCCGGCGGCAACACCTCCCTGGCACAGAAAGGGGAAACCCTGGCGGACTCAGTCAAGGTGATCTCCTCCTACAGTGACGCCTTCTTTATGCGTCACCCCCAGGAGGGCGCGGCGCGGCTGGCCAGCGAGTACTCTTCGGTGCCGGTGATCAACGGCGGTGACGGCGCCAACCAGCATCCCACTCAGACGCTGCTGGATCTCTTCTCCATCTATGAGACCCAGGGCACTCTGGAGGGACTGAAAGTGGCCTTCGTCGGCGACCTCAAGTATGGCCGTACCGTTCACTCCCTGGCCCAGGCCCTCTCCCTGTTCGGCTGCCAGTTCTACTTCGTGGCCCCTGACGCTCTGAGGATGCCCGATTACCTGTGTGAAGAACTCAGCGACGCCGGTATCCAGTTTACCCATGTGGAGAACCTGGACCAGGTGATGCCTGAACTGGATGTGCTCTACATGACCCGGGTGCAGAAAGAGCGTTTCGACCCCACCGAGTACCAGCACATGAAGTCCAAGTATGTGCTCACCGCTGCCATGCTCAGGGAGGTGAAGGATAACCTCAAGATCCTCCACCCTCTGCCACGCATCGATGAGATCACCACAGATGTGGACGACACCCCCTACGCCTACTACTTCGAACAGGCGGAGAACGGGGTCTATGCCCGCCAGGCACTGCTGGCACTGGTGCTGAAGGAGGAGTTGTAAGCCATGTCCAAGAACAAACTCAAGGTGGAAGCCATTGCCCAAGGCACGGTAATCGATCACATCCCTGCCGGCATGGGAGTGCGTATCCTCAAGTTCTTCCAGCTCACCGACAAGAACGAGCGCATCACCGTTGGCCTCAATCTGCGCAGCGGAGACACCTATAAAAAGGACCTGATCAAGGTGGAGAACACGGTGTTCACCGTGGAGCAGGCCAACCAGCTGGCGCTGTTTGCCAGCGAAGCCACCATCAATGAGATCAACGACTTCAAGGTGGTCAACAAGTACAAGGTGCAACTGCCGGACGCCATCAGCGGCGTGCTGCGCTGCCCCAACTCCAACTGCATCACCCGCCACGAGACCGTGGCCACCCGCTTCTACGTCACCGAGAAGCACACTGGTACTACCCTTAAGTGCCATTACTGCGAAAAGAGCTTCCAGACAAGCCTCTTCTCCGAGCTCAACTGATGCCAAAAGGCCGGGAACTCCCCGGCCTTTCCTTTCGCTTGCCTGCTGAGCCCGCCTTGGTTAAAGTAGCGGCCCGATCGCAAGGCGATCCCTTTTTCAACTTCCCGTGCCCAGAAGAGAGGCCCCATGAACATTATCCCAGTTGCGGAATTTGCCAAACCCGAAGTGAAGCGCCACCACAAGCCCCGTCACCTGAAGAAAATGGGCATTGGTGAGTTCGCCTCCACCTGCATCCACATCCGCTTCGAAGCGGACCTGGAGCAGTTCGACAAGCTGGATGACGCCGTATTCGGTGCCGCCAACGACAACGTGGGCACCTTCCTGGCCTACTTCAACAACCAGTACCATGTTGCCATCCACTTCTTCAGCAAAGACGCCACCGTCGAAGCGGAAGCCACCCGCCTGACCGGCATCATCGAAGCGGCCCTGGGCAGCAAGCCGGAGATGACCATCTACGCCGGCGATGAGAACTACGGTGACTGGGACGCAACCTTCGAAGGGTAATCCGCGCTCCTGAGCACAAAAAAAGCCGCCCATGGGCGGCTTTTTTGCGTCTGGAAGCGCTTAGAAGTTGAAGCGCAGTCCCAGGGACCATTGGTCGGCATCCTCATAGCTGGTGTAGGCCAGCTCTGCGCCCAGAGTATCGGTAAACTGGTAACCCAAACCCAGTGCAGCGCCAAACTGCCACTCATCGTTGCTGGCAGTGTTGCCTGCAAACTCGGCTTCGATATCAAAGTTGGTGTAACGGGGAGCCAAGTAAGCGTAGGCACCCTGCTCAAAATTGAACTGTCCACGCACCTCCGCGCCGTACAGGCTCTTCACCTTGATGTCGATAGGACCAATGGAGTCATCATTAACACCAAAGCCCAGGTGAAAAGAAGGGGTCAACACAAAGCCATTTTGCTGGTCAAACTGGTAGCCAGCATTGAATACCAGGGAGCCCACCTCCAAGTCTGATGTGTCATCAGACAGCTGAGCATAATCAACACCACCCACCCAGTTCGCTGAAGCGGCCATCGGCAGGGAGGCCACCAAAGCAGCCAAAAATACCTTTTTCATCTTTATCTCCTGACACATCGCCTAACGAAACCATTCCGCAGGCGACTGCTCATCGAGTAAAGATATTATTTATCAATCCATTAAAATCAATTACTTGGCTCGCAAACACAAACCGACCGGTCAATTTTTACTCAAAATCTGACTCAAACCAGCTTCACTTCATACCCAGTGAACTTGCGCAGGTTGATCACCCCGGAGTCGAAGATCAGATACTGACCCTTGATGCCCATCAGGATACCGCTGACCGTCGGCGTCTTATCGAAGTTGAAGGTGGAGACCTTGGTGGGAAACTCAGTGACCGGGTAGTGAATATCCACCACAGACTCGTCCAGCACTTCAATGGCGTCCTCACCGAACTCCTCGGTGATCGCTTGCAGGCGCTCCTGAATCTGGGGCAGCAGACAGTGGGCTTGAGCACGCAGATCCATGGGCTCATTGTTGCCCTTGAGCATCGCCCGCCAGTTGGTCTTATCGGCAATAAACTCCCCCAGGGCGACCTCCACCAAACCGGAGATATGACGGCTGCGTACTTTGAGAATCGGCAGCCCCTGAGTGGCGCCCTGGTCGATCCAGCGGGTGGGCAGCTGGGTGTGACGGGTGATGCCCACCTTGAGTCCGGAGGTGTTGGAAAGATAGACGTAGTGAGGCACCATGCACTGGGCCTCTCCCCACTCGGGCTCGCGGCAGGTACCGGCGGCAAAATGGCAGGTCTCCGGCTTCATGATACACATGTCGCAGCGGGCCAGTTTCTTCATACAGGGAAAACAGTGCCCCTGAGAGAAGCTCTTCTTGGTTTTGCGGCCACAGGCTTCGCAGTAGATGGCCCCGGTGTACTCCAGGGTCAGAGTCTTACCGATAAAGGGGTTGAGGGGCACGCTCTCCTCTCCCAGCCTCAGATCATACTCCACCACGCCGGCCAGGCGGCTGCTCATCTTCTTCAGGGTTCCTTGCATGGGTCCTACTGTCTCCTTGGGTTTATCCAGCCAGTGTATCAGCCCCCCTGATAAAGCAAAAACGGCAGAAGAATACTCCCCTGCCGTTTGTTCAGTGCCTGCTCAACCTCAGGGCTGTGCGGCGTCTGAGAAGTAGAACCGGTACTCCTCAAGCAGCTCCGCCACCTTGGGATCCGCGTTCATCTGCTCCAGGAAAGGGTCCACCGTGCTCAGCACCCAGGCCGCCGCCTCCTTGGCCAGAGCGGTATTCCCCTGATCCGCGTAGATGTTCTTGGCTTCGGTAAAGTTCTCCCGGAACTGGTACTTGGAAACGCTCTGGTTGTGAACCCGAATGTCATAGGTGATCACCAGATCGTTGTTGGTCACCACAGGCAACAGGCCGAGGGAGCCCCCCGCCAGCATCGCCGAGGTCAATCCCGCCGCCGAACCCCCTGCGGTCATCTCAAACTCATGGCTGACCACCAGTCGCAATGGGCTGCCGATCAGCTCACCATTGAGCTGAGCAAACTCCGGGGTCTGCTGCAGGGTCTCCTGCAATGAATCCAGGTTCATCGAGGTCAGATACATCATCGGAGGCAGCTCTTGCCCCTGGGCGGGCGCCAGTGCCGTCATGGAGGCCAGACTCAGGGCCAGTAAAGTATGTTTCATGCTCCCTCCTTATTGATAACAGACCAGCTTGACCACAGAGGAGAGTGCGGCCTGATTGGCCACACGGATATCCCCTTTCAGATCGGCTTCCCTTTGAATGAAGGGGATCTGATGCTTACTCAGGAACCGCTCCACATAGCGGGCATTCAGTGCAAAGTTGACGTTCTGAGGCAACACCCCGGACTCGATCAATTTGGAAGGATTGATGGTGCTGACGGTCACCCCCAGCAGTTCTCCCCCATCGGAGACCACAGGGCCGCCACTGGAGCCGGGCTGAATCGGGGCAGAGAACTGGAACAACCCCACGGAGCCTTTCAGGGCACTGCGGGAACTGACGTTACCCCGGGTCAGATTCGGCGACGAGGCCAGGATCCCCTGAAGGGGATAACCCACGTTGGTCACCGACTCTCCCAGCAACAACTCGGTGTCGTTTCGCAGCGGCAGATAATCCTCGGTCTCAGTCCCGGTATCCACCACAGCCAGATCCAGCAACCTGGAGCTGGCACTGATGCGCGCGTCCTGCTCATGGTCCCCGGCAATCACCTTGGCCACCATGCATTCACGCAACACGTGGGCCGCAGTCAGGGCCTGGCCCTGGCCATTGATGTAGAAACCGGTGCCGGTGGCCACAGGCTTCTCCATGTTGACCAGCAGCTTGGGATCCGCTTCGCTCATGGGGCGAATGGCCGCAAAACTCTGGGCATCAGGTTTGGTGGCGTTGAGCAGGTCCACCACCATCCGCTGGCTGGCCCTCAGGGTGGCGTTGTACCAGGCCGCCTCATTGCCGATGCTGCCCATAGACGCCGAGTGCTTCTTCGTACCCTCTCTCAGCAGTTTGTGGTCGGCGTCGTACACCCTGTAGGTGAGTACCATGGTGATGTCGCCACCATCGAACTTCCACTCGGGGTCGATATCGATGAGCAGACCATAGGGCTGATCAGAATCGCGGTCCAGCAGCTGGGCATTGGCAAAGTAGGCAGAGAACGCGTCCTGGACGCCATTGCCCAGGGCCTTTCCGGGTTCAAGCCAGACGTTCCAGGTATCCAAGTAAAAGCGGCTGTTCAACTCCATGGGCGGCAGGTAGTAGGCCACAGGCACAGCCACCGGCAGCGTCACCTCCTTGCTGACTTTCACCCCTCTGGGCAACTTATTGGCGCTGAGTTTGGTGTTGGCACAACCCACCAGAGTCAGGCTGAGAAGCACTCCAAAAAGCAACTTGGCTATTCGCATGGTTATTCCTTGATCTTCTGCGAAGGCTCGCCATGACTCCATGGCAGCCAGGGACAGGATCGCCACCCCCACACAGCGTATTGGGCGATCCCGATGCGCAGCATTTGCGCATATCAGGGGCCTCATCTTGCCCGGCCAAATCCTGAACAGCAAGAAAATCATCTTATTAAGCAGTGCTTTAGAGCAAAAGAAACGGCAGCTCTATGGCTGCCGTTTTTAGGGAAATGAAGACGATTACTCTTCGTCTATGCCTCTGGCCTTGAGAATGGCACTCTTCCAGTCGTAGTTCTCTACGTAATCCTTCTGGATGCCGGGGATCATGGCGTCCTTATCGGTGCCGCCCATCTTCAGCTGGTAGATCAGCGTATCGTCGGTCAGCTCGCTGAGCGGCCCTTTGAAGCCCGCCTCATCGGCGATCTTCTGCAGCATCTGCACCAGATTCAACTCCTGATCCTTCTGCCATACCGGCTCCAGCAGCTCCAGTAACTCCTCAATTCGATGGCAAGCCATGACTCTCTCCCTATCAGATTCTTTTCCAGAATCATATCCCGCCGGGGCATGATCTCAAGGGATATTCGCCCTCGGATTTTTCATCTGAGGCTGAAGCGAGTCCATGTGCAGGGTTCCCATCGACTCCACCAGGTAATCCACCAGCAGGCGTACCTTGGGAGAGAGGTGGCGGTTATGGGGGTAGAGGGCCCAGACGCCCTCCCCTTGTTCACTCAGGTGGTCCAGGACCGACACCAGCTGGCCACTGGCCAGGAACTCCTGAACATAGTAGTCGGGCAGCTGGGCCAGCCCCAGTCCCTTGAGCGCCGCATCGGTCAGGGCCCAGCCACTGTTGCAGCGCAGCCGGCCTTTGACTCGCACATTGCGGGAGCGCCCCTCCTCCGAAAAACGCCAGTAATCCATGGTGCCCACCAGACACTGGTGCCGTTCCAGCTCTGTCAACGAGTGAGGCTCTCCGTACGCAGCCAGATAGGCCGGGGAGGCACACACATGCAGCTGACGGCTCGCCAGCCGCCGGGCCATCATGCTGGAGTCCTCCAATTTACCCAGGCGAATGGCCAGGTCCATCCCCTCCTCCACCAGATCCAGCCTCTGGTTGGTCAGCACCAACTGCACCTCCAGTTCCGGGTAGCGCAGAGCGAAGTCGTTCACCAGAGGGGCCAGGGTGCGCTCCCCGAAGGTGACCGGCGCCGTCACCCTGAGCTGGCCTCTGGGGGTATCCTGAAGGTTGGTCACCGCCCGCTCCGCTTCAGACAGGCCATCGAGTACCTGGCGGCAGTGCTGATAGTAGGTGCGACCGGCGTCGGTCAACGACACCTTGCGGGTAGTTCGGTACAGCAGCTTGGCCGCCAGCCGGCTTTCCAGGGCGCTCACCTGGCGACTGACCTGGGCGGTGGAGATCCCCAGTCGCTTGCCGGCGGCGGTAAAACTCTCGGTCTCCGCCACGGCCACAAATTCACTGACCCCAGCCCACTCACTCATCGCTCTCTCCTTCACTTTGCCCAGCCCAACTCAGGTTAGGGCTGACTATACTGCCCTTGGCAGTGTTGTTACATCCGCCAATTATTACATGGTAGTAAAAGTCATTTTATAGACAGGCGGATTATCAACTTAATTGCGATGAATAAAATGGAATCCAGCTGAGCACACAGCCTGTGTGCCAAACCATTACAGGAAGAGTCCATGACTGCACAAACCATCCGCTGTAAAGCCGCCGTGGCCTGGGCCGCGGGCCAGCCTCTCTCCATGGAAACCGTGGAGGTGATGCCCCCTCAAAAGGGCGAAGTGCGCATCAAAATCGTCGCCACCGGCGTTTGTCACACCGATGCGTTCACCCTCTCCGGTGACGACCCGGAGGGGATCTTCCCCTGTATCCTCGGTCATGAGGGTGGCGGCATTGTCGAGTCTGTGGGCGAAGGGGTCACTAGCGTTCAGGTAGGCGACCATGTCATTCCTCTGTATACCCCCGAATGTGGCGAGTGCAAATTCTGCAAGTCCGGCAAAACCAACCTGTGTCAGAAGATTCGTGAGACCCAGGGCAAGGGCCTGATGCCCGACGGCACCACCCGCTTCTCCGTGGACGGCAAACCCATCTTCCATTACATGGGCACCTCCACCTTTGCCGAGTACACCGTACTGCCGGAGATCGCCCTGGCCAAGGTGAACAAAGAAGCGCCCCTCGAGGAAGTGTGCCTGCTGGGTTGCGGGGTCACCACCGGCATGGGTGCGGTAATGAATACCGCCAAGGTGGAAGAGGGCGCCACCGTGGCGATCTTTGGTCTGGGCGGCATCGGCCTGTCCGCCATCATCGGTGCCAAGATGGCCGGCGCTGCCCGCATCATCGGTATCGACATCAACGAGAGCAAATTCGAACTGGCTCGCAAGCTGGGTGCCACCGACTGCGTCAACCCCATGGAGTTCGACAAGCCGATCCAGGATGTGATTGTCGAGATGACCGACGGCGGTGTGGACTACTCCTTCGAGTGCATCGGCAACGTCAACGTGATGCGCAGCGCCCTGGAGTGCTGCCACAAGGGCTGGGGTGAATCCGTGGTGATTGGCGTTGCCGGTGCCGGCCAGGAGATCAGCACCCGCCCATTCCAACTGGTCACCGGACGCGTGTGGAAAGGCTCCGCCTTTGGTGGCGTCAAGGGTCGCTCCGAGCTGCCTGAGTACGTCGAGCGCTACATGCGCGGCGAGTTCAAGCTGGATGACTTCATCACCCACACCATGGGACTGGAGCAAGTCAACGATGCCTTCGACCTGATGCATGAAGGCAAGAGCATCCGCAGCGTCATCCATTTCGACAAGTAATCGACAAGCCCGGCTCTCAAGCCGGGCTTTTCTGCCACAGAGAAATCCTAGTGCGTGTTTATCTTTGGTGTTTGAAATTTGGCCGAGGATGACGACAACTAATCAAGAAGTTCGATTGTAGACATAGTTGTTCTAAGTCAAAATCGAACGACGATGAGTAGTTGTTGTCAGTCCGGCCCCGAAGGGCGTTCTGCTCAGCCAAGATACCCATTCATTTGGATCACACAGCCAACATATACCTGCCTCTATTGCCAGATGTTGGCGCAAAAACAATCAGCAAAGGTCAACACGCCTAATGAACCTGGAAAACATCAGCGTCAATAAGAGCTTCAATGGCTGGCACAAGAGATACAGCCATCACTCCAGCAGCCTCAACTGCTCCATGACTTTCGCCATCTTCCTGCCACCGCAGGCCAGTGAGGCCAATCCGGTCCCGGTTCTCTACTGGCTCTCCGGGCTGACCTGCACCGATGAGAACTTCATGCAGAAAGCGGGAGCACAGCGCATCGCCGCCGAGCTGGGGGTGGCCATCGTAGCGCCGGACACCAGTCCTAGGGGCGAAGAGGTCGCCAACGATGAGGGTTATGACCTGGGTCAGGGTGCCGGCTTCTACGTCAACGCCACCCAGGCCCCCTGGAACCGTCACTACCGCATGTACGACTACGTGGTCGAGGAACTGCCCAAACTGGTGGAAGCCACCTTCCCGGTCACCGGCCAGCGCGCCATCAGTGGTCACTCCATGGGGGGACACGGCGCCTTGATAATCGCCCTGAAGAACCCAGACAGATACCAGAGTGTGTCCGCCTTCAGCCCCATATCCAATCCGGTAAACTGCCCCTGGGGCCGCAAAGCCTTTACCGCCTACCTGGGTAACGATCTGGAAGCCTGGCAGGAGCACGACAGCAGCGTACTGATGCAACGAGCACAGCAGTTTCTGCCCACCCTGGTGGATCAGGGTGAGTCCGATGAGTTTCTTGCCGAACAGCTCAAGCCAGAAACCCTGGAGGCGGCCGCCGAAGTGAGCGCTTACCCCCTGACTCTCAGGCGCCACCCGGGCTACGACCACTCCTACTACTTTATGGCCAGCTTCATCGAGGAGCACCTGCGCTTTCACGCCAAGCACCTGGGACTGTGATCGGCCGGATTCAGATCGATTCACTGCGGCGCCCCGTATTTGAGGGTAACCCCAAGAGACGGAGCGCCCATGCCCTTTACCCTGTTTGTCGACAATCAATGCCCCCTGTGCCGGCGCGAGTGTGAGCACCTGCGCCGCTGGGACAAACTCAACCGCCTTCGTTTCGAGGAGATCACCGACACCTCCTGGCACCCACGGTTCCCTCAGGTAGACCCTCAGTACTGCCAGAAGGTGCTGCACGGGGTGGATGAACGCGGACGCCTGCACACCGGCCTTGAGGTCACCCTGGCCGCCTGGGACAGGGTGGGGCGTGGACACTGGGTCTCCTGGCTTCACTGGCCGCTGCTGCGCCCCCTGTCCGACCTGGGGTATCGGCACTTTGCCCGCCATCGCCACCGCATCTCTTCCTGGATCTTCAAGGAAACGCCCTGTGATCAGGGCCAGTGCCAGCTGGGAGACAGGCGATGAAGGTTGAATTGGTGATAGGGGCCAGCGGCGGGCTGGGCCAGGCCCTGGTACGCCTCTCCATGGTGGAGCCCGACACCAGGGTGATTGGCATCAGCCGCACCACTCTGCCGCCGTTCACTCACCCGAACGTCCAGTGGATCTGCTGTGACAACAGCCCTGGCGCCATCGCCAGAACAATTGAGGAATTAAAGCCTGTCGCAGACAGGATCGTCCGGGTCACCCTGTGCAACGGGCGCCTTCATGACCGCGACCTGGTTCCGGAAAAGAGACTGGAGCAGTTGGATGAACAATCCCTGACCCGGCTGCTGCACAGCAACACCATAGTGCCGGCACTCTGGCTCAGAGCGCTGATTCCGCTGCTGCAATCCACCCCCAGGGTGGTGCTGAGCGCACTCAGCGCCAGGGTCGGCAGCATCGGCGACAACCGCCTCGGGGGCTGGTACAGCTACCGGGCCAGCAAGGCGGCCCTCAACCAGCTGCTGCAATGTTGCGCCATCGAGGCGGCACGCCGGGCCAAGGGGGTGAAACTGGTGGCCTACCATCCCGGGACCGTGGACACCCGTCTCTCCCGCCCCTTCCAGCAGCGTCTTCAGCCCGGTCAGTTGCACAGCCCGGAGCAGGCCGCTCGCCATTTGAAGCAGGTCACCGCCGACCTGATGCCCGACGGCACCCTGAGCTACCTGGACTGGCGGGGCGACACCATCCCCTGGTAATGACCGTAACGCACCAGGGCATGCCATAACCACTTCAGCCCCTGACGGACCAACGACTCATCCCCAAGATCCCGCCACAGCTGCGGGTCATGGTGCAGCCGACAGGCCGCCTGGCCCAGGGTAGAGGCGTTTAACAGGCCATCGACGGCCACCAGCCGGCCAAACTCAGGCAACAACGGACCCCGAAAATCATCGGCAAGCTCCGACGCCATCAACCTGGGGCCAGCGCGCCAGGCAAGGGAAAAACCGCACTCGGTGGCCAGTCGTTGCATCCGCGCTCCAGTCTCGGTGCCCAGGTAGCTGTCGTCGGCCACCAACGCCTGAACGTCTCTGTCCAGCCGCACCTCACCATGAACCTGAGCCTCAATGTAGTGGTCCAGACTGCGCACCGCGGGTTGCTCAAGCTGCCACTTGAGAGGCTGGGACAGAGCCATCGTCAGATGATCCAGCAGACGGGGCGGCCGAGCTGGCCACCCCAGGGCGCTGTCGCTTTCGAAGCTCTCCTCCAGCATGGCCGCCAGCACGTCGTCCACCAGATTCAGGGTGCCGCGCTCCAGCGGCGAGCGGTAGGAGTCCCGGTAGCTGAAACTGCAGCGGGCCAGCACCGCAGGCTTAAGTCGGAAATAGCAGCTGCCAAACCTGGGACTGGGGCCATCGGCCCCACGCACCAGGTCCAGGGCGCCATACTTGGGCCGCTCACCGCCCTCTCGGCAGTGGTGACCGAACAGGGCATTTTCCCAGTTGTCCCTTGGCCCACCGGGTTCAGGGGACAGGTGGCCGTTGGACAGGCCGGTGTCGAACTGACTGAGGTAACATCCACGCTGCGCCATCCCGGCGATCACCGTCTGCCCTTGGGGATCGGGACGATCCGGATGAAAATGCAGCGCGACGGCCCCCTGCAAACGGAGCCGCTCTTTTAGCCGCTCCACCTCATCAGGCAGTCGATTGCTCATGGCCAGCACCTGGGCGATGCGGTCCCTTGCCTGGGCCTGCCTGGGCCTGGCATGGCGCTCAACCGCCTCCAACGCGGGGTAGGCTTCCATGGGTTCTCCTTAACACCTCTCTCCCCCTACCTTGGCAGCATTCATTGAGGATTGAAATGGAGCCAAGGGGAAAGAAAGAGGTTTCGGCATGAAAATAAGTCAATTGCCATTGAATTTTTAATCAATTAAATCAACTAACTGACTAAGGAACCGAACAATCCAAAAGGAAGCTCAATGAAACCGATACTGATCGCATTGACCATCACCGGCCTCACCGCCTGCAGCGGCATCCGGGTCACCACCAACGCCGGCCCCTATCTAGAGAGCCGGGTGCTTGCCCATGACGTAGAGGAGTACAGCCGCGAGGAGTTGGAGCGGCATCAATACCGTTTCCTCGGCACGGTGGACACCGAAGCCTGCCAGGAGGAGAGGACAGATTCGGCGCCGTCGGAGAAGGGGCTGAAAAACGTGTTGCGCAGCGAGGTCGCCAAACTGGGCGGCAACGCCATCAGCTACAATGGCTGTGAATCGAAGCGCGATTACTACGGCTGCCGCATCTGGCTGCGCTGTGAAGCCCTGGGCTATGAGGTTCAGGACTAGAGCGCGAGTCCGACAACACGTACAATGCCCGGGCCCCCAACTTTGGAGAACCTCATGTCCCTGGATGACGCACCACAGGAGATAAAACTGGCTGTGGACCTGATCTATCTGCTGGAAAGCAATGAGATCGACCCGGAGGTGGCGCTCAAGGCCCTGGCCATCGTGGAGAAGGACCTGCGCAGCAAGCTGCCCGCAGAGCCCGCCGCCTCAGCCCCCTAGACGGCCTTCTCCCGAAGGCCTTGACTCACAGCCCCAGTACCCGCTCCAGCCAGTTGCGCTCCCGTCCCGCCCCGTCACAGCCGCTGGGGTTGGGCCAGCTGCCAGCATCCGCTGGCAAGGCCCTGGCACCATGGCAATCTTCGGCCACCGCCACGCCACGCTCGTTGAAGTAACCCTGCAGAGTACCCTCCGGCGGGGTCAGCACCAGTGACAGGGGATCCCGCTGAGTCAGGTAGCGACGATAAAGCGGCAGGGCGGCACTGGAACCATAGAGGTTGGCCGCTCCATTGTCATCGCGCCCCACCCAGGTGATCACCACATCCCGGTCATCGAAGCCGGCAAACCAGGCATCACGGCCGTTGGAGCTGGTGCCGGTCTTACCCGCCAGGGTCACCCCGGGGAACGCCTTGGCCAGGCGTCGGCCTGTCCCCCGGGCCACCACCTGAGTCAACAGGTGATCCACCAGATAGGAGGCCTGCTCGGACAACGCCTGACGGCTGCGCTCCCGGTGTTCCGCCAGAGGCGCATTGTCCTGATCCAGCACATGACGCACCGTGTGCAGCTGTTGATAACGGCCGCCGTTGGCCAGAGTCTGATAGATCTGGGCCAGCTCCAGCGGGGATCCCTCCATCGAACCCAGCAACATGGAGGGCACCGGGTTGATGGGCTCCTGCCAGCCGGCTTCCATCAGGCTGCTCTCCACCGCCTCCAGCCCCAGATTCATCCCCAGGTTCACCGTGGGCACGTTGTAGGAGCGCACCAGGCCTTCGGACAGGGGCACCTGGCCCCGATACTGCTTGTCGTCGTTCTTGGGTGACCAGGTGGAGCCGCCACTGCTCTTCAGGGTGATGGGCTCATCCTTCACCGGCGTAGCCAGGTTGAAGCGCTGGGGCTGGGCCAGGGCGGTCAGATAGACAAAGGGTTTCACCAGAGAGCCGATGGGACGCCGGGCATCCCGGGCCCGGTTGAACCCCTTAAACTCGGGATTGCGATCGCCGACCATCGCCAGTACGCCTCCCTGATAGCGGTCCACCACCACCATGGCGCTCTGCAGGCTGTCATCCTGGCGGTCCCGGCTGAGCTGGTCCATCCCCTTACTCACCGCCTGTTCCGCCGCCTTCTGGGCCAGGGGATCCAGGGTGGTGTACACCTTGAGCCCGGATCGTTTCAGGGTTTGCGGGCCGTAACGGTTGGCCAGCTCGAAACGCACCTGCTGCATGAAGGCGGGCACCCGATGGCGTTGCCGCGACTTGGCATCGCGCACCCCCAATCCCTGGCCTGCGGCCTGCTGATACTGGCTGCTGGAGATCAGCCCCTCCTCCAGCATCAGTTTGAGCACCAGATCCCGCCGCTGAGCCACCCGCTCGGGAAAGCGCCAGGGGTTGTAGTAACTGGGTCCCTTGATCATCGCCACCAGGGTGGCTTGCTGGCCAATGGTCAGCTCCTCAATGGGACGATGGAAGTAAAAGCGCGACGCCAGCCCGACACCGTGCACCCCAATGCTGCCATCCTGGCCCATGTACACCTCGTTAAGGTAGGCCTCGAGGATGGTGTCCTTGTCGTAGCGGTAGTCGATGATCAGGGCCATCAGCGCTTCCCGAACTTTACGCCACAGGGAGCGCTCCCGGGTGAGGAAGAAGTTCTTCGCCAGCTGCTGGGTCAGGGTGGAGCCACCTTGAACGGTTCGGCCCGCCTTGAGGTTGACCACCAAGGCCCGGGCGATGGCCAGGGGGGCCACACCATGGTGGTGGTAGAAATCTCTGTCTTCGGTACGCAGCAGGGCATTCACCAGGCTCTCAGGGATCTGCTCCCTGGGAATAAACAACCTGTCCTCCCGGTCGCCGGCGACAATGCGGTCCAGCAGCAAGGCTTCCAGATGAACGAATCCCAGATCCCGGCCATCGCTGGAGCGCTGCAATCGGGTGATGCGGTTGTCGCTGAAGCGGATCATCACCTTCTGGGCCGGTTCAAAACCGCCCGGACCATCGTAGGCCCGTTTGAACAGCTCCACCCTGTCGCTGGCCACGGCAAACTCCCCTTCTTGTCTGGGGTTGCCTGTGTTGCGATAACCCAGCAGCGACAGCTCCTGCTTGAGCTGGGCATGGGTAATGGGCGCACCGGGGTAGATGGCCATGGGACGGGCGTAGATCTGCGCCGGCAGGTGCCAGCGCTGCCCCTCGAACTTATCGGCAATCACCTTATCCAGATAGACACAATACGCGGCGGTGAGGCCACTCAAGGCCAACAGGCCTACCAGGGCGAAGCCCAGCAGGCGACGCCCCCAACGGCGCGGCTGAGGCGCCCGCTTGCGGGCCGGAGCTTTGCGGGTCGTACCCTTTCGTTGTGTCGGGCGGCGGGTTGTGCGACTGGGCTGTTTGGCCATCTACTGCTGTTGCATCCTCTTTTTGGTCACTCGGGTCGCCTGGGCGTTGGCGGGGTCATCGGGCCACAGGTGTTTGGGGTAGCGCCCCTTCATCTCTTTCTTCACCTCATTCCAGGCCCCTTTCCAGAAAGCGGCCAGATCTTCGGTCACCTGCAGCGGCCTGTGCGCCGGCGAGAGCAGCTCCAGGGTCACCGGCAGCTGCCCACGGGCCAACCTGGGGGTGGCTGCCTCACCATACATCTCCTGGACCCGAACCGCTAACTTCACCCCTTGTGCATGGTATTCAAGCTTCAGACGACTGCCGGTGGGAGCCTGCCAGTGGGTCGGCAGAAGATCATCCAGCTGTTGCTGCTGAGTCCACTCCAGGCTGGCCTGAAGGATCCCTTTGAGATCCAGCTTCTTCAGCTGAGCCACCCGCGTCAAGCCAGTCAGATAGGGCCCCAGCCACTGCTCCAGTCCGTCCATCAGCGCCGGATCGCTGAGATCCGGCCAATCCAATTCAGGGCAGAGCCGGCGGGCGTGGTGCAGCCTCAGGCGCCACTGCTCAATGGACTCACTCCATGGCAGCAGCCCCAGTCCCTGGCGACGAACCGCCTCCAGCAGGGCCTGGCAGTAATCTTCATCGCTGATGTCAGTCAGTGGCTCTCTTTTCAGGGTCAGACTGCCCAGCATCTGTCTCTTCTCTGCCACCAGCTCGCCGGTTTTGCTGTCCAGGTGCTGGGCGCGTTTGCTGGCAACCAGGTGGGGCAATGCCCGGGTCAGCAACGACAGCTCCACCTCCGCGGCGAGATGAATCAGGGCATCCCCCTGCCCCTGGCGCTCAGACAACTGGGCCGCCACCAGCAGGGTATGGCGTCCCTGCCAGGGGTCATCCTGGGGAAGGACGGCACCACTGCCGCCGCTGAGTTGATAGCGGCCATCTTTGCCCCGGGCCTGAGCAATACGATCCGGGTAGGCCAGGGCCAGCAGCAAACCGGCATGGTCGCCGGAGGCGGGGGCCTCTTTGCAACCCAGCTGATTGCGCCACTTTTGCGCCTGCTGTTTGGCAGGGCCGGCCAGCTTACCCAGGCGCAGCTCGATATCCACCCCCACGCGACGTCCACGAAGGGGATCCGCTTCCTCGAGCAAGGCCGCCAGCTCGCACGCCAGAGCCTGCAACCCGCAGACGCCGAGACTCAGCTCCAGCTCCGCCGCCTTGAGCAGCATATGGCCGAGGCGGGGATCGCTGCCGAGGCGATGCACCTGGCGCCCCATGGGGGTCAGCTGATGCTGTTCATCCACCAGTTCAAGTTGCGCCAGCAGAGTCCAGGCGCCGTCCATGGCCGCCTTGGGAGGTTCGGTCAGCCAGCTCAGGTCCGTCGCCTGCCGGCAGCCCCAGGCCGCCAGCTCCAGCGCCAGATGGGTCAGATCCGCCGTGGTGATCTCCGGGGCATCGCTCTCTCCCAACCCCTGCTGCATCCCCTCGCTCCACAGACGCACCCCGTGGCCAGGCATCAGTCGTCCGGCCCGGCCGCTGCGCTGAGCCGCAGAGCCCTGGCTGATGCGCACCGTCTCCAGTCGGGTCAATCCACTGCGCAGGTTGTACCTGGCCTGACGCTGCCAGCCACCATCCACCACCACGGAGATGCCATCGATGGTCAGGCTGGACTCGGCGATGTTGGTGGCCAACACCACCTTACGGGTGCCCGCTGGGGGCGGGGCGATGGCCTCATCCTGCTCCCTGGGAGAGAGCTGGCCATAAAGGGGACAGAGCCTGACCCCATCCGCCAGCCCGTGTTGCAGCAGCTCCTGGGCCCGGCGAATCTCGCCCTGACCGGGGAAAAACGCGAGAATGTTGCCCTCTCTCTGGGTCAGTTGCCGACGAATCTGGGCCACGGCGTGATTGACCCAGGGTTCCCCCTGAGGCACCGGCTGATACTCCAGGGATACCGGATAGCTGCGGCCCTCACTGCTCACCTTCACCGCGTCGCCCAGGCACTGCTCAAAATTCTGCCCCTCCAGGGTGGCGGACATCAGCATCAGGGTCAGATCCTCACGAAGCCCTCCCTGAACCTCCAGGGCCAGGGCCAGGGCCAGATCCGTGGCCAGGTGACGCTCATGCACTTCGTCAAACAGCACCAGCGCCACCCCCTCCAGTTCGGGATCGCTCTGGATCTGCCGGGTCAGGACGCCTTCGGTAACGATCTCCAGCCGGGTTCGGGCACTGACTTTGGTCTCCCCGCGGACTCGCAGCCCCACCGTTTCCCCCACCTTCTCCCCCAGCTGCGCCGCCAGGTAACGGGCAATGGCCCGGGCAGCGATACGCCGCGGCTCCAGCAGAAGAATGCGCCCCTCCACCTCGGGCCAGCCAAGCATGGCTAAGGGCAGAGCCGTGGACTTACCGGCGCCTGTGGGGGCCTGAAGGATGACTTGATTGTGGGAGGCCAGGGCCTGGCGCAGCGGGCCAAACACCTCCTCGATGGGCAGAGCGGACAAGGGGACAGCGTTCCTCAAAAGAATAGAAACCGACAGTGTACCGCCGGGGTGCAGCGGGGCCAAGGGGGTGGTCGCTTTCACCAATCACCGGGAATATACTGAGCTTAAAGGAGTTCAATGAAAGAGAGCCATGGCCGAACGACTGTTTTTCGCCCTGCCCGTCAGCATCAGCAACCAGATGGCACTGATCAAACACCAGGCCCACCTGGGGCAACTGGGCAGAGTGGTGCCCGCCACCAACTTTCACCTGACCCTGGCCTTTCTGGGCCAGGTGACCCAGAAGCAGAAAGAAGGGCTTATTGACCGCTGGCAGGAGCTGGAGGTGCCCAGGCTGAGTCTGACCCTGGACCGCTACCTGCATTTTCCCAAGGCAGGGGTTGTCTGCCTCGGCTGCGATCAGTCCCCCATCGCCCTAAACCGGCTGGCGGGGCAACTGAGGCGGGATGCTGCCCAGCATGGGCTGCACAGCCACAGGGCGCCATTTCGCCCTCATGTCACCCTGTTCCGCGGTGTGCATGAGGTCACCGAACTGCCTGAACCTGCCCCGGTCACCCTGGAGCTCAACGAGGTGCAGCTGATGCGCTCTCACAGGGAGATGGGCAAGCTGGTCTACAGCCCTCTGGTACGCTGGCACGCTCGGTAAAAAAATCGATGATCTCTCATCGCCCAACCGGCCTCTCTTGAGCCGGTTCACAGCCCTCATATATTTCTTTACACATGTGAACCGCATAACAGAATCAAATACTTAATTTCAGGAGTATGGTTTTAGGAGGGCCTAGCCCGAAGACGGAGCCATCAAGATGAGCATCCTGTTTCCCCTGATGGGCAACACCATGGTGATACTGGGCATCACCATGCTTGCCATCGCCTCCTTTAAGGTCGGAGATCTGCTACAGCGTCTTCCCAATCAACAGCTGCACCGCAGCTGGCAATTTCTGCGCCTGCTTATCTTGTTGTTTATCCTCGGCTATACCGGCTTCAGCCTGATGAACTGGAACAGTTATGTCGACTGGACCCATATGCTGGTGCCCGTGGTGTTCTTCGGCGGTGCCATCTTCGTGTTGCTGGTGTGCTCCCTCTCCCTGAAGACCACCCGAGTGGTTCAGCAGGTCTACAGCCTGCAGAAGCAGGCAATCACCGATCCGCTGATGGGGATCTTCAACCGTCGCTATCTGGACCGACGCCTGGGGGAAGAGGTGTTGTTGTGCCGGGATAGCCATCGTCCCCTGACCCTGATGATGCTGGACATCGACCACTTCAAGCGGGTCAATGACACCTATGGGCATCCGGTCGGAGACTTGGTGCTCAAGGCCCTGGGCCAGACCCTGATTCGTCATACCCGCAATTCAGACGTGGTCGCCCGTTACGGTGGCGAAGAGATCGCGGTGCTGCTGCCCGGCACCAGTGGTGCAGAAGCCAGGGTGCTGGCAGACCGGCTGCACCAGGAGATTGGCAAATTGCGCGTCCCCTTACCCGAGCAGGGGAGCCAACCCAGGCCACCGCTGCGGTTCAGCGTCAGTATTGGGGTGGCCGGCTGCAATGCGGGCAACGCGGATGCCGGACACCTGCTGCAGGCCGCTGACCTGGCCCTCTACCAGGCCAAGGAGACCGGCCGGGACAGGGTCGCCTGTTGCCCGGATCTCAGGCTGGCGGTGGCCAGCGCCAACTGAAACACCCCCGCATAAAAAAACGCCCCGCAGTTGCGGGGCGTTGTCATTGTCCTGCCGGGGCAGAATTACTTAAGCAGCTTGGCCAGAGTCAGCATGCCCACACCGGTGGCGCCTTCGGCCCACAGGCCATTGGCGGAGTCTGCGTAGCAGGCGGACAGGTCGAAGTGCAGCCAGCCCTGTTCAGGCTCACCGGCGAATCGGCTCAGGAAGCCCGCCGCATTGGAGGCACCACCGAAGCCACCGCCCTTCTGCGCCTTGGAGTTGGCGGTGTCTGCGAAGGCAGAGGGGCACTTGCCCTGATGGAACTTGGCCAGGGGCAGACGCCACAGACCCTCATCCACCTCGGCAGCGGCGGCCATGGCATCGGCACAGGCGCCATCATGGAGACCGAACAGGGCGTTATAGTCATCACCCACCGCCACCATGGCGGCACCGGTCAAGGTGGCCGCATCGATGATGCGCTTGGCACCGGCCTCATTGGCGGCCATCAGGCCGTCGGCCAGCACCAGGCGACCCTCGGCATCGGTGTTGACGATCTCAACACTGGTGCCGTTTTTGTAAGTGAGGACGTCACCCAGCTTGTAGGCGTGACCGGAGATCAGGTTCTCGGCGCAGCAGAGGAACAGTTTCACTCTCTCGTTCAGGCCGGAGCTGATGGCCAGGTGCAGGGCACCGGCCACGGTGGCGGCACCGCCCATGTCGCACTTCATCGCCACCATGGAGGCGCTGGGCTTGAGGCTGTAGCCACCGGAATCGAAGGTAATGCCCTTGCCCACCAACGCCACTTCAACCGGGGCATCGGCTTCGCCAGTGGGGTTGTAGTCCAGCTCCAGCAGAACCGGAGGGCGCTCGGAGCCGCGGCCCACGCCATGGATGCCCACCCAACCGGCGGTCAGCAGGGCTTCGCCCACCCACTGCTTGGATTTCACCCTGTCCGGGGCCAGGGCGGTGATCTTCTCGGCCACTCTGTCCGCCAGGGCTTCCGGGCTGAGATCTTCCGGCGTCATGTTCACCAGCTCACGCAACCAGTTGGCGGATTGCCACTGGCGCTGCAGCTGCTCGGCCTCGCCGGCCCAGCGAATCTCGCCATCGAGCTTGGCGGTCTGGAAGCCGTTGGCGAAGTGCCACTGCAGGGCGGGAGTCCAGCCTTCGCCACACAGCTCAGCCCGGCGGATTCCCTGGCCGGTTAGCTTGCGGGCGGCCCCCTGAACCTGACGCCCCAGGTCATCGTCACCCAGGTGGATGCGGGCGGTGTCACCCTCGAAGCTCAGAGAGGCTTCCCCCCAGTGGGCGGGGGCGCTGTCCTGGGTCAGGACCACTTTCATAAAGTTGCTCATGCGTTGTTCCCTTGCATTTTGTTATCCGACGCAGTGTATCATTGTGGCTCAACCGGCGTAACTGTCGGTCATTTCTTGAGGTCTAAAGGACTAAGCCATGAGTCAAACCGCCGTCGTCATCGGCGCCACCGGAGTGGTGGGCCGGGCCCTGGTCGACCAACTGAGTCGTCAGCCCAATATCCAGCAGGTTCGCACCCTGACCCGACGCCCGGCCCCCCATTCCAGCCCCAAGGTGGACAACCGGGTGATCGATTTCGACCACCTCAGCCAGTACGCCGACCTGATGAAGGGGGATCTGCTGTTCTCCTGCCTGGGCACCACCAGAAAACAGGCGGGCTCCATCGACGCACAGCGAAAGGTGGATTACAGCTACCAATGGCGGGTGGCGGAACTGGCCGCAGAACAGGGGGTCGGTCATTACCTGCTGGTCTCCTCCAGCGGCGCCGACCCGAAATCCAAATCCCCCTACCTGAAGATGAAGGGAGAACTGGAGCAGCGGGTGCGCTCCCTGCCCTTTAACCGCATCAGCGTCTTCCAGCCCTCCCTGCTGCTGGGCCAGCGCAGCGATTTTCGGGCCGGGGAGGCGCTGGCGGCCCTGGTGATGCCCACCCTCTGCCTGCTGCCCGGACTGCGCCGATTCCGCCCGATACGGGGCGAGCAGGTGGCGGCCAAAATGGTGGCGGTCAGCCAGAGCCCCGGCCACCCCGTTGAGACCTTTCGCCTAGACGAGATATTTGATTATGAAGTTTGATGCCCCCTTGAAGCCCGCCACCCTGATCAAAAGGTACAAACGATTTTTGGCGGACGTGGAGCTGGCTGACGGCAGCGTCTTTACCCTGCACTGCGCCAATACCGGTGCCATGACAGGTTGTGCCACTCCGGGCGACACCGTCTGGTACAGCACCTCGGACAACCCCAAGCGCAAATACCCCTGCAGCTGGGAGCTCACCGAAACGGCCGCAGGCCACTTCATCGGCATCAATACCGCCAGCGCCAATACCCTGGCTCAGGAAGCGGTGGAGGGAGGACTGATCCCTGAGTTGACGGGATACGCCAGCTTGAGACGAGAGGTTCGCTACGGCGTGGAGAACAGCCGGATCGATCTGCTGTTGGAAGATGAACGTAAACCTTCTTGTTACATTGAGGTCAAAAGTTGCACCCTGTTGCATCAGGGCCGGGGCTACTTCCCCGATGCGGTGACCGCCCGGGGCCAGAAGCACCTGAGGGAGCTGATGGAGATGCTAGACCAAGGTCATAGAGCCGCCCTGTTGTTTTTGGTGCAACATACAGGCATAGCCCAGGTTTCCCCGGCAGATCATATTGATCCCGCCTACGCCAGGTTGTGCAGAGAAGCCGCCGACAGGGGTGTCGAATTTTACGCCGTGGGGACTGAGATCTCGCCCGATGGCATAACTGTGATGAAGCCACTGCCCGTGCTTCTCACCCTGTGACTAATGCTTGTCAGCGTTACTGAATGGTGTTATACGGGTAAAAAGGAACTGGAGCAGTACAGATTTTCAGACGCTGTTTGCTTTAGCAAAAGCGTTCTGCTATAGATACCGCCCACTTTTTCTGAGGAACGCCTCGCGCTTGGAAATGACAGGAGACGCGTGATGCCGGACGGCAAAGCGAAAAAGATCGGTGTACTTGCCTACGCCAATGTGGAACCTTACCGCGAAGAAGCTGGTGAGGAGTACATGAACGAGAAGCAGCTGGCGCACTTCAAAGCCATTCTTGAAGGTTGGCGCACCATGCTGCGTGAAGAGGTAGACCGCACGCTGAACCACATGCAGGATGAAGCCGCCAACTTCCCTGACCCTGTGGACCGCGCCGCCCAGGAAGAGGAGTTCAGCCTCGAACTTCGCACCCGGGACCGTGAGCGTAAGTTGATCAAGAAGATCGAGAAGACCCTCATCAAGGTTCAGGAAGATGACTTCGGCTTCTGTGAATCCTGCGGTGTCGAGATCGGCATCCGTCGACTGGAGGCGCGTCCCACCGCTGACCTCTGCATCGACTGTAAGACACTAGCCGAAATCAAAGAGAAACAGATGGCTGGCTAAGCCGACAGATGAAACGGGAGCTCAGGCTCCCGTTTTCCATTCCAGAGCACCATGACAGACTATATCGGGCGCTTCGCCCCCTCCCCCTCCGGCCCCCTTCACTTTGGCTCCCTGGTTGCTGCCCTGGGCAGCTGGTTGCGTGCCCGCAGCCAGAACGGCCAATGGTTGCTGCGCATGGAGGACATCGATCCCCCCCGGGAAATGGCGGGCGCCGCCGACGACATACTGCGCACCCTGGAACGCTTCTCCCTGACCTGGGATGGCGACGTGCTCTACCAGAGCCAGCGTCATCAGGCGTATGATGCCGCGCTGACCTGGCTGCAGCAGCAGGGACTGGCCTACTACTGCAACTGCCCCCGCAAGCGCATCAAGGCTCTGGGCGGCGTCTATGACGGCCACTGCCGGGACCGCGTTCTCGATGGTCAGGACTGCGCCATCCGCCTGGTCAATGACCGGGGCGTCGCCCGTTTCGTCGATGGCTTGCTGGGCCCCATAGTCACCGACGCCAGCTTTGCCGAGGAGGATTTCATCATCCACCGCCGTGACGGCCTCTACGCCTACCAGTTGGCAGTGGTGGTGGACGACGCCTTTCAGGGGATCACCGAGGTGGTGCGGGGCAATGACCTGCTGGAAACCACGGTTCGCCAGCAGACCCTGCAGCAGGCTCTGGGGCTACCCATTCCGGCTTACCTGCACCTGCCTCTGGCGGTGTGGTCCGACGGAAACAAACTCTCAAAGCAGAATCATGCGCCCCCCATAGGCGAGACCGCACCGGAGCTGGCACTGAGCCGGGCCCTGGCGTTTCTGGGGCTGACGCCGCCGCCGGAGTTGTGGCAAGCGCCCTGCCCCACACAACTGGCCTGGGCTGTGAGCTGCTTTGAGCTCTCCTCTCTGCCGAGGGAGAGGAAGATCCTGTTACAGGAAAGCTGACGCCGGCCACCATACCCACAATAGAGCTGCGGCTTATCATTTCGGCAGCGATGGGGTATCATGGCGCGCCGATAATACCTTCAACCCTTACAGCCTGAAATTCAGTCGAGGTGTACCATTCTTAAGCGTCTGACCAAACTGGCAAAAAAACTTGTTAGTCGGGAACAAGAGATCCAGTTAGAACCCGAGCTGCAGATCTACCCCAGAAAAACCCATGGGGTATCACGCTCAGACATCAGCGAAAACGCCCTGAAGGTGCTCTACAGGCTGCATAAGGCGGGGTATGACGCCTACCTGGTGGGTGGCGGTGTCCGCGACCTGCTGCTGCGTCACCAGCCCAAAGATTTCGATGTGGCCACCAACGCCACCCCGGAGCAGGTTCGTCGCCTGTTCCGCAACTGCCGACTCGTGGGCCGCCGGTTCCGCCTGGCCCACATCCTCTTCGGTCGTGACGTCATCGAGGTGGCCACCCTGCGCGGTCACCACGAGGAGGAGAGCAAGCACGCCAAGAAGGACGACAGCGGCCGCCTGCTGCGCGACAACGTCTACGGCTCCATCGATGAAGATGCCGAGCGCCGTGACTTTACCGTCAACGGTCTCTACTACGACATCAGCGATTTCAGCATCCGTGACTACTTCGGTGGCATGGAAGATCTCAAAGCCCGCCGCCTGAAACTGATTGGCGATCCGGTAAAACGCTACAGCGAGGATCCTGTGCGCATGCTTCGCGCGGTGCGCTTTGCCACCAAGCTGGAGTTCGACCTGGACCCCAGTGTAGAGAAGCCGATCCACAAGATGGCTCACCTGCTGAGCGACATCCCGGCCGCCCGCCTGTTCGAGGAAACCCTCAAGCTGTTCATGTCCGGCAAAGGCCTAGAGAACTTCCGCATGATGCGTGAGTTTGACCTGTTTGCCCCGCTGTTCCCCATGCAGGACAAGATGATGAACGGTGAAGAGGGCGACAAGGTGGTGAGCCTGGTGGAGGCGGTGCTGCGCAACACCGACGACCGGGTCAACGCCGACAAGCCGGTGACTCCAGCCTTCCTGTATGCGGCCATGCTCTGGTACCCCATGCAATCCATGATGGCCAAGCGCACCAGCAAGGGCGTGAGCCACTACGACGCCATGATGGCCGCCTGCGGTGAGGTGGTCAGCGCCCAGAGCAAGACCATCTCCATGCCACGACGCTTCTCCAGTCCGGCCCAGGAGATCTGGCAGATGCAGTCCCGCCTGGAGAAACGCGCCGGCGCCCGCGCCTTCCGAGCCTTCGAACACCCCCGCTTCCGCGCCGCCTATGACTTCCTGGTGCTGCGTGGCGAGGCCGAGGGCGGCGATGTGGCCGAACTGGCCCGCTGGTGGACCAAATTTGTGGAGTCCGACGATCAGGCCCGCCGCCTGATGGTGCGCAACCTGGGCTCAGAGGGTGGCCAGCGCCGCCGTCGCCGTCCACGCCGGCGCAAGCCCGCAGGCCAAAGCAAGCCGGACGCCTGATGATCACCCGCGCCATTGTCGCCCTGGGCAGCAACCTGGGCGACTCCCCAACCATCCTGGCAGAGGCACTGCAGGCGATTCACCGCCTGCCAGCCACCCAGGTGGTGCGCGCCTCCTCCCTCTACACCAGTCCCCCCATGGCGGGGATGCAACAACCGGATTACTGCAACGCCGTGGCGGCCATCGACACCGAACTGGCCCCCCTGGCACTGCTGGACGCCCTGCAGGCCATCGAACTGGCCCAGGGGCGAGAAAGGCACGAGCGCTGGGGCGCCCGTACCCTGGACCTGGATCTGATCGGTTTCGGCGATCAGTGCATCGACAGCGAACGGCTGACCGTCCCCCATTATGGTGTGGCGGAGCGGGCCTTCGTGCTGCTGCCCCTGTTTGAGATCGATCCCGGCTACCAGTTTGCCGACGGCCGTCAGCTGACCACACTGCTGGTCGCCTGTCCCCCCCAGACCCTTTACAGAAAACCGGATTCTCTCCTGTTTTCAAGCGGTGACAGCCCGGCTTAAGAGCCTTCTCATTTGCAAGCCGGCCGTCATTAGAATATAAACTCCGATCCAACATCGAGCATTTGATGAGCAATCTGATGAAAGCGATCACCACTGCCACCCTCAAAAAGTGGAAGCAAGAGGGGAAAAAATTTGCTTCCTTGACCGCCTACGACGCCAGCTTTGCGGCGACGTTTGAATCCCAGGGCGTACCCGTCATGCTGGTGGGCGACAGCCTGGGCATGGTTCTGCAGGGACACAAAGACACCCTGCCGGTCACCGTGGAGCAGATCGCCTATCACACCCGTTGTGTCCATGCCGGCGCCCAGAAAGCGCTGATCATCGCCGACATGCCCTTTATGAGTTACGCCACCAAAGAGCAAGCCTTCGAGAGTGCCGCCGCCCTGATGCAGGCCGGTGCCCAGATGGTAAAACTCGAGGGCGGCGAGTGGCTGCTGGACACTGTCCGGGGCCTGACCGAACGGGGCATTCCTGTGTGTGCCCACCTGGGCCTGACCCCGCAGTCGGTGCACCAGTTTGGGGGCTTCAAGGTCCAGGGCCGCGACAGTGAGCAGGCCCGCCAGATCCTGGAACAGGCCCAAGGCCTGGAAGCCGCCGGCGCCAGCCTGCTGGTACTGGAGTGCATCCCCAGCACCCTGGCCCGCCACATCACCGAAAACCTCAGCATCCCGGTCATCGGCATCGGTGCGGGCCCGGATACCGACGCCCAGATCCTGGTGATGCATGACGTCCTGGGGATCACCAGCGGGTACATTCCCAAGTTCTCCAAGAACTACATCAAGGAGCACGGCACCATTCAGGCGGCGGCCGCAGCCTTTGTCCGTGAGGTGGAGGAGGGGATCTTCCCTGCCAAGGAACACGGCTTCGAGTAAGGAGAAACCATGCAAACCATCAGTGACATCCATCGGCTGCATCAGCAGCTGAAGCAGTGGCGAAGCCAGGGGCAGACCATCGCCTTCGTGCCCACCATGGGCAACCTGCACAGTGGTCACCTTTTGCTCGTGAAAGAAGCCAAGCAGCGTGCGGACCGTGTGGTGGTCAGCATCTTCGTCAACCCGATGCAGTTCGGGGCCGGGGAAGATCTGGACGCCTACCCACGCACCCTGGAACAGGATCAGGCCTCCCTGGTGGACCTGGGCGCCGATCTGCTGTTCACCCCCACACCGGATCTGCTCTACCCCAAGGGGCTGGAGAACCAGACCTTTGTGGAGGTGCCCGGCATCTCCATGCTCTACTGCGGTGAAAGCCGTCCCGGTCACTTCCGGGGGGTTGCCACCGTGGTGTGCAAACTGTTCAACCTGGTGCAGCCGGACCTGGCTCTCTTTGGTATGAAGGATTATCAGCAGTTGGCTGTCATCCGCACCATGGTACGAGATCTCAATATGCCCATTGAGATCCTGGGCATCGAAACCGTTCGTGACAACGACGGACTGGCCCTGAGCTCCCGCAACGGCTACCTGAGCGCCGACGAGCGCCAACTGGCCCCGGAGCTGAAACGTACCCTGGACTGGATGGCTGAAAAACTGAAAGAAAAGAATGATCTTCGTGCACTGGAACAGCAGGCGGCCGAGCGTCTGAACAGTGCCGGATTCAGCACCGATTACATCCATATCTGCCACGCCCACAGCCTGGAAAAGGCCGGTTCCGACGACAGGGAACTGGTGATTCTGGCAGCCGCCCAACTGGGCCGGGCGCGGCTCATCGACAACCTGCGGGTGGATCTGGCCGACTGATTTGGCTATAGTGCTCAGGTTAAAAAGGTGTAACAACCTGACTCAAAAGCCCAGCGACGCTAGGGGAACAGGCTTTCCCGGGCGTCGTTGTGCCACTTGAGCTGGCCGACGAGCCATCGCCCGAGAGGCGAAGTAGACGGTTCGCCCTCAGGGGCTGGATCTTACCCAGAAGTAATTAGGGAATAACTAGATGCAACGTATCATGTTGAAGGGGAAGCTGCACCAGGCTCGCGTTACCCACGCGGAGCTGGAGTATGAAGGCTCCTGCGCCATTGATCAGGATCTGTTGGACGCCGCCGGCATTCTCGAGTACGAGAAGATTGAGATTTACAACATCGACAACGGTGAGCGGTTCAGCACTTACGCCATCAGTGGCGAGCGTGGCTCCAAGATCATCTCCGTAAACGGCGCTGCCGCCCACAAGGCGAAGCCCCAGGATCGGGTGATCATCTGTGCCTACGTGGTCATGGACGATGAGGAAGCGAAAGCGCACAAGCCTCAGCTGGTTTACCTGAACCAGGACAACGACATCAAGGGTACTGCCAACGTCATTCCGACCCAGGCAGCCTGATCCACAGGATCATACCTTGTCAGGAAAGCGTCGCCTCGTGCGGCGCTTTTTTGTGGGCTTCTGCCAGGAGATTTGAGCGAAGCCATGGGTTGAGGCATCAGGCAGCGGCCACTCAGTTGACGACAGGCGCAGCGCTCCTGCGTCGAAGCCGGACGACGCACGGTGGGTTTGCGGAAGCAGTGCTCCCCAGGTGTCTCAGCGACCTAGAGCACCGCCAACCAGAGGATCGCCCCTTCCGAGGCCATCACCAGGCTCATACCGACACCAATCACCAACCACTTCTGCTGCACTCTGCTCATTACGCTGCTCCTTCGGGTAACCGCTCCAATACAGGAGGGGATTGCGAAAGCCATGCCAGAACTGTGTCTATGTAAAATCATAGACTTAAACAGAGTGATAACAAGTGCAACGGACTGATATTAGTGAATAAGGCTAACTTTTAGCGGGATTCGCAGGCAGCAGCAAACTCTGCTGCCAGGGCAGAGAAAACTCTTTCAAGTCTGCCCTCAATTGGTGAAGGGGCTGTCCGCTGAGTCGATACTTACGCTCGAAGGGAGTCAGATCCTCACCATCGAACTCCAGGCTATTCACTGTCGCGTCGATGCCGGCGATGGCCAGGGCCTGGGCAAACTCCTGCAGGTAGAGAGGCCAATTGGATCGCATCTCCAGTTTGCCCCCCAACATCAGCAGGTAGGGAAACACCGCCGCCCCATGCCAGCGACGCTGCAGGTGAGCGGACTTGGGCCAGGGATTGGGGTAGAGCAGGTAGTGATGGCTCAGGCGCCAGTTATCCGCCACCGCCAGCCGCCAGAAGTCATTCAGGTCTACACGGGCCAGCAGGTAGTTATCCGCCTCCTGACGATACCCTTCATGCTTGCCCAGACGGTGGGCGGACTTATCCATGCCGATCACCACCGCCTCCGGGTGGCGCCTGGCCAGGTTGGCGGTGCTCTCCCCTACCCCGCAGCAGGAGTCGAAGATCAGCGGCCGGCCATCGGCACGCACCCACTGCCGTATCCGGTAAAAGGTCTCAAGGGTGGCGTCGTGGAACGGCTTCTGGAAGGGCCTGGCCAGGTGCTTGTGCACCAGGGAGTCCAGGCGGTCATGAACACCGGTCTGGTTGGAGACGATGATGCGGGAGTTGGCGTCGTGCATAGCAGGTTCCGAAACAGGCTATAAGGGCAGCGGCCAGGCCGCTGCCATCGGGGATCAGTGGCGCAGGCCGGTGCCCTTGTTGATCAGGTGATAGGCGACAGCGAAGAACAGGGCCACGAAGGTGAGGATCACCGCAAACGCGCTGCCCAGGCCGATGTCGCTGCTTCCCAGGAAGCCGTAACGGAAGGCGTTGATCATGTAGACGATGGGGTTGAGCTTGGAGACCCCCTGCCAAAACTCCGGCAGCATGCTGATGGAGTAGAACACCCCGCCCAGGTAGGTCAGCGGCGTCAGCACGAAGGTGGGGATGATGCTGATGTCATCGAAGCTGTTGGCGAAGATGGCGTTGAGCAATCCTGCCAGGGAGAAGAGCACCGAGGAGAGTAGCACCACGGAGACCAGCACCCAGGGGTTGTGCACCTGAATGTCCACAAACAACAGGGCCACTGCGGTGACAATCGCCCCGACAATCAGCCCCCGGGTCACGCCGCCGCCGACGTAGCCAAGAATGATCAGCACATTGGGCACAGGGGCCACCAGCAGCTCCTCGATGTTGCGCTGGAACTTGGCGCTGTAGAAGGAGCTGGCCACATTGGAGTAGGAGTTGGTGATCACCGCCATCATGATCAGGCCGGGCATGATGAACTCCATGTAGCTGAAGCCCCCCATCTGGCCGATGCGGCTGCCCACCAGATTACCGAAGATCAGGAAGTAGAGGGTCATGGTGATCGCCGGCGGCACCAGAGTCTGCACCCAGATGCGGGTAAAGCGGTTGATCTCCTTGCGCAGCAGGCTGCTGAACGCGATGTAATAGGGGTGACTCACGCCTGGGTCTCCTTACGGCCATTTTCCACCAGGGAGACAAACAGCTCCTCCAGCCGGTTGGCCCGGTTTCTCATGGACAACACTTCAATCTTCTGTTCGGTCAGCTTGGCAAACACCGCATTGAGCCCATCCTCCTTGGCCACATCCACCTCCAGGGTGTGATCGTCCAGGCGACGGTGGGAAAACGGCGCCAGGTCGGCCTGGGGGCTGCCCGGGGCCAGATCCAGGATAAAGGTCTCCACACTGAGCTTGGCCAGCAACGCCTTCATGGAGGTGCACTCCACCAATTCACCCTTGTCGATGATGCCGATGTTGCGACACAGCATCTCCGCCTCTTCCAGGTAGTGGGTGGTGAGGATGATGGTCACCCCCTGGCCGTTGATGCGGCGCAAAAACTCCCACATGGAGCGGCGGATCTCGATGTCCACCCCGGCGGTGGGCTCATCCAGGATCAGCAGCTTGGGATGGTGCATCAGCGCCCGGGCGATCATCAGTCGGCGCTTCATCCCCCCGGAGAGGTTACGGGCCGGCGTATCACGCTTGTCCCACAGCTCCAGCTGATCCAGGTACTCCTTGGCCCGCTCCTCGGCCAGGGCACGGGGCACGCCGTAGTAACCCGCCTGATTGATGACAATCTGCTTCACCGTCTCGAACTGATTGAAGTTGAACTCCTGAGGCACCAGGCCGATGTGGCGCTTGGCCGCTTCCAGTTCACTGTCCAGCGGATGACCGAACACCTTCACCGAGCCGGAGCTCGTGTTCACCAGGGAGCTGATGATGCCGATGGTGGTGGACTTGCCGGCACCGTTGGGGCCGAGCAGGGCAAAAAAGTCCCCCGCCTCCACGGACAGGTCGATCCCCTTCAGGGCGTTCACCCCACCGGGATAGGTCTTCTTCAGGTCGGTAATTTCGAGTGCGGGCACGCGCGAGGTCATGATTGGCTCCAAGCTGATAAGGCGGCCATTATACCCCCGCTACCAAAAGATAAAAGCGATTACGCAGTGCGGCTTTGTCGGTAAAACTCACCGGCGGATGAGGCGGGAAACACAAAGGGCGCCCCGAGGCGCCCTTGCTGTCAATCGCGGTCCGGGATCACTCCTCGGAGGGGATCACCTTGGCGATGTAGGGCAGCTGGCGGTAGGCCTCGGCGTAATCCAGACCATAGCCCACCACGAACTCGTCGGGGATGGCCACACCCACGTACTTCACCTCCACGTCGACGACACGGCGGCTTGGCTTGTCCAGGAAGGAGGCGATGGCCAGGGAGGCGGGCTCACGGGAGTTCAGCAGTGCCAGCACCTTGGACAGGGTGCGACCGGTGTCGATGATGTCTTCCACCACCAGCACGTGACGATTCTTGATGGAGCGGGCCAGATCCATGACGATCTTCACGTCGCCACTGGACTCGGTGCCCTCGCCGTAGGAGGAAGCGGTCATGAAGTCCAGGTGAACATTGCCGTCCAGGCGGCGCACCAGATCCGACATCACGATGACGGAGCCTTTCAGCAGGCCCACCACCAGCAGGGAGTCCACACCGGCGTAGTCACGGTTGATCTGCTCGGCCATCTTATCCAGGGCTTGGTTGATCTCCGCCTCGGAGATCATCACTTCCAGGGTATGTTTCATAATTATTCTCTGTTTGGTTCTGTAGGGGTGCCATAGCCCCAGCGGGGCAACAGCTGATGTTCAATATCCAGATGATCCAGAATCCTTGCCACCATAAAGTCCACCAGATCCTCGATGGACTTGGGCTGATTATAGAAACCCGGGGCCGCCGGCATGATGGTGGCCCCAAGCTGACTCAGCTTGAGCATGTGTTCCAGGTGAATGGCGTGGAACGGCGTTTCACGGGGCACCAGAATCAGCTGGCCCCGCTCTTTCAGTACCACGTCTGCGGCCCGCTCGATGAGGTTGTTGCTCATGCCGGTGGCCACTGCGGCCAGGGTTCCGGTAGAGCAGGGGCAGATAACCATTTGCCGGGGAGCGGCGGATCCGGACGCCACCGGTGAAAACCACTCCTCCTTGCCAAACACCTGCAACTGCTCTTCGCTGACGCCGAAATGGGCCCGGAGCAGGTCACCACAGGCTTTGGGGTTACCCGGCAAGGCAAACTTCTGCTCCTCAACGAACACCACCCGGGCGGCCGCGGAGATCATCACAAATACCTTGCGGCCGGATTGTAGCAAACACTCCAGCAACCGCAGCCCGTAGGGCGCGCCGGAGGCGCCGGTAAAAGCCAAAGTGATAGTTTGATCACATTTTTTCATTACAGCGCCTCCAGTGCGCTCAGCAACTTGCCGTGGATGCCGCCAAAACCGCCATTACTCATCACCACTATGGTGTCTCCCGCCCGGACATCTTCCATCAGTGTAGCCACCAGGGCGTCAACACTGGGACTGAGGGTAACCGGTACCGGCGCCTGCTTCATCGCCGCGGCCATGTCCCACTCAAGCCCGTCCGGCTGCAGCAGGAAGGCTTCATCGGCGTCCTTGAGGGCGTCCGCCAGAGTATCCTGGTGCACCCCGGCCTTCATGGTGTTGGAGCGGGGCTCGAGCACCGCCAGCACCCGACCATAGCCCACCTTGGCGCGCATTCCCGCCAGGCTGGTGGCCACGGCCGTAGGGTGATGGGCAAAATCGTCATACACCCGAACGCCATTGGCCTCTCCCTTGAGCTCCATGCGCCGCTTGGGCCCCTGGAACCGACCCAGGGATGCGATGCCGTCGGCGGGGCGCACCCCGACGTGGCGGGCAGCCGCCAGGGCCCCCAGGGCGTTACTGATGTTGTGATCGCCAATGAGATCCCAATTCACCTCCCCCTGAAGCTCTCCGTCCAGCCACACCTGAAAGCGGCTGCCGTCGTCGGTGAGCATCACCGCCTTCCAGCCAGCTTCGCCCACAACAACCTGTTCGCTCCAGCAGCCCATCTGGATCACCTGGGCCAGATTGGCATCCTGCTGAGGCCAGATCACCTGGCCACTGCCGGGTACGGTGCGCATCAGGTGATGGAACTGACGCTGAATGTCCGCCACAGAGCCGAAGATGTCGGCGTGGTCGAACTCCAGGTTGTTCATCACCAGGGTGCGGGGGCGGTAATGGACAAACTTGGAGCGTTTGTCGAAAAACGCGGTGTCGTATTCGTCCGCTTCCACCACGAAGAAGGGGGTGTCACCCAGGCGGGCGGAAACGCCGAACTCCCGTGGCACACCGCCAATCAGAAACCCCGGGGCCAGATCATTGTCCTCCAGCAGCCAGGCCAGCATGGAGGCGGTGGTGGTTTTGCCATGGGTCCCGGCCACCGCCAGCACCCAGCGCTCGGGCAGGATGAACTCCGACAGGAACTGAGGGCCACTGGTGTACCTCAGCCCTCTGTCCAGCACCGCTTCCACGCAGGGGTTGCCCCGGCTCATGGCATTGCCGATCACCACGATGTCTGGCTGGGGCTCCAGTTGCTCCGGCTCAAAGCCTTGAATCAGCTCGATCCCCTGCTCTTCGAGCTGAGTGCTCATGGGTGGATAGACGTTGGCGTCACTGCCGGTGACGGTGTGGCCGAGACTGCGGGCCAGCAGGGCGATGCCGCCCATGAAGGTGCCGCAGATCCCCAGAATATGAACGTGCATGGTGAGATCCCGATATCAAACTGGCGTCAGTGTACCTTCTGCGCCTCCATGGCGGCAAAAACAATCAGTTATGGCCACCAAGATGCAAAAACATCAAAACGTCTAGACGTCTAGATTGACAGAATTGGGGAGATCCGACACAATGCGGCCATTGCCCACTCGACATGGGGTGTCGAGTTCACGCCGCAGACCAGGATGGCCGCAGGTTGCAAGAGATAAGAGAAAGCATGAGTCAGTCCCAAACCCTTACCGCCACCCAGCCCCAGAGCAGCTCCGTCGTTGCCCTGCTGCCGCTGTTGCTGTTCCTGGCCACCTTCGTGGGTGCCGGCCTGTATCACCAGAGCCAGGGGGCAGACTTCGCCTTCTACCAGCTCTCCCCGGTGATCGCCATCCTGCCCGCCATCGTCCTGGCCTTTGCCCTGGCTCGTCAGGCCATCGACAAGAGCCTGGATCAGTTCATTGCCGGCATTGCCGACAACAACATCATCGCCATGTGCCTGATCTACCTGCTGGCCGGCGCCTTTGCCTCCGTAGCCAAGGCCACCGGTGGTGTGGACGCCACCGTGGCCCTGGGCCTGACCCTGATCCCCGCCTCCCTGCTGCTGCCCGGCTTCTTCCTGATTGCCGGTTTCATCGCCACCTCCATGGGAACCTCCATGGGCACCATCGGCGCCCTGGCGCCCGTGGCCTATGGCATCGCTCAGCAGGCAGGCATCGATCCTGCCCTGATGGCCGGTGCGGTGATCTCCGGTGCCATGTTTGGTGACAACCTCTCCATCATCTCCGACACCACCATCGCCGCCACCCGTACCCAGGGGTGTGAGATGAAGGACAAGTTCCGTGAGAACATCCGCGTTTCCGCGCCTGCCGCCGCCATCACCTTCGTGCTGTTCCTGGTACTGGGTTCCGGCCAAAGCGCCGTAGAAGCAGGCAGCTATGACCTGATCAAGGTCCTGCCCTACCTGACCATCCTGGTGCTGGCAGTAGCTGGTGTGAACGTATTCCTGGTGCTGCCCGCCGGCATCCTGCTGGCCGGCGTCAGCGCCATCGCAGGCAGTGACTACAGCGCCATGCAACTGGGTAAGGATGTGTACGCCGGCTTTACCGGCATGCAGGAGATCTTCCTGCTCTCCATGCTGGTAGGAGGCCTGGCGGCTCTGATGAAGCAGCAGGGTGGCCTCAACTGGCTGGCCAACAACGCCGCCGCCGCCATCGCCCGCTTCAGCAAGAAGGAGCAGTCTCCCCGCGCCGCCGAGCTGGGCATGGCAGGAATCGTCTCCGCCACCAACCTGTGCACCGCCAACAACACGGTCTCCATCATCATCACCGGCTCCGTGGCCAAGGATCTGGCCGAGCGCCACGGGGTGCGCAAGCGTCGTGCCGCTTCCATGCTGGACATCTTCTCCTGCATCACCCAGGGCCTGATCCCCTGGGGTGCCCAGGCGCTGCTGACCGGCGCCACCTTCAAGCTCTCCCCTCTGGTGGTGGTGTCCAACGCCTGGTACTGCCTGGTGTTGGCTGCGGTGGCCGTTGTCATGGTGAGCCTGCGCAAGGCATAATAACCCCTTCAGTTACCTGTTAAAAAAGCCGGGGCACTGCCCCGGCTTTTTCGATCTGCAACAGCGGGAGAGATCTGTGAACCCCACCAACCACGGCCTGAAACGCTTCGGCATCGCCATGGCCCTGTACCTGACTGCCTTCTTCGTCGCCTTCGCCCCCTATGTCTTCGTTCAGACTCCCGAGGAGGTGGCCAATATGATGGGTGGCGCCGGCGGCTGGGCAATGATTGCCGCCCTGGTGGTGGCGATGATCGGTTTTCTGGTGAACCTGATGGGCATTGGCAGCAGCCTCAACGCCCTGCGTAAGGGCGCGGGTAGCAGCGGCGTGTTCTCCCTGCTGGCCAACCTGCTGCCCGTGGTGCTGATTGGGCTGATCCTCTACAGCAACCGCATGCTGATGTTCTAAGGATGGACAGCACAACACTGGCGCTGCTTTATGGTTTTACCGGGCTGATGGCGATTGTCGCGCCCTATCTGCTGATGGTGTTCCTGTTTGCCGGCCCCTGGTGGACACCGATTATTGGCCTCGCCCTGTTTGTGGGCATTCTGACCTTTCTGCCACCACCGGTGGCCCTGGTCTCCTGCTACCTGGCCGCCGCCGGCATCGTCCTGACTCTGGGGTGGCGCTGGTGGAAGAAACGCCGCCAGGCCGAACAGCAGCGATAAAAAAACCGCCTTTCGGCGGTTTTTTTTGCTCCTCATCCGTTACAAACGGCGGTTGAGGAAATCCTCGATGGTGGCCATCAGATGCAGGCCGACACTCTTGCCGCGCATAGAGTGTTTGGAGCCAGGGTAATCCTTGGACTCATACAGCTTACCGGCGTCCTGCAGCACCTTATACAGCTGAGTGGAGTTCTGGTAGAGCACGTTGTCGTCCGCCATGCCGTGATAGACAAACAGCTGGCCCTTGAGATCCTTGGCATAGGGGAACACCGCCGACACCTGATAACCTTCGGCGTTTTCCGCCGGGTGGGCCAGGTAACGCTCGGTGTAATGGGTGTCGTACAAACCCCAGTCGGTCACCGGCGCCCCGGAGACACCAGCGGCAAAATAGTCTCCCGCCTTGAACAGCCCCATCAGCGCCATGTAGCCGCCGTAGCTGTGGCCGTAGATGGCCAGGCGATCCCCATCCACCCACTCCAGGGTACGCAGGAACTTGGCGCCGGTGATCTGATCCTCGACCTCCACCTTACCCAGGTGACGGTAGATCTGACTTTCAAACTCGTGGCCACGGGCGGTAGAGCCGCGGTTGTCCAGTTGGAACACCCCGTACCCCTGCTGCACCAGATACTGGGTGAAGTAGTCGTGGCGGCTCCAGGCGTCCTTCACCGTTTGCGCACCCGGCCCGCCGTAGACCCGCACCACCACAGGGTAGCGCTTGCCCGGCTCCACCTGGGGCTTGAACAGACGGTAGTGCAGGGTCATACCATTGTCCGCCTTGAGGGTGCCATACTCGGGCTGAGTCCAGTCACCCCAGTAGCTGGCCAGTGGGTGGCCTTTGTCGATGGCGTTCTCCTCAATCCAGGTTAGCTGCTCGCCGTTGGCCTTGTGCAGGCTCAACTGAGGGGGCTGACGGTTGGAGGAGAAGTGATCCAGGTAGACGCTGCCATCTTTGCTGAACACGGTTGCGTGGAAGCCCTGACGCTGGCTGAGCTTCTCCACCTTGCCCCCTTCCAGGGAGACCCGGTAGAGATGGCGCTGGGTGGGGGTGTCCTTACGACCGCTGAAATAGACCCAGCCACCGGCTTCATCCACCGCTTCCAGGGCGTCCACCGCCCAGTCGCCGTCGGTGAGCTGGCGTACCAGCTTGCCGCTGGCATCCATCAGGTAGAGGTGGCGGAAACCGCTGCGCTCTGAGCTCCAGATGAAGCCCGGGCGCTGCTTGAGGAAATGCAGATCATCGGCCAGATTCACCCAGCTGTCGCTGGTCTCGGTCAGCAGCAGGCTGCGCTTGTTGGACTCCGGCAGCCATTGCCACAGCTGCAGGGTCTGCTGATCCCGGCTCTGCCACTGCCAGGTCAGGGCCTGGCTGTCGGCGCGCCAGTTGACTCTGGGCAGATAGCCGCCCTTGTCTTCGGCTCCTGGCGCCCAGGTCAGCTTGCCATCACCCAGGCTGACTACACCCACACGCACCTTGGCGTTGTCTTTACCTGCGTAGGGGTAGCGCTGCTCGGTAAGCTTGATGCCGTCGGCGTAGATCTCGTTGCGGATCACCAGCTCCACCGGGGATTCATCCACCTGCAACAGGGCGATGGCGTGCTCATCAGGCGCCCACCAGTAGCCGCTCATCCGGTCCATCTCCTCCTGGGCGACAAACTCGGACATGCCATGCTTGATGGACCCCTCACCACCCGTGGTCAGGCGCCGCTCTTCGCCGCTGGCGAGATCGATGACATAAAGGTCCTGATCGCGAATGAAGGAGACATAGTTGCCCTTAGGCGAGAAGCGGGCGTCGGTCTCAAACGCCTCGGTGCGGGTCAGTTGACGGGGTTTGTCCCCGTCCAGGCGGTACAGCCACAGGTCGCCCCCGATGGGGAACAGCAACGCCTTGCCCTGAGTGTCCCAGTCATACTCAAGCAGTCCCTTGCCATAGATGCGCTGGCGCTCCCGGCGAGCCTTCTCCTCTTCGGACAGCTCCCCCTCTTCAAACAGGGTGGAGTCCAGCAGACGGCTGCGCTGACCGCTCTTGAGGCTGTACTGCCAGAGGTCAAAGCGCTCGATGTCATCTTCTCGGGGGGCGAGCCAGGTGACTCGCTGGCCATCAGGAGAGAGGGCGGGTTTAAAGGGCTGGGATCCGGCCAACGCCGGCTCGCTGACAATGCGTTCCAGAGTCAGCGGTTGGGCCTGAGCCAGGGCGGACACCAGGGTCAGCCCGGCCAGAATCAGTGGTTTCATGGTCTGTCGTCCTGCAGAGTCGAATGGCAGGATTGTCCACAAAACCGGAGGGAATCACAAACCGGCTCCCCCGAGGCGTTACCTTGGATTGCCGGTTTTTATCGTCAGATATCAGGCTTCTTCCGCCTCTTCCTGCTTGTTCTCCAGCAGCTTCGGCCCATCTTTGACCCGGGTGCCGATAAACTGACCACCGTTAAAGATTTCGATTTTATCTGTAACAATTTCCCCTTCGACGGTACCTGTGGCGCTGATGGTCAGACGCTGGCATTGCACTTTGCCATCAACGCGCCCCTCCACCTGCAGCTGATCTGAGACGACGCGGCCACGGATCTCACCCTGGCTTTCAACGACGACCAGGCCCGTCGCGGTCAACTCACCTTCGATGCGGCCGTCGACAACGCAGTCCCCTTCAATGTGGAGGCTGCCCTCCAAACGGCTGGATTGGGCGAAATAGGTCAGGCCAGAACGGCTTTTCTTATTGGCTTTCCCAAACACGATGGCATACCCCTAATCTAATAATTGTGTCTTTCATCAGCGGTGCTCAATCACCCTGCTTTCCATCCCTAGGCGACCTGTTATAAACAAAACTGTTACCCGCCTCAAGCGAATAAAATTCACACAGTTCGTTTTTTTCGGTCAGATCGCGCTGTCTCACCATCTTAAGCGGCGTTTAACGCTGCATCTCATCACATTTTTCGCTATCATTGCCGGTTAATTAATCCAGCCAATCATAAAGATAGGACCCTGCATGCAACGCCTACACGAGTCCCTGGTTAAACAGGGCTTAACTACCGAGTTACAACAACTGATTATGACCCTGGCCGAGTGCGGCGTAGAGATCAGCCGACTGGTTCGTGGTGGCGCCCTGGCCGGGGTGCTGGGCGTCGCCGAAACCGAGAACGTACAGGGTGAAACCCAGAAGAAGCTGGATATCATCGCCAATGATCTGATCAAGGAGAAGCTGGCCGCCAACCCGCTGGTGAAGGGGATCGCCTCCGAAGAGGAGACCGAGGTGGTGCCCGCCAACGACGCGGGTCAGTACCTGGTGTGCTTCGACCCCCTGGATGGCTCCTCCAACATCGACATCAACTCCCTGGTGGGCACCATCTTCTCCGTGCTGCCCGCCCCAGAGGGTGAGGTGAATGAGCAGGCCTTTATGCAGCCGGGCATCAACCAGAGCTGTGCCTGCTACATGCTCTACGGCCCCGCCACCGTGCTGGCCATGACCACAGGCAACGGCACCCTGATGTTCAGCCTGGATCCCAGCTCCGATGAGTTCATTCTCATCGATGAGCGTGTTGAAGTTCCTGCCGAGACCGGTGAGTTTGCCATCAACATGTCCAACCAACGCTTCTGGCAGGCGCCGATGCAGAGCTACATCGCCGACCTGATCCAGGGCAAAGAGGGCCCTCGCGGCCGCAACTTCAATATGCGCTGGATCGCCGCCATGGTGGGCGACGTGCACCGTGTGCTGAGCCGTGGTGGCCTGTTCACCTACCCTCAGGACACCAAGAACCCAGCCAAACCTTTCAAGCTTCGTCTGATGTACGAAGCCAACCCCATGAGCTTCCTGGTTGAGCAGGCTGGCGGCAAGGCGTCCACCGGCTATGAGCGCATCATGGAGATTCAACCGGATCAGATCCACCAGCGGGTGGCGGTGATCCTGGGGTCGGCGGACGAGGTCGACACCTGCCTGCGCTACCACAGCGAAGGCTGACCCAATCAACACTCTGGCTGTTTAAGGAAAAATCTATGAGCCTGAATCACGTACCTGCGGGTAAATCTCTTCCGGACGATATCTATGTGATCATCGAGATCCCGGCGAACCACGACCCCATCAAGTACGAGGTGGACAAGGACAGCGGTGCGCTGTTTGTGGACCGTTTCATGAAGTCGCCCATGTTCTACCCTGCCAACTACGGCTATGTGAACCAGACCCTGAGCCTGGATGGTGACCCTGTGGATGTGCTGGTCCCCAGCCCCTTCCCTCTGGCCCCAGGCTCGGTGATTCGCTGCCGTCCCGTTGGTGTACTGAACATGACCGATGAGTCCGGCGAAGACGCCAAGATCATCGCGGTGCCCCACACCAAGCTGACTCAGGAGTACGACCACATCCAGGACGTGGATGATGTCCCTGCCCTGCTGAAGGCGCAAATCACCCAGTTCTTCGAGCGTTACAAAGAGCTGGAACCCAACAAGTGGGTGAAGGTAGAAGGCTGGGCCGATGCGGCCGCAGCCCGTGAGGAGATCCTCTCCTCCGCCAAGCGTTATCAGGATCAGGGCTGATACTCAGCCAGACAGAGAAAAGGTTGGCCGAGGCCAACCTTTTTTATTGGCACCGATTCAGTGCCCGAATGCCCTGAGCTTGAGCTGATAGCGCTCCTTCTCAGTGCGCGGTGCCAGTTTGATGGCATCGGTGAGGGCCCGCTGGCTGTCGTCCAGCTGACCCAGTTGGAAATAGGCCCTGGAAAGCCCGAAATGGAACTCATGATGATAATCAGCGAGTTTCACCGCTTTGCGGTACTGGCTTAGGGCCTGGCTAAAATTGCCTCGATCGTAGGACGCTTCCGCCATATCGAAGTAGTAAAAGGGGTTGTCCAAACGACTCAGCTCTATCTGACGATGCAGTTTGGCCCACTCGGTGAGCCGCCCCTGGGAGGCGAGCAATACCGCCAGGTTGTGCATGCTGTGCAGAGGGTCGGTGCCCAACTCCATCACATAGCGATACACCTGCTCCGCTTCCTCCTCCAACCCCTGACGCTTGTAGAGTACCCCGAGGGTATTCCAGGCGGCGCTCATCTGAGGGGCAAGGGCCAGGGCCTGCTTCAGGTAGTGGTAAGCGTGATCCGGCTTCTCGTCCACCATGTGCTCTGCCGCCAGGTTGCTGAAGAACCGGGCCAGAACCTCGGATTCAGACAGCTTCACCACCCGGTAGCCGCGCACCTGGCTCCCCGGCAGGAAATCGATCACCTTGCTGCTTCCCCCCAGGGGAGACCAGTCGCCGGGCTGAGGCGGGGCCTCAAGCTTGATATTAACGTGGTCATTGACCAGATAGATGCCGCCACGGCGATCCCAGATGGGGGGCGATTCCACCAATTGGTACTCCACTTCAAGGTGAAGCTCTTTGGCCAGTGCCGCGGTCATCACCACCAGAGACATGCAGTTGCCAGAGCGCAACTGATAGGTTTGTGAAGCGGTCTGGGTGACGCTGTTGTCGTACTCAAAGCCGCGATCGGCGCTGACCAGCTGCGCCAGCATGTCGATGCGCATCGCCTTGCTGCTTGAGGTTCGACCGGCCTTTGAGGTGAACCTGAGCATATCCCGGTCCAAGGCAAACAGTTGCTTCGGCGTGATCGCATCCTCCACCTGGGCGAAAGCGGAATCCGCCAGCACCGGGGCAGGCACGCTGGGCTCTGGGGTGGACATGCACCCGCAAAACAGCACGCTTATGAGGCCGAGCATCAAAGATCTCATACCCCTAATGCTAGCCCGGCCCTGATGCGTTAACAAAACCGACCACAACTTTGTTACAAATTGGGTTCTGCAAGATTCAGTTACTCAATTGATTCAGCCGGTTTTAAAAAGCCTTTGTTCAAGCCCCGGCAACGCCCTAGGATAGAGGCCCCCCACTGATTTATGGATAAGGCCCCCGATTTTGACTCCAACCCGCCCTCAACTGCTGCTGATGATGACCTTTATCATGTCCCTGGTGTTTGCCGTCTGGCAGGTACTGCTGAACAACTTTGTGGTGGAGGTGGCGTCGTTTACCGGCAAGGAGATTGGGCTGCTGCAGTCCCTGCGCGAAGTGCCAGGCTTTCTCGCCTTCACCGCCATCCTGGTGCTGTTGGTGATTCGGGAGCAGAGGTTTGCCCTTATCTCCCTGCTGCTGCTCTGTGTCGGTGTGGCACTGACCGGCTGGTTCCCGTCGGTGCTGGGCCTCTACTGCACCACGGTGCTGATGTCTGTGGGCTTCCACTACTACGAGACCTGCAATCAGTCGCTGACGTTGCAGTGGTTGCCCAAGGGGGAAGCCGCCGCGTTTATGGGCCAGGCGCTGTCGGTCAAGGCCGCCGGTGCCCTGTTGGGGTACGGCAGCATCTGGCTGCTGATGACCGGCCTGAATCTGCCCTATGAATGGGTGTACACCCTGGTCGGCGGACTGGGTTTGCTGATGGTGCTCTACTGCATGGCGCGCTTTCCCCAGTTCAGGGAGGACGCCCCCCAGCAGAAGCGACTGCTGCTGCGCAAACGCTACAGCCTCTATTACCTGCTGACCTTCCTCTCCGGCGCCCGCAGGCAGATCTTCATGGTGTTTGCCGCCTTCATGATGGTGGAGAAGTTCGGTTACAGCGTCACCGAGATTACCGCCCTGTTCCTGATCAACTACCTGTTTAACCTGCTGTTTGCCAAGCGCATCGGACAGTGGATCGGCCGCATCGGCGAGCGGCGAACCCTGATGATTGAGTACGTCGGCCTGATCCTGGTGTTTGTCAGCTACGCCAATGTGGAACACCCCACCCTGGCCGCGGGCCTCTATGTCATCGATCACCTGTTCTTCGCCATGGCCATCGCCATCAAGACCTACTTCCAGAAGATCGCCGACCCGGATGAGATCGCCGCAACCGCAGGAATCAGCTTTACCATCAACCACATCGCAGCCGTGGTGATTCCTGCTCTTCTGGGACTTGTGTGGCTACACTCTCCGGCTCTGGTGTTTTATATTGGGGCGGGGATCGGCCTGTGCTCCTTGCTGGCCGCCCTGAGCCTGCCGGCGACGCCTGCGCCGGGCAATGAGACACGCTGGGGCGCCCTGTTCCCCGCCACACAGACCTGAGCCTATGACTGACAAGATCATGGCCGCACCGCCCAAGCGGGAGAGCAGCCGCACAGCAAGACAGCAAGCCGTGACCCTGGCGCGGCGAATCGGCCTGACCGGCAATGATGCAGAAACCGCCGGCGCCCTGGCCCAGCGTACCGAAATCCGACTGAAAAACTGGCAGGAGCAACGTCAGCAGAACCTGGAAGCCGTGGTGAAGCAAGCCATAGGCCTGGCGGGCAATGCGGTGAGTAACAAAGAGTTGGATCCGGACTGGCAGTTCCAGTTTTGCCAGATGGCGGAGCAGATCCACAACAGCAGCATGCAGAAGCTTTGGGCTCAGATTCTGGCCACCGAGCTGAGTCTGCCCGGCAGCTTCGGCCTGAGAACCCTGGAAACTCTGAAAGGAATGACCCAGAGAGAAGCGATGCAGTTCGCCCGGACCGTGGCGATCTCCTGCCAGCTTAATGGCGACCCCAGCCACAAGGTTGTGCTGGGCTATCGCCGGGAAGCAGGCTTCGGCGGCTTCAGCTCCGCTCGCCAGGAGACAATGAACCTCTCCGGCCAGGGGCTGCCCTACTCGACAGTGCTGACCCTGAGAGATCTCGGTTTGCTGTTTGCCACCGAACTGGAAACCGGCCCCCTTCCCGCCAAGCAGCCCATGCTGATCCGCTGTCAGGGCCATACCATGAAGTTTGTGCCCAAAAGCGCCCGCCTCAGGCTGAGGTATTACCGCTTCACTCAGGTAGGGGATGAGCTGGCCCGGCTGATCACCGAGCCCGCCAATGAAGAGTACTGCGAATCGCTAACCAAACTGCTGCTGGACGATTTCCTGCCCCAGTAGTTCGGCGCTGAACCAATCCAGCGAGTGGTGCAGAGACACCACATCACCGACGATCAACGCCGCCGGCGTCTGCACGCGAGGATCGGTAGCCATCTGTTCCAGTTCGGCGAGGCGGCCTGTCACCACCGTCTGCTGAGGCTGGCTGGCGCGGCTGACAATGGCCACCGGGGTGTCACCAGCCAGGCCGCCCTCCATCAACCCATGTGCTATGGTCCCGGCCCGGGCCACGCCCATGTAGATCACCAGAGTGTGGTGGCTGAGCGCCAGCTTATGCCAGTCGGAGATGGGCTCGCCGCCCATGCCATGACCAGTGACAAAGGTGACCCCGCGAGACAGGGTCCTGTGGGTCAGGGGGATGGCGCCATAGGAGGCGCAGGCAGTGGCGGCGGTAACACCGGGCACCACCTCATAGTCGATGCCCGCCTCTCGCAAGGCCTGCATCTCTTCGCCGCCTCGGCCAAACATCAGAGGATCGCCCCCTTTCAACCGCACCACGGAGCGGTCCCCTGAGGCGGCCTTGGCCACCAGCAATCGATTGATCTCCTCCTGAGACATGGAGTGACGCCCGCAGCGCTTACCGACGGCAATGCACTCCGCATCCGCATTGATCAGTGCCAGGATAGACTCACTTACCAGGGCATCGTAAAGCACCACGTCGGCCCCTTGAATGGCGCGCAGTGCCTTGACGGTCAACAGTTCAGGATCGCCGGGGCCAGCGCCCACTATGGCCACCCTGCCGGTACGATTGGGTAAAGTTATCAGGCTCACCAGATTCCCCCTCTAGAGTATCCGAACAGCTTAGAGCCTCTTTTAATAACCACAAAGAATCAGTTTGGAACTTTTAATTCGTTTTAGAGATATCAATTTAACGGAGAAAAAACATCGGTCTGTAAAATCACCACTTAGCACAATTACCTAAAAGATCCCTTGCGCATCCAAAGAAAATCGCTATTATAGGCCCCCGTCGAGTTCGGTAACCGAACGAAACGAAATCGGTGATTAGCGCAGCCTGGTAGCGCATCTGGTTTGGGACCAGAGGGTCAGAGGTTCGAATCCTCTATCACCGACCACATTCAAGAGCCCTGTTCGCAAGAACAGGGCTTTTCTCGTTTTAGAGCCGCTACGCGACTCGGTCAGAGGGCTGGGCGCCCCCGTACCAATCCTCTATCACCGACCACCTTACGAAGCCCCGCTCTCTGAGCGGGGCTTTTTCGTTTTAGAGGTGCTGCGCACCTCGGGTCAGAGGCCTAGGCGGCCCCGCCCGAACTCCTCTATCACCGACCACATTCAAGAGCCCTGTTCGCAAGAACAGGGCTTTTCTCGTTTTAGAGCCGCTACGCGACTCGGTCAGAGGGCTGGGCGCCCCCGCCTGCGCGGCCCGGAACAATCCCTATCACCGACCACCTTACGAAGCCCTGCTCTCTGAGCGGGGCTTTTTCGTATCTGAGGCACAACGGCGTTGTGCGCATCAGAGGCCGGTCCCCCGCTTGGGCGAAGCGTCTGACGCCCAAAGGAAGCATGAGGCAACAGACAGAAAACAGACTGAATTTCAGTTCTTTGTCGAAGAGCTATACTCTGGGTAAATCAGAGCCATACCCATCATTCAATCAAGGACAGACCATGATCGACTTTCAGGAATCCTCCGTCTTTAAGCTCAAGCCCATAGAGATCGCCGACGCCAGAGAAGACTTTCACAAGTTCATCATCGAAGGCGAGTCCATCTTCGCCGCCTTCAAGACCATTCGCGATCAGGTGGTGTTTACCAACAAGCGCATCATTGCCGCCAATGTGCAGGGGCTGACCGGCTCCAAGGTGGACTACACCTCCCTGCCCTACAGCAAGATTCAGGCGTTTTCGGTGGAGTCCTCCGGCACCCTGGATATGGATTGTGAAATCGAGGTCTATCTCAGCGGCCTGGGAAGGGTGCGGTTCGAGATCCGAGGCTCCTTCGACCTCATCTCCTTCAATAAGTACATCAGTGAGTGCATCCTCAGCTGAACAGGCCGTCCCCACCTTCAGAGCCACATCGGCTTGAGTCGGGAGCTTCGCTATTACAGCGAAGCTCCCGTCGTTTCCAGGCTTTGGAAACTCCCAGATGCGCGGCTCAGCAGAGCCCAAACCGGGCAACGCTGAAAAGACGTACTAATGTTTAATGGTTTGATTCCACACTCAGTCATCGGGAAAAACCATCATGAAGCGCCTCTACCTTGCATTCTCTGTCGTCATCTCTGCGCTCTTAGCCATTGTCTCCTACCCGTCGACCGCCAGCCTGGCAGCCAAGAACTGGCCGGCGTCGGACAAGGCCAAACAGTTTGTCAAAGAGAACATCGTTATTGGCATGATGGCCAGCCCCTACGGGACCGGGTGGACCAAAAAAGAGCAGTTGCTGGAGTACTACCGTGAATCCAGAGCGGCCGGCATCACCGGCCACGAGATCACCCTGACCGCCGCCTCCCACAACTGGGATGAACTGGTTCGACAGCACCGGGCCTTCCGGGACGCCATGGCGGAAGAGCCGGAAAACTACGTGTTCGTCAAATCCACCCGAGACATCGAAGCCGCCCACATCAAGGGGCAGACAGCGGTTATCTGGAACTCCCAGACGTCAACAATTCTGGAGGAGGATGTCTCTCGCATGGCCCTGCTCAAGGAGATGGGCATCGCCAGCATGATCCTCGCCTATAACGACCGTTTCAGGACAGGCTCCGGCTCATTGGCCGCATACAACGGCATGGACGATGGTCTCACCGATTGGGGACGGACGGTGATCGACGCCATGGTCCGTTATGGCACCATCCTGGATCTCAGCCACACAGGTCAGAAGACCGCCATGGACGCCATGGATTATATGGATGAACACTACCCAGGGGTCCCCTACGTCTTCACCCACTCCATTCCCGCAGGCCTGTACAAAACTCAGCCTGACGCTTCCCCCAAGGGTTGCTACCGGAACATCTCCGATGAGGAAGCCAGGCGAGTGCTCAAGGCTGGCGGCTACGTCTCTCCCACCTTTACCGAATGGATGATGGACGGCATCTGGCCAGATGACATCACTCCCTCTCAGGCTGCCGACATGATCGATTATTACGTCAAGCTTCTGGGGGAGGACCATGTTGGGCTGGCGACAGACGATATGTTCGATGTCAGCCTGGTGGTCGACTTCGCCAAGAAGAATGCCACCATGTATAACGACGGCGGCTACATGATCACCGCCTTCGAGCGTGGTGCCGATGACTCTGCCATGCTGTCCCGGATTCTGCCGGCCATCACCGATGAGCTATGGAAGCGCGGCTACACCGATGAGCAGCTAATCAAGATCTACGGCGCCAACAAGATGAGAGTCTTTCAGCAGGTCTGGGAGGGCGCAGCGCCCGGACAGTGGGGTAAAGAGTACCCTCAGCGCGTCAAACTTCGGGAAGCCTTTATGAAGCAGTTCGGCACCAGATAGCCGAAAAGTTTGATCGGCCCCCAGCCAACCCGGGGCACTCACCCCTCCCCCTGGCGCCTCGTCTGGCCAGGGGGTTCCCCCATCAGGCTGCGATACGCCTTGCGAAACGCCACCTCCGACTGATAACCGCACGCCTCGGCGATGTCCAGCATGGAGCGCTCTGTGGTAAGCAGCAGCTCCCGGGCACGTTGCATCCGCCAAAGAGTGAGGTACTTCATCGGCGTCTGCCCCACCAACTGGTGAAAGCGCTCGGCGAAACTGGTGCGTCCCATGGCGGCGGCTTGCGCCAGGGTCATCAGAGACCATTGGGCTTCGGGCCGAGTGTGGATGGCATCCAGGGCCCGGCTGATGCGGCGGTCGAACAGGGCCGCCAGCAGGCCGGTTTCCAACCCCTTGGCAATCTGCAACCTGAGTACCTGGATGAACAGCAGGTAACACAGCTGATTCACCACCGCATAACTGCCCGGCTCGGAGAGCTCCAGCTCCGCCACCATCAACTGAATCAGGGTGCGGATGTTGGGGTGCCGCCCCTGCTCCCCCAGTTCCAGCACTATCACCTGAGGCAGACCATCCAGCAATGGCGAGCTCCCCAGGTTATCGAAGTCGAAGAAGCCGCACAGAAGATTGGTCGCCGGTCCATCGGACTCGCTGCCGGGGTCATTCAGGCGGGTCTCGGCATCGGGTTGAGGCTCACTGGAGACCAGGTGTTTGACATCATGGGGAAACAGCACCAGGTCACCGGCTCTGAGCAGCCTGGGCTCGCAGCCCTCGATATGGAGCCACCCCTGGCCGGACCCCAGCATATGAAAAGGGATTCTTCGCTGGCCCGATGTATCCACCGCCCAGTGGCCACAGAAGTCGGCGTGGACATAGACCTCCGCCCGCAGCTTGAGGCTGCGCAGCAGTTCACTCAATGAGTCCTGGTTCTTTAACATGGCCTTCCGTACTCGTGGTTATATTTTGCGGACTAATAGGCATTATTAATACACCACTATCGAACTATAGTCTCTCTCGAACGGAAACAAATCTATCTGATACCCCTGACGAGAGGACGACTCAATGACCATCTTCAACATCCTGAAACGCGCCACCGCAGTCCTGGCCATCGCCTTCGCCGCCGTGGCCGGTGTGCAGGCGGACACCCCCACCACCCGGGCCGACGGCGTAACTGTGATTCACCTGGATGAGTACAACGGCTACTTCTCTGCCAAAGAGACCGTGGCAGGCCTGAAAGCGGGTGAGTACGAGTTCGTGATCACCAACAAGGCGGACAAGCTGGTGGGCTTCCAGATCCAGAGTCTGGCCGATCGCGAGACCCTGGACATGTTCCCCCTGGAGCCCGGCGAAACCCGCACCAGCCGAGTCACCGTGGGTGAAGATGGCGTGCGTTTTCGCTGCCCCATCAACCCCACGCCCTGGTATGACCTGGACGTAATCAAGAAGGGTTAATCCCAGTTCCCTGTTCTCATCCCTCCTTTTGCAGCCCGGTGGTTATAAGCTTCCTTCCGGGCTGCTTTTTTGTGCCTGCTTCCCTGCACTCGCACCTGCCAACAAGCGTTTCATAAATAAAGAAAAAAGTATAAATTGAGCCATCACGCCAGGCGTGCAGGCAACGCCGGCGCTCCCCAAAAAGCCACGTTGGATGACCAAGATGTACAGCAGACCCAATTACGATGATTACACCCTGGCAGAGTTGTTCGATGCACTCCACAGCGTAGATAAGGAGGAGTATCCGGAGAATCACCAGGGGATCAAAGACGCACTGGCACGGCGCCAGGGCAGCGAGTTCAAATGCGTAAAGTGCGGATTCGGGGGCTATCAGACATCGGATATCTATGTGTCACTGAGCCGGGAGGAGAGCATCATGGACGTTGAGTCCGGCAAGTTCTTTTCGGTCAGTTGCATCGAGTGCGGCTACACCGAGTTTTACCGGCGACAAGCCAGCATTGCCGGAGCGATGATGGATCTGTTCATACGCTAGCAGAGAAAACAGAGGCTCCCGAAGGAGCCTCTGTTTTTTTGGGATCCGAGATCACCGGCTAGATGTCGTAGTGGAGTCCGCACTCCCGACGGAAACCGGAGAAGCGGCTGTCCTCTTCGCTCATCCCCAGCTCCATGGGGCGGCTGGTGTGGATGTCCCCCACCGAGGCGTAACCCTGATGCCACAGAGGGTGGTAAGGCAGGCCATGCTCCTCCAGGTAGTAGTGCACATCCTTGTTGGTCCAATCCAGAATGGGCAACAGCTTGAACCGGCCTGAGCGGATCTCCAGAAACGGCAGATCTGCTCTGGAGCTTGCCTGCTGACGGCGCAAGCCAGCAAACCAGGTGCCCACATTCAGCTCGTTGAGCGCCCGCTGCATCGGCTCCACCTTGTTGAGGCGGTTGTACTGATTGAGTCCCTCCTGCCCCTGCTCCCACAGCTGGCCAAAACGGGCCTCCTGCCAGGCCGGGTTCATCTCTGAGCGGTACACCTTCAGATTCAGCTTCAGCTTGTCGGTGAGCTCGTCGATAAAGCGGTAGGTCTCAGGAAACAGATAGCCGGTGTCGGTGAGCACCACGGGAATCTCGGGCTTGGCCTGGGTCACCAGGTGCAGCATCACCGCCCCCTGAATGCCGAAACTGGAGGAGAGGATCGCCTCACCGGGCAGGTGCTCCAAGCCCCAGGCCACCCGCTCCTGGGCGCTCAGCGCCGCCAGGGTGTCATTGGCCCGGGCCAGCCAAGCCTGATGCGCCTCTAACTCTGGGTTGGCCGCCACGGCGGCCAGATCGATGTCAGCCATGAAAGTCCACCTTTGCCGTGATCACCTCGGGCACCACCTGGGCACGGATCAGGAAATCGCCGAAGCCCTCTCCCTGGTGACGTTCCCCCACCCAGCGGCCCACCAACTGATCCAGCTCGGCCAGGATGCTCTCCTCGTCCAGGTTTTCCTTGTACATCTTGGGTATCCGGGTACCTTCGCGGTTGCCCCCCAGGTGCAGGTTGTAACGGCCCGGGCCCTTACCCACCAGACCCACCTCCGCCAGCATGGCGCGGCCACAGCCGTTGGGGCAGCCGGTGACCCTAAAGATGATCGACTCATCACCGATGCCGTGAGTGGCCAATACCCCCTCGATGCGATCCACAAAGCCGGGCAGGAAGCGCTCCGCCTCCGCCATGGCCAGGGGACAGGTGGGCAGGGAGACACAGGCCATGGAATCTTTGCGCTGATTGGAGACACTGTCATCCATCAGCCCATGCTCCCGCGCCAGGGCCTCAATCTGCGCCTTATCCTGCTCCGCCACTCCGGCCACCACCAGGTTCTGGTTGGCGGTCATGCGGAACTCCCCCTGGTGAACCTGGGCAATGGCCGCCATGCCGCTTTTCAGGGGCTTATCGGGGAAGTCCAAAATGCGACCATTTTCGATAAACAGGGTCAGGTTGTGCTTACCGTCGATGCCGGCGGTCCAGCCGAAGCCGTCGCCTCGGTCGGTCAGCTCATAGGGGCGAATGGGCTCGAAACGGATGTCGGCGCGGCGCTCCACCTCCGCCTTGAAGGTATCGACCCCCACCCTGTCCAGGGTGTACTTGGTCTTGGCGTTCTTACGGTTCACCCGGTTGCCCAGGTCCCGCTGGGTGGCCACCACCGCTTCGGCCACCGCCAGGGTGTGCTCCAGGGGCAGGTAGCCGAACTCATCCGCCTTGCGGGGATAGGTGCTGGTGTCGCCATGAGTCATCCCCAGGCCACCGCCCACCAGCAGGTTGAAGCCCACCAGCTTGCCGTTGTCGGCCACGGCGATGAAGTTCATGTCGTTGGCGTGGATGTCCACGTCATTGTGAGGGGGCACCACCACGGTGGTCTTGAATTTACGGGGCAGGTAGGTGCGACCGAGGATCGGCTCCTCCTCCTGGGTGCTCTCCACCTTTTCACCATCGAGCCAGATCTCTGCATAGGCCCGGGTTTTGGGCAGCAGGTGCTCGGAGATCCTCTTCGCCCACTCGTAGGCTTCGGCATGCAGCTCTGACTGCTCCGGGTTGGAGGTGCACAGCACATTGCGATTCACGTCGCCGGCGGTGGCGATGGAGTCGATACCGATGCTGTTCAGCATCTGATGCATCGGCTTGATGTGACGCTTGAGCACCCCGTGAAACTGGAAGGTCTGACGGGTGGTCAGTCGAATGCTGCCGGCGTGGGTGTTGCTGGCGGCGAACTCGTCGATGGCCAGCCACTGCTGCGGGGTGATCACCCCGCCGGGCATACGTGCCCGCAGCATCACCGTGTGCAGCGGCTCCAGCTTCTGCTCGTTACGCTCGGCGCGGATATCACGGTCATCCTGCTGATACATGCCATGGAAACGGATCAGCTGGAAGTTATCGGCGGTGAAGCCACCGGTGAGGGGATCGGCCAGATCCGCTTCGATGGTGCCCCGAAGCAGCTGGCTCTCACCCTTGAGGCGCTCGTTGTCCGCCAGCTTACCCTGCACCTGCAGTTCGCTGAGATCTGGGGTTTTCTGGTCACTCATCAGTACACATCCTTCTGGTATCTCTTGCTTGCGCGCAGCGCCTCAAGGTATTGCTCTGCCTGTTCACGGCTCTTGCCGCCATGTTCTGTCACCACCTCAATCAGGGCAGCTTCCACATCGACGGCCATGCGTTCGGCGTCACCACAGAGGTAGAGGTGAGCGCCCCGCTCCAGCCACTGATAAAGATCGGCGCCGGCTTCCCGCACCCGGTCCTGAACATAGATCTTGTGCTCCTGATCCCGGGAAAACGCCAGGCTGATGCGGCTCAGCAACCCGCTCTTCACATAGCCCTGCCACTCCACCTGATAGAGGAAGTCCTCGGTAAAGGTGGGGTTGCCGAAGAACAGCCAGTTGTCCCCTTCGGCGCCCTGGGCCTCCCGCTCCTGCATAAAGCCACGGAAGGGGGCAATGCCGGTCCCGGGACCTATCATGATCACCGGAGTGTCGCCGGATTCAGGCAGGCGGAAGTTCTGGTTAGGCTCCACATAGACCTTCACCTCATCCCCCTCCTGCAGACGACGGGCAAAGGCACCGGAGACGGTACCCAGGCGAGACTCGCCGTCACGCTCCGCTTCCACCAGAGCCACGGTCAGGTGCACCTCCTCCTCCACTTCCGCCTGACTGGAGGCGATGGAGTAGAGGCGCGGCGTCAGCTTGCGCAGCAGGCCGACCAGGGTCTCGGCGTCCGGCTTGGCCGGATAGCGTCTGGCCAGGTCCAGCAGCTGGTGCTGGTGGATAAACTGCTTGAGCGCGTCGCCATCGTCGGCGATCTGAGCCAGTTCGCCGCTGTCGGCCAGCTCCGCCCAGCCCTTCACCAGGGCCGGATGCAGCAGGGTCAGCTCAAAGGTCTCGGTAAGGGCCTGGGACAGAGGCACGCTGGCCTCTTTAACCTGGACACTCTCCTCACCACTGAGGCCAACCGCAGTCAGAATCTCGGCCACCAGGGCGGGATCGTTGTCCATCCACACCCCCAGGGCATCACCGGGCTGATAGCTGATGCCGGACTCCTCCAGGCTCAGCTCCACATGTCGGGTGTCTTTGATGGACTCTCGGCCGGTGATCTTCTGGCTGGCCAGGAGAGTGGCCTTGTATGGATTGCTGCGGCTGTAACTGCTGACGGCGGAGGCCTGAGCCGATGCCGGTGCTACGGCGGTGGCCGGGGCCAGATCCGCCAGTTTGGCCAAAGCCTGGGCTATCCAGGCCTCGGCGCTGTCTTCGAAGTCCACATCACAGTCTGCCCGCTCGAGCAGGCGATTGCCGCCGAGCTCCGCCAGCCGGGCATCGAACTCCTTACCGGTCTGGCAGAAGTGCTCGTAACTGGAATCGCCCAGTGCCAGCACCCCAAAGTGGATGCCGTCGAGCTTGGGGGCCCGGTTGGAGAACAGGAACTTGTGCAGGGCAATGGCGTCATCGGGCGGCTCACCCTCCCCGTGGGTGCTGACCACCACCAGCAGTTGCTGCTCCTCCTTGAGCCGCTTGGGCTTGTACTCGGACATGGAGACCAGGGCCACCTCCCTGCCCTGCCCCTTGGCGGCGTCCGCCAGTTGCTGGGCCACAGAGCGGCTGTTGCCGGTCTGGCTGCCATAGAGGATGGTCAGTGAACTCTGGGCCGGAGCCTGAGGCTGTGGTTGACCGCCAGCAAGATTGGCGGACGCGGCCAGATAACCGCTGACCCAGGCCAGTTGAAGGGGGGAAAGATCGGAGGTCAGCTGCTGTAACTGGGACAGCTTCGCCGGCTCCAATACCCCGGCCCCTGCGTGTAACTCGGATAACTGCATGCTCTGCGCTCGTGACTGTGGACAATTGCAACAGGGTAGGCGCCGGGCTTCTTTATAAAAAAGAATTAAAAAATTTTTTTTATACGATAAATGAATATGCGGTGATCGACGAAAAACTGTTCACATTTCACAAAAAATGCATTAAATGTAATAAGGCCGGAATATTTGATAAAAATGTGACCAATAACAGAGAGGTTGATGACGCCAGTGTGACAGGGGCCCTTTTGGGACCAGCATACTCTGCCATAAATTCCGGCGGCAACGGCGCAATGACACAACGACCTCCATTCATTGAGACGATTGTGGTGATTCAATAAATCGACTTAGCATTGGATTTCTAATAGTCCACAATGCTCAGTGATTTACGCTTTGGTATCACCAAGATAGAACCGATAAACCTAATTCTGCTAGAGGATAGCGTTGTGAAGATCGCCGTGATCAAGGAGCATCTCGTCGGGGAAACCCGCGTGGCCCTGTTACCCGCCAACGTTGCCAAGCTCGCCAAGGCGGGCTGTGAGGTAACGATTGAAACCCAGGCCGGTTTTGAAGCCGGTTTTACCGATCAGGACTATCTCGACAGTGGAGCTCGAATCGGTGCTGACCGCGCCCAGACCATTGAGGGTGCCGAACTGGTGCTGACTCTGCACGCCAAGGGCGAAGAGTTTGACCAACTGCTTAAAGATCTCAAATCAGGCCAGACCCTGATGGGGATGATGGATCCGCTGATGCACCCGGAGAGCGCCCAGAAGGCAGCCGAACTGGGCATCAACACCGTCGCCCTGGAACTGATTCCCCGTATTACCCGGGCCCAGAGCATGGATGTGCTCTCCTCCAACGCCACCATTGCCGGCTACAAGTCGGTGATCCAGGCGGCGGAGCTGACCCCCAGACTGCTGCCGATGATGATGACCGCCGCAGGCACCCTGAAGCCCGCCCGCACCTTTATCATGGGTGCCGGTGTGGCCGGCCTGCAGGCCTGTGCCACCGCCAAGCGCCTGGGCGCCGTGGTGGAAGCCTACGACATCCGTCCCGCCGCCCGGGAGCAGATCCTCTCTGTGGGCGCCCGTCCGGTTGAGCTGGAAATCGAGGATGCCGACACCGAGTCCAGCGGCGGCTACGCCAAGGAGCAGTCCGCCGAGTTCATCGCCAAGCAGCAACAGGCGATGGCCAATGTACTGGCTCAACAGGATATCGTCATCACCACCGCCGCCATTCCCGGTCGCAAGGCCCCGACCCTGATCACCAAAGAGATGGTGGCTCAGATGAAGCCCGGCTCGGTGATCGTCGACCTGGCCGCAGAAACCGGCGGCAACTGCGAACTGACCCAGCTGGGTGAGGTGATCAACGTCAATGGCGTCATCATCTCCGGCCCGGCCAACATCGTGGCCTCCACCGCCAACCACGGCAGCCAGATGTTCGGCACCAACCTGGAGAACCTGATCCGTCACCTTATCGACGACGAAGGCAAGCTGGTGTTCGACTTCGAAGATGAGATTGTCCACGACACCGTTACCGCCTATCAGGGCGAAGTGGTGAACCCTCGCATCCGGGATCTGCTCGGACTCAACGCTGAAGTGAAGGAGGAGGCGTAAATGGAAACCCTGCTGTTACTGCTCACCCTGTTCGTGATCGCCATCTTCCTGGGCGTAGAGCTGATCACCAAGGTGCCACCCACACTGCACACCCCGCTGATGTCCGGCTCTAACGCCATCTCCGGCATCACCCTGGTGGGTGCCCTTCTGTCCGCGGGCAGCGGCTCCGGCATTCTGGTGAATGTTCTGGGCTTCATCGCCGTGACCCTGGCCACCATCAACGTGGTGGGTGGCTACATGGTCACCAACCGCATGCTGGGTATGTTCAAGAGGAAGTAACCGACCATGAATACTGCTGTAATTTACCTGGCCTACCTGGTGGCCGCGGTCTTCTTCGTGCTCGGCATCAAGAACATGACCAAGCCCCGTACTGCGGTACGTGGTAACCAGATCTCCTCCATCGGTATGCTGATCGCCGTTGTGGTGACCCTGCTGGACCAAGCCATTCTGAGCTTCGAGTGGATCATCGCCGGCATGGTGCTCGGTGGTCTGATTGGCGCGACTCTGGCCAAGAAGGTACAGATGACCTCCATGCCACAGATGGTGGCGGCCCTGAACGGCTTCGGTGGTGGTGCCTCCCTGTTCGTGGCCCTGGCCAACTACATGGATCCGGCGGCGGCCACCTCCCTGGTGGCGCAGATCTCCGTAGGCGCAACCGTGCTGATCGGTGCCGTGACCCTGTCCGGCTCCTTTATCGCCTTCGGCAAGCTGCAGGAGATCATCTCCGGCAAGTCCATCGCCGTACCGGGCAACACCATGGTCAACGCCCTGCTGGCCATCGTGTCCGTGGCCCTGGTGGTCGCTCTGGTGGTGAGCCCCTCGCCGATGCTGATCTACGCGCTGGTGGCGGTGGCCCTGCTGCTGGGTATCCTGCTGGTGCTGCCCATCGGTGGTGCCGATATGCCTGTGGTGATCGCCCTGCTGAACTCCTACTCGGGTATTGCCGCGGCCACCGCAGGTTTTATCTCCAACAACACCGTGCTGATCGTGTCCGGCTCCCTGGTAGGTGCCTCCGGTCTCATCCTGACCCAGATCATGTGTAAGGCGATGAACCGCAGCCTGACCAACGTACTGTTCGGGGTAATGGCGGAAGGTGGAGAGATCATCGATGCCGACGAGGTGTACCAGGGCAAGGTGAAATCCTCCGCACCGGAAGAGGTCTCCATGATGCTGGAAACCGCCGAGCGCGTAGTGATCGTTCCCGGTTTCGGTCTGGCCATGGCCCAGGCTCAGCACGCCGTGCGCGAACTGGCCGACGTACTGGAAGCCCGTGGCACCGACGTGAAGTACGCCATCCACCCGGTTGCCGGTCGTATGCCCGGCCACATGAACGTACTGCTGGCAGAGGCGGAAGTGCCTTATGAGCAACTGGTGGAGATGGATGCCATCAACCCCCAGTTTGAGCAGACCGACGTGGCCATTGTCATCGGTGCCAACGACGTGACCAACCCCATGGCTCGAGAGGACAAGGGCAGCCCCATCTACGGCATGCCTATCCTCAACGTCGACAAGGCCCGCACCGTAGTGGTGGTGAAGCGCTCCCTGAGCCCAGGCTTTGCTGGCCTGCCCAACCCGCTGTTCGCCAAGGACAACACCCTGATGCTGTTTGGCGACGGTAAGAAGGCAATCATCGATCTGACCTCCAGTCTCAACGAAGCTGACTGATGATTTGCTAGCGCAGCAACATCCCAAAACGGAGCCAACTGGCTCCGTTTTTATTTGCCCTGTACTGACAAGAAAACAAACCAAACATCAACTACCGCCTCCCCCGATTCTGAAACCCTTTATTCCCAGATTACAATCTATAAACGAACCCTCACAAAGTCGCCAAAGAGTCATTACCCCATGTGACTCTTTATGTAAACTGCTCATAGCCAAACTATCTGTCCAATCATACTTAGGTGCTCAACCTAGGGCGGAGCTTGCCCCAGGGTTTTCTCAAGAGCAAGAACAGCCCATTTAAATCAAAAACTTAAATGCTTGTGAGCACTTACATACATGGAGCTGAAAAGGATTCTTTCAACGTATATGCGGTGCCTTAAACAACATTCATCAAAGGCATCATGATATTTATCTAACGAAGAGCATTCATAGAAAAATAATCTTGAGTTTTTCCACTGACTCTTTCGATTACCGTCAAGGCACTTGGTCGCTTATCAGCATTTAACATCATCCAATACAGGATCAATGATCTATATGAAAAACTTCATGATAAGAAATTCCCTAATAGCACTATTCCTAGTAATCTCAGGTTGCTCTGCAGGTATTAGTGGCCTAGACAGAGACTTTTCTGTCAAGAATGAGAAGAGCGAAGCAATTGCTATTATAAAGATAGATTCTTCTAGTGAGGGAGCTGAAGTAACAAAAGTCCGCTTCAAGAAATTCGGCCTAGATAAAGACGGACTGTATGACCGTTTTATATTCACTGACAAAGATAATATTTCCGATGTTGTATCAACAGCGGATGGGTATTTTGTTTTCAAGGTTAATGTGGTTTCCGATGGCGCCGCCAACACTTTTGACTCCATATATGAGACAAATAAGAGCAATTCAAATGAAAAGCTCTATTACAGTACTGATTGTGGAGGAGAAATGATGGCATTTCAAATAAAAGAGCCTGGCATTCATTACCTTGGGGAGTTGTCTTATAAAGAAGAGATATCGCCCATAGGTGAGATTAAGCTCGCATATAAAGTAAACTATAACCAAACAGAGCTTAAGCAATTTCTAGCAAAACACCACCCGAACATAAACGTCAATAACATCAAAAAGTCGGAAATCAAAAAATACTGGAACAGAACCCAGTGCCCCCCCGGAACAACATATATAACTATTACCATTTAAGAGGAATTTGAAATGAGACTACTTCTAATGGCACTCATGGTTTCCATTTTATCAGGTTGCGCAGGAGTTCATTATCAGTATGGTGACATAAAGCCAAAAGATAATGAAATAGCAAAATTAAGGAAATCTCCAGAAAACAGCATGTGGACCCCACTGCTTGCGGATTATATTGAGTTGGAAAATAAGCCCTTAAAGTGGAAGACGGTTGGCGACGAATGGATAGGGTACCCTGTTGGAATGAACATGTTGCCCGGGAAGTACCGAATCAGATTCAAGTGCTCAAGTGCGAGCAATTATGCATTCCCATATGCTGATGTTCATGCTGAGGCAGGCAAAACCTATACGGCCAGGTGCTTTAAGGCTGCAAATGACATGGTCGGTGTGGAGATTAAGGAATCACCAAAAACGTAAATTAGAAGCCAAAATACAGAAGACAATGCTCATATGTCTTCATGATCACTGAGCGACTACATGCTCAATTACCGACAGCACGGTTCAACTGGTTGAAAACGGAGCCAACTGGCTCCGTTTTTTTGTCTGATCGGGTCCATTGCGCCGTGTCACCTCTCGAGTCTCATAGATGAGCATTTAGGGACGATGGTTCGTACCAATTCGTCATGGCAATCAAATACCGAATAACACTCGCTTTCCATGGCATTTCGCCATTCCTCGACTAGGCTTTTTATCCGAGCCCTACTCATTAGGGGTTAGTGCACAGCCGTGACCCCGGATTAAGATCGTCGATCTGCTTATCGAGGACCAGCCATGCTGAATACTCAACGCCTCCCTCCCCTGCTTTTCGTCCTATTGCTGCTACCAGCCATACGCCAGACCCAGGCCAGCGACACCAACTTCGGCGGTCCGGACGCCGTCGACAATCAGATCAGTGCCGACAAGGGCGACCAGCAAAAGCCCCTGCGGGAACAGTGGTCCACCAAAGGAATTGAGCTGGGTCTGGACTACTCGGCTGTGGGCCTGTACAGCGACACCGTTCTGCCTGGCTCTGACAAGGAGGCCTTCAGCGGCATGGTCCGCTTTTACGGTTCCTGGCGTCCTCAGGGACAGCAGGAGAATGCCGGCGGCTCCCTGGTGTGGAAGGTAGAACACAGGCACAGCTACACCGACACCTCAGTGAAAAATTTCGAGTTTGGGGCCGGCGGCCTGGGGCTGGTCACCCCCAACTTCAGCGATGAGAAAGGCCGGCTCACCAACCTTTACTGGAAACAGAAGCTGTCTGATGGCCAGGGCACCCTGATCACCGGCTTTATGGATGTGACCGACTATGTGGATGTGTACGCAGCCGCCAGCCCCTGGACCGGCTTCATGAACTTCGCCTTCAGCACCGGCACCAACACCATCGCCCTGCCCAGTGATGCCACCTTCGGTGTCGCCATGGGTCATATGCTCACCGATAGCCTGTTCGTGATTGCCGGCATCAGCGACATGGAAGCAGACCCCACCAAACCACTTGAAAGCGCCGACAACTTCTTCAGCGACAACCGCTACTTCAAGAGCCTTGAGCTTGGCTGGACCTCCTCCCAGGAGCAGATCTACCTCAATAACCTTCACCTGACCCTGTGGGAATCGGACCGCAGCGACTTTCTCAATCAGGCCGCCGATAAGGGTTTCAACCTGTCGGCCTCGATGATGAAAGACAACTGGCTGCCCTTCATTCGCTATGGCAACGCCCAGGATGGCAGCCTGCTGGGCATCAAGGAATCGGTCAGCCTGGGCTTCGTCTATTACGGCATGCTGGCCCCCCAGAACAACTTCGGCTTCGCCCTCAACTGGGCAGACGCAGGCAGCGATCAGTACACCGCCGAAGCTTTCTACTACATGAAACTGGGCCAACATTTCGAGCTGACTCCGGACATCCAGTTGATCGTCGACCCCGCCCTGAATCCGGGTAAGGACCAGATCTGGATCGCCGGCATTCGGGCCCGCCTCTTCTGGTAAGGTGCACCGGCGTCAACGCCAGCCCCCAGTGTTGGCAAGGTAAAACGGAGCCAATTGGCTCCGTTTCTGCCTGTGAAGCTCATGCTACCGAACCTGCTCGATGGACACCCGATGGCAATCATTGAACTCGGCGAAGCGTGACAACTCCTGCTCCAGGGCCAGCATAAAGGCATCGCGACGACGAAGGCCGGGCTCGATGTGCAAAGAGATCACCTGCAGATGCTTCTGCTGGCGGTGCGCCTTACAGTCTGCCCTGGCCACCAGGCGACCATCCCAGAGGACAGGCAGGCAGAAATAGCCATACTGACGACTGGCTTTGGGCAGATAGCACTCCAGCTGGTAGTCAAAGCCAAACAGGGCAGTGGCACGCCTTCTCTGAATCAGCAGGTTATCGAAGGGGGAGAGAATTCTGGCCTCCTTCCTGGACAGGCGACGCTCAAGCAATGCCAGCGCCAGATCTGTGGTGAAGTAGGGGGCACCACCTACCTCCACCGGCCGAAGAACCCCCTCCTCCACCATCTCGGCGACCGCCAGAGCCACGCAAGGTTTCACTCCCTTCAGCAGATAAGTGAACTCCGCCAAAGACCCCAACCCATGAGCACGAAGATAACCAAGCACCAGAAACCGGGCGTACTCGGAGCTGTCCGGAGTTCGGGTATCCACCCCATCAGGCAGCGCCCGCTCGGTGAGGTCATACACCTTGTGAAACTTCTCCCTGGCCACCACCATCAGATCCCCCTGCATAAACAGATTCTGCAGGGCAGCCTTATATGGCGTGCCACTCCACTCATGGCGCTGACTGCCGGGGGAGTCGAAGTCCTTCGCCATCAGGGGCCCCTCGGCCCGGATCCTGTCCAGCACCTGAGTCATCAACCGGGGATCTTTCCGGTGCCAATGATTCTGCTCACCGGAGCGCAGGGCCGCCTTTCTCGGCAGGGAAAAACGGTACTGAGACATGGGCAGGTAGGCGGCGGCGTGAGACCAGTACTCAAACACCTGCTTACGCTCGATCAGCGCATCTAGATGCTCCAGACGGTATCCAGCGTTGCGGCTCCAAAGCAGATGGTGATGGGCGCGCTGGACCACGGAAAGGGTGTCGATCTGCACATACCCCAGCTTCTCGATGGCCGCCAGGGTCTTGTTGATTCCCGCCCCCTTAAAGGCGCCCGCAGACAATCCCTGACTCAGCAGGGCCAGCTTGCATGCTTCGGGAAGGGAAAGTGAGGTCATTAAGTCTCAGAATCAAAGAGATGATTCTGAAGGATACTGCGATGATGCGCACTGAGGTGTCAACCTTCTTGCAAACAGGACGGCATCAACAAACTCGATTCTCCTTACTCCTTCGGCAGCCCCTGAGGCAGCTCGTCGAAGATGCGGTGGAACTGCTCCCGCTCCTCGGCCAACGCAGCCTGTTTGAGAGCAAAGGCGCGCTTGCACTCCTCCACCCAGGCGGCGCGGCTGGACTCGCCGCTTCTGGCCAGGGCTTCCACCGCCTTGCGATAAGCTTCCCCCGCCTCCTTCGACGCCTGGCGACACTCAATCAGCTGTTCAAAATCCGCAGGATCGATCTCCACTTTGCTCATGCCACTGCCCTCGATGTCAGGTGTCTCTACACCTTATAGTCGAGGGCGTTGGCATAGTCGAAACTGGTTGGGCCGGATCTGCAGCCAGGGCTACATCTGACGAAAAGCTTCCCGCGTCTGGTAGCCGCTGTCGGTGATGAGACGCTCCAGGGTTTCAATCCGCGCCCGGTCCCGCTCAGCCTGAGCCTTCAACTGATCCAGCTCTTTCTGCAGCTCCTCCAGGCGTCGGTCGGCGCCGTTGCCCATACCGTCATCCACTCCCGAGTCATCACCCATGCCTCCAAGATCCAATGCCTTGTTGGCCTTGGCGGCGTATTTATCATACAGGGCTTTGAGTTTGTTCTTGTTGCTGTCGTTGAGAACGACGCTGCCGACGCCCCAGAGCACCAGCCCAGCAAACACCAGAAATAGAATTAACGAATCCATTGGGGCTCCTTATCCCAGTCGGGAGATCTCCTCACGCAAATCAAACCCAGAGTCGGTGACGATCTTCTCCAGTACCACCACTCTCTCTTCCAGAGCTTTGCACTGGGCTTGGGTGCTCTTCAACTCACCCTCCAGCTGCTTGAATTGCTCAAGATTCGCCTGAGCCTCACTCTTATGCTTACTCCTAGTCATGGCAACCAGGCATCCCATCACAATGGCTACGATGGCTACGATGGATCCTGAGGTCAGCATCTAATTCTCCTTATGCTGTTGTTATTCTGGGGCGCCAACCGACACCGAACATTGGGCTCGGTGTCGGAGGGCGATGGGTGTCGTCAAAGTCTGGGTTTTCCCAGTCACCATCAGGGGTCAAGCCGATGGTTACTTCAATGTAGCAAGTTCCGAACCAACTGACTAAGTCATTGATTTATATGAATAGCACAAAAAAGCATTGGCCGAAATAAGGATAATTGACCGCTAGTTAGCGGATTTCGCCAACATCAGGCGATGGTGATGCTGTCGGTAATCACCGAAGTCGTTCCCCATCAACAGCGTCAGACTGGGCGTCAGCATCTGCCACCAGCGCTCCACCAACCTGGGAGGCACATAGGGATAGGCACCACGGCCCGGCCCAAACTGACGGCGACCCAGGGTGCGGAAATGGGGAAGGTCAGAGACGGGAATGACACTCTGCGCCAGAACCTGTTCAAAGCTCAGTTGAGCCAGTTGATCACTGCGCTCCGGCGACGCCAGCCAGGGCAGCAGCACCGGAGTGGTCCAATGGGCCCAGTCCGGCGCCGCCCCCATCAGATTGAAGTTGCGCAGGTGCACCAGATTCCACCCCAGGTGCAACTGACCTTGCCGCGCCAGCAACCAGAGGGCGTGCAGGTCGGCAATCACCTCCTCTTCCCACAGTGACGGCCAGTAGGCGAAGCGAAAAGGCAGACGAAGCGTCTCAGGAACATTCAGAAGGTGTCCCCGCTCATGAAGCAGAGCCAAAGAGAGGGAGTGCACAGAGGGCCGCTCATACACCTTATGACCCAGCAGAAGAATGTGTGGCTGACTGATGCGCCTGGCGTCGGTGAGGATCAGTGAATGGTTATCCAGAGTGAGGGTGACCGCTCCCTGTCCTGCCAGTTGCTGGCTGAGCGTCGCTGCAAGTTCGTCAGGGGAGTGCTGCCAGTGGTCTGAGAAGGCGGCCACCAGGGGCTTGGGCAGACGCTGAAGGCACTGCGGCAGTTCACTGCGATCGCACACCGGCGCCGCAGCCACCAGGCTCGCCGCCAGCAGCAGGCTCAGCACCGCCGCCTCCAACCGGGGTAATCAGCCGGATGAATGGCAAATTTCTTCAGGATCTGAGAGAAGTACATGGCGCCAAAGTGTATCACAGGGGCCATTTCGGCTGTTAGAATAACCGGCTCACTGATTGTTACGGAAACACCATGGTTACCTCAGCTGAATTCGACCGGGCCTTCTACCACCCCAGATACTGGCCAATGTGGCTGGGCCTCGCCCTGATGAAACTGCTGACCTTCCTGCCTCTTAAAGCACAGTGGTGGCTGGGCAGCGGCCTGGGCAGGCTCCTCCAGGCGACCCTGAAGAAGCGGGTGCACGTGGCGCGCACCAATTTACGCCTCTGTTTCCCTGAGAAGAGCGAGGCGGAGCGGGAAGCGCTGCTGCGGGATAACTTCAACCAGACCGGCATGGCCCTGTTCGACAGCGTCAACGGCTGGTGGTGGAGCGACGAGCGCATCCAGAAACACATGACCATCAAGGGCATCGAGCATATCGAACAGGCCAAAGCCGATGGCCAGGGGGTGATCCTCTTTGCCGCCCACTGCCTGATGTTGGAAGCCGGCGCCCGGGTGTTCGGTCAGAAGTGCCCGGGCGTGGGTGTCTACCGCCCCCACAACAACAAATTTATGGAGTACCTGCAGGTGCAGGGCCGACTGCGCTCCAACAAGGGGCTGATCCCCAAGCGGGAGGTGCGGCAGATGGTCAAGGCGCTGCGCAGCGGCGAGGTGATCTGGTACACCGCCGATCAGGATGCCGGTCGCAAAGGGGCGGTATTTGCCCCCTTCTTTGCCGTGGAGGAAGCGGTGACGGTCACCGGGGCCAGCACCCTGGCGAAACTGGGTAAGGCCAAGGTGATGCCTTTTTTTGTTGAGCGCAACAAGGACAACTCAGGCTACACCATCGAGATCCTGCCTCCGCTGGAGGATTTCCCCAGTGGGGATGAGATGACCGATGCGGTGCGTGGCAACCAGATTCTGGAGCAATTGATCCGCCACCGACCTGAGCAGTACATGTGGCTGCACCGCCGCTTTAAGACCCGGCCGCAGAAGAGCGATCCCAGCCTCTATTGAGCCGCGGGTATAACCAACAGAAAACAGAGGGCGGAGCACCTGGGTGCTCCGCCCTTTTTTAATGTTCTATCCTGGCCAGGTCCGCTCAAGCACACCGTCGGATTCGAGGCTCAGCCCCTCACCGGCTTTGGAGGCCAACGGTCAGCTCGGTGAATCCCGTGTGCGGGTCCGGCTCTCGACCGAAGCTGAGGTTGTGGTACTGGTGAAGAATCAGTTCCGCGGTGGTATCGATGAGACACCCCTCCAGCAAGTGGCCACCGATGACTTCGCCATCTTGCCTGGCAACGCTAAGATGAACATGCTGATGATCCGGGGTGAGGGTTCCCATCACGGACACGATCTCGACAGGTTCGTTCAGCAACAACGTCTGCGTTGCTCCCGCCAAGCGAACATGAAAATGGGTCAAACACCCGACACAGGAGGCGATACTGCCTGCCTGAATCCCCTGCTCTGTCACCAGCCGCTGAAGGGATCGTTTCAGGTCATCGCCCTTGGTTAAGCGGACCGCTATGGGAGTGATCACTGAGTGCCTCACCTGTCTGAAGAAAGGCATCAGTCTACTGGCTTTGGCCCGCCTTCGGCCACAATAACGACAGGCTCCCCCTTTGGAACCGCCGTTTACCTCTAATGCTTCTTGGGCTTTTCCGACAGCCACAGGTTGATGGTGCCCTTGACCACCACGGTGCCCTGATCGTCGTAGGCGGTCACCCGCACCGGCAGATTCCCAGGCTGCCAGGCATCAGGGTCGGTCTCCGCCACGCAGCGAATGTCGCTGCCCGCCTTGGCGGTGTATTGCACGTCCATCCCTTTGGGGATCCAGCGCAGGTGTTTGGGAATCGAGGCCTCGGCCATCATCCCCATGGCCAATTCCAGGCCATTGCAGATGGCAATCACATGGACGGTGCCTATGTGATTCTCCACCCTGCGCTTCTTACTGATGATGCAGCTGACGTGATTGGGGCGCAGCGCCTCCAATCGCGTCGGTATGGTCTTAAAATAGGGGGCCTTGTTGGCGACAATGCGGGTCATCAACCAATCACTGAAAGGCAGCTTCTGCACCTTCTTGTGAATGTTCAGCAGGTAGTTATCGGACATCCTCTTCCTCACAACTGGTCTGATCAGTTATGAGCCGATTATTCACTCTTTATGTGATCATTGTCAAAAATTCGTGACCACAGTGCCGCCACCGCCTCGCACCCTGAGGGCTTGTGCGCCTGAGGCAGCAACCCGCTCAGGCCCGCCAACACCCTGTGGTGATTGGTGTCCCGAATCTCGGTGTAGGTGCGCACCAGCAGATCCGCCTCCTCCGCACTGAGCAGCGCCTGCTGCAGCGCCACCTCCAGGATGCGAACGTTATCGGACCAGCGGGTCATCTGCGGCATCGCTTCGCTGTGGGCCAACACCAGATACTGGGTGATGAACTCGATGTCGGTGATGCCGCCTGGCCCCTGCTTGAGATCGAACTCTGTGTCATTGCCTTTATGCAGGTGGTTGCGCATCTTCTCCCGCATCTCGCTCACCTGGGTGTTGAGCTCGGCCTCCTCCCTGTGCAGCGACAACACCGACTCACGAATTTCATTGAACCGCTTCACCATAGCCGGTTCGCCGTAGACCACCCGGGCCCGCACCAGGGCCTGATGCTCCCAGGTCCAGGCCTCTTGAAGCTGGTATTCATAGTAACGGTCGATGTGGCTCACCAACAGACCGGAGGCGCCGGAGGGGCGCAGCCGCATATCCACCTCATACAGAATCCCCGACAGGGTTCGGGTGGAGAACAGGTGCAGGACCCGCTGGGCCAGCTTCAGGTAGAAGTGGTTGTTGTCTATTGCCTTATCACCATCGGTGTAGCCGCTGTCAGCCCGGTGCAGGAACACCAGGTCCAGATCCGAGCCATAGCCGAGCTCCAGCCCCCCCATCTTGCCGTAGGCGACCACGGCAAACCCCTTGTGCTCCCCGGCACAGGAGGGCACACCATGGCGGGCAACCAGCTGGTTCCAGGCCAGTTGCACCACCTGATCCACTATGGCTTCCGCCAGCCAGGTGAGGTGATCGCTGACCTTCATCACCGGCAGGACTCCGGTGACGTCGGCGGCGGCGATGTGCAGCTGACTGATCTGCTTAAACTGCCGCAGCGCCTCCATCTGCTGCTCCAGATCCTCCTCGGGCACCCGCATCAGGAACTCCCGCAATCCGGCGGCATAGCCATCCGGCGGCAGCACCTGATAGAGGGACATGGGATCGATCAGCTCATCCAGCAAAATGGGATAGGCCGCCAGCTGATCCGCGATCCAGGGACTGGCGGAACACAGGCGCACCAGTTGCTGCCGGGCCGCAGGATTTTCCAGCAACAGCTCCAGGTAGGTGGTGCGGGTCAAGATGGTGCCCACCACCTTCATCACCCGACTCAGCAGCTCAGGTTGATTCTGCTTGCCCGCCAACTCCCCCAGGAGCCTGGGCATCAGCTTATCCAGGGTATCCCGGCCACGGGGTCCGATGGTGCGCCGGGCAAACTCACTGCGGCACTGCATCAGCGGCTCGGCCAGGGCGATATCCAGGCCGCTCTCCTGAAGGATCTCTTCCACGTCGGGGTCCGGGTGCTGCCACAGGGCGGGCAGCTCTCCCAACTCCTCCTCCTCCTGCTCGTCGCCACCGATGGTCTCCTTGAACACCAGATGGATGTTCTCCATGTGTTCGGCCAGGGCCTGACGCAAGCTGCCCCACTCCTCGAAGCCCATACTCAGGGCCAGACGCAGCTGATCTTCGGCACCGTCAGGCAGGGTCTGGGTCTGTTTGTCATCCAGGGCCTGCAACAGGTTCTCCAGCCGGCGCAGGAAGCGGTAGCCGTCGAGCAGCCGTTTGTGATCACGGCCATTGATGCAGTTGCTGCGGGTCAGTTCCGCCAACACCGGCATCAGGGGCTGACGACGCAGCGCAGGCTGACGACCGCCGCGGATCAACTGATGGGTTTGCACCACAAACTCCACCTCACGGATGCCGCCCCGGCCCAGTTTGATGTTATTGGTCAGGCTGCTGCGACGCAGCTGAGATTCGATCAGTGCCTTCATCCGCCGCAGGGCATCGATGGCGGAGAAATCCAGGTAGCGGCGGTAAATGAAAGGACGAAGCAGGCTGTGCAGATCGGCGGCATCGTCGCACTTCCCCATCACCCTGGCCTTGACCATGGCGTAGCGCTCCCACTCCCGCCCCTGCTCCTGATAATAGTCCTCGACCGCATCGAAGCTCACCGCCAGGGGGCCGGCCTCGCCAAAGGGGCGCAGTCGCATGTCCACCCGGAAACAGAACCCTTCCGGGTCCACGTCCGCCAGCAAGCCGATCAGCTTCTGTCCCATGCGGATAAAATACTGCTGGTTATCCAGCTGCTTGCCACCGTCGGTGCTGCCATTTTCCGGGTAGGTAAAGATAAGGTCGATGTCGGAGGAGAAGTTCAGCTCCCCACCGCCGAGTTTGCCCATTCCCAGGATCAAAAGCGGCTGCTGTTTTCCCTCGGGACCTCTGGGGTAGCCGAAACGGGGTGCCAGATGCTCGGTAAGCCAGTCCCGGGCCGCCAGAATCAGGGTTTCCGCCATTTGAGACAGGTGCGCCAGGGACTCATCCAGGGGCGCCAGATTGAGAAAGTCCCGGGCCGCGATCAGAACCATCTGCCGATGACGGAAACGACGCAGAACCCGCTTAGCCGAGGCCTCATCCTGACAAGTGGACAGCGCCTCATCCAGGGTGGCGCGGAATTGAGGATGGCGCAGATGCTGGGGCAGTTGCTGGAAAAACTCCGGCAGCCAGTCACCGTCCCGGCTCAGACGACCGCCGATAAACTGGGACATGGCAAACAGGTAGTTGAGTCTCTGCTGCTGCTGTTCATCCAGGGCACTCCAGGGGGCCTCCCCCAACACCTCTCTGTAATGATCGGCCTGCTGGCGCAGGCTGGCTGGGAGGTTGTCGAACAGGGGCGGCAGGCTCATAATAACTTCCTGTGTGTGCGGATTTTTCTCGGATTACCTTAGCAGAAAGCGGTTAAGAAGGCAGCGGTCGGATATGGCAGAGTGGTTGCAATGGGATTGGATTCACCTGGCCCTGGAGATAGGAGGCAGCCTGCTGCTGTTTACCCTGCTTCGATTCAGTCAGGGCTGGTGGGAAGGGGTCAGCAGTCAAAAGGAGCTGGCGGAGCGGGATAACGTCGCCTTTGGCATCAGCACCGCAGGTTCATTGCTGGCCATGGCGCTGGTGATCAGTTCGGTGATGCCTCGTCAGGGCCACCTCAGCTACACCCAGCAGGGGATCAACCTGATCGTGTTTGGCCTCATCGGCCTGTTGCTGATTCGGGTCAGCCTCTGGGCCAATGACCGTTTCGCCATCAACCGCATCGACAAGAAACAGCACATCCTCAGCGGCAATGTCGCCATGGCCCTGACCGACGCCAGTGCCGCCCTCAGCGCCGCCTTCATCATCCAGGCTCTGCTCACCAAGCTGCATCAGGCCCCCTCTCTGATGGGCGTGGTCAGCTATGGGCTGATCTACATCGCCAGCCTGGTGATGCTCACCGGCATCAGCCACTGGATGCAGCGCCTCCATGACCGCCATGGCTATGGCCCCTTCCAGCAGGCGATCGAGCAGGATCAGCGCTCCGTTGCCCTGAACCACTCCGGGGTGGTGATCGCCTGCTCTCTGATCATGTCGGCGTCTGTGTATCTGCCTGATGTGGGCGTAAACCAGCCCCTGACCCTGCTCTGGAGCTGGTTCGGATTCGCCTTGGGGGGGTTGCTGCTGCTGACCCTGTGGCAGAGGCTGCTCAGCGCCTGGGTAATGATTAAAATAAATCCAGACAGGGAGATCGCCCTGCAGGACAACAGCGGCATTGCCGCCCTGGAAGCGGCTCAGTGGGTGGGGGTTGCCCTGCTGCTGAGCGCCATGATTGATTGAGAGAACTATGCCAAAAGAGTCTTTAAGCCCCAGGGAAACGGGGATGATGTTGCTGTCGGTGTTGTCGGTGATCGTCGTGCTGGTCATCGCCTTCAACGACGAAACCAAAGAGGCGATCCGTCTGCTGCTCTATGTCGATTTCGCCATCTGCTTGGTGTTCATCACCAACTTCTTCTGGGGACTGGCCAAAGCGGACAGCCGCAAGCTCTATTTCACCCAACACTGGATTGACCTGGTGGCCTCCATTCCGGTGATTGAGCCTCTGCGCTTCGCCCGGATCTTCCAGGTACTGCGGGTGATCCGCCTAATGCGCATGAGCCGCTCCCTGCTCAAGGCTTACAGCCACCATAAGCGGGAAACCACCGCCACCAGCCTGCTGGTTGCCCTGATCACCGTACTCACCTTCTCTTCGGTGATGATCCTGCTGTTCGAGGACGGGGTACCTGGATCCAACATCAACGACGCCGAATCCGCCATCTGGTGGTCCCTGGTGACCATCTCAACCGTGGGATACGGCGACTACTACCCGGTGACCACAGAAGGCCGGGTGATTGGGGCCATGGTGATCATCTGTGGCGTGAGCTTCTTTGGTATCGTGGCGGGCTACCTGGCCTCCATCTTCGTCTCCCCCGAGGAGCAGGAGAAGCTGGACGAGCAGAACAAACAGCTGCAGAAGCGCTCCGACGCCCTGGAAGCCAGATTGGCGGCCCTGTCTGAGCAGAACCGCCAGATTCTGGCCAGGCTGGAGGCCCTTACTCCCCCCGAAGCTCAGGCAGCAGGGCAAGAAGGGCCAGCTGAGTCTGACCATAAGCGGGAGACGCCATAAGTTGAGCCAGCCGCGCCCTGGGATCCGGGGCGTCCACCAATCCCTGCCCCAGGGATGCCAGGCGTACCGCCAGCGCCGGCTCCCGTTCAAACAGCAGTTGAGACAATCCGCTGAACTGGACCACCAACGCCTCCAGGGCCCCCTGTGTGCCCAGCATCAGGTGATGCTCGTTGCACTGCCAGCCTGCCAGCCCCCTGGCCAGGTTTTCGGGCGGCTCAGCCTGAACCGGAGACTGAGGCGACAGGCCGGCCAGCCGATAGCCGCGGGCAGCCTTGGAGGCCTGGCCCAGGCGCAGATTGAATCGCTCCGCCAGCTTCTGAGCCAATTGCAGCGCCTCGCCCAGGTCGCCACTGATCAACTCCAGCTCCAGCTCATCGATCACTTCACTCTTGCCAGCCGCCAGCACCTCTCCGGAGTCCAGCGCCACCTCCAGCAGGGTGCCACCGGCCAGTTCCAGCTCCAGGGCGTGACGGCGGAAATTGGTGGCAAACTGCTCGGTCAGCGCCTGCTGCAGGGCCGACACCTCCTCCCCTTGCCAGACTTCCACCGGAAACAGCGCCAGCTCCGGCCAATCCGCGTCGATGTCGACGTTGTACTCGGGCCGGCGGTGCACGCCGGTGTCACTGCTGCCGGCGGTCTTTACCGTCTGCTCTCGATGCTCGCCCTTCTGGCGGATCCGCAAACCAATATCCAGATGGCGCAGCGCCAGTTCCGGGGTGTCAAAGTAGCGATTCACCAGAAAGTGAACCTGATCACTTTTTACTCGACCCGCCTGTTTCAGCGCCGAAACCAGTTCATTCCTGTCTACCTGGGTGAGCAACAGTTTCAGTTCGATTTCCATAAGCCTATAAGTTTCTTTAAAAATTCATACTGACGTAAGTAAAGTGAAATAATGTCATATAAGTGTCACATTACTGACATAGGATGCTCCCGGCCTTGATTCATCGGGATTTTTATAGCCAGCCGTTATAATTACTCCACAGAAGGCCAGATTTTTGATGTTGCTTATATTGGTGCATAGGGTAACATGCGCCCGCCAATGCTATTGAGAGCAAAGCAGAAGGTTCTTTGGCTATGCCAGTAAATACGATCTTAGGTGTCTTCGCGAAGTCACCCATTAAACCGCTTCAAGAGCACATGCATAAGGTGCACGAAGCGTCCAAGATGCTGATTCCTTTCATGGAAGCAGTTATTGACCAGAAGTGGGAACGTGCCCGCGAACTCCAGGGCGAAGTCAGCCGTCTGGAGCGTGAAGCGGATGTTCTCAAGCGGGAGATCCGTCTGACCCTGCCTGGTGGCCTGTTTATGCCGGTGGAACGCACCGACATGCTCGAGCTGCTGACTCAGCAGGATAAGATCGCCAACAAGGCAAAAGACATTGCCGGTCGCATCATTGGCCGTGAAATGGTGATGCCTGCCGATCTTCAGGATGATCTCAAATCCTACCTACAGCGCTGCGTTGACGCAGTGTCTCAAGCCTCCAAGGCCATCAACGAACTGGATGACCTTCTGGAAACCGGTTTCCGGGGACGGGAAGTGAACCTGGTTGAAGAGATGATTCAACAACTGGACCGCATCGAAGACGACACTGACCACATGCAGATCAGCCTGCGCCGTCGTCTGTTCAGCATTGAGAAAGACCTCAATCCTGTGGATGTGATGTTCCTGTATAAGATTCTCGAGTGGGCCGGAGATCTGGCCGACCAGGCAGAGCGGGTTGGCTCTCGTCTGGAACTCATGTTAGCTCGCGCTTAAGTCGAGACAAAATAAAAAGTTAAGGGTTTACCATGGTAGAAGTACTGGTAAATTACGGCCCCATTTTGATTGTGGTGGCCGCATTATTCGGTTTTCTGATGGCTTACGGTATTGGCGCAAACGACGTTGCCAATGCCATGGGGACTTCGGTAGGTTCAGGCGCACTGACCATCAAACAGGCGATCGTCATCGCGATGATCTTCGAGTTTGCGGGCGCTTACCTGGCCGGGGGAGAGGTAACCTCCACCATTCGTAAAGGAATCATCGATTCCGCCTTCTTTATCGACCAGCCTGAACTGCTGGTGTACGGCATGATCTCCGCCCTGTTGGCTGCAGGTATCTGGCTGGTCGCTGCCTCCATCCTGGGCTGGCCTGTGTCCACCACCCACTCCATCATCGGTGCCATCATTGGTTTCGCCGCTGTCGGCGTGGGCGTAGACAGCGTCAACTGGGGCAAGGTGGCTGGCATTGTGGGTTCCTGGATTGTGACCCCCGCCATCGCCGGTTTCATCGCCTACATCATCTTCCAGAGTGCTCAGAAGCTGATCTTCGATACCGAAGACCCGCTGAAGAACGCCAAGCGCTACGTCCCCTTCTACATGGGTCTGGCGGGCATGGTGCTGTCTCTGGTGACCATCAAGAAGGGCCTGAAACACGTTGGCCTGCACTTTGACAACGTTGAAGCCTGGGGCCTGGCCATCGCCATCTCCATCACCGTTGCCCTGATTGGTAAGTTCTTCATCAGTCGCCTGAAGCTGGATCCCAGCGCCGACCGTGACATGCACTTTGCCAACGTGGAAAAGGTGTTCGCCCTGCTGATGGTGGTGACCGCCTGTGGCATGGCCTTCGCACACGGCTCCAACGACGTGGCCAACGCCATTGGTCCTCTGGCTGCGGTAGTGTCTATCGTTCACGCGCAGGGTGAGATTGTCGCCAAGGCACCCCTGGTATGGTGGATTCTGCCCCTGGGCGGTGTGGGTATCGTTATCGGTCTGGCCACCCTGGGTAGCCGGGTGATCATGACCATCGGTAAGAACATCACCCACCTGACCCCAAGCCGCGGCTTCGCCGCAGAGCTGGCGGCGGCCTCTACCGTGGTGATCGCGTCCGGTACCGGTCTGCCCATCTCCACCACTCAGACTCTGGTCGGTGCGGTTCTGGGTGTAGGTATGGCTCGCGGCATCGCCGCACTGAACCTGGGTGTTGTACGCAACATCGTGGTTTCCTGGGTCATCACCCTGCCAGCAGGCGCCGGTCTGTCGATTGTGATTTTCTACTTGATTCGCGCCATGCTGGGTTAATATCCTTAGCTGATATCACCCGCTGTCTTCACGGGCAGCGGGTTTTCTGTATTAAGGGTTCTGAATATGTCGCACAAACCTCTGGCCATCGCCGCGCTGCTCAGCGCCGCCCTGCTGGCCCCGAACATCACCGCCGCTGAGAGCAACTACAGCATCTCAGAGGAGATTTACATCTACCTGCATTCAGGGCCGGGCACTCAGTTCCGCATCCTGGGTTCGGTAAAGGCTGGTATGCCGGTGACACTGACCGGTGAGAACCAGGGTGACTATGTTCAGATCATCGACGACAAGGAGCGCACCGGCTGGGTCAAGCGAGACCAACTGACCGAGCAGGAGAGCTTCCGCCTCGCCGTCCCGCGCCTCAATGACGAGGTCGCTGCACTCAAACAACTGCTGGACGCGGAGCAAACCCGCACCGCCGGGCTGCAGGAGCAACTGACGCAGCTCAACAGCGAGCTGGAGTCGACCCGACGCGATGCCATCAATGTGGAAGCCGACCTGAAGACCACCCTGGATTCCCTCTCTGCCGAGAATGAGCAGCTCAAAGAGGAGAATCAGAGCATGCAGAACAGCGAGCGCTGGCAGTGGCTGCAACAGGGCGGCATGGTGGCCGGTGCCGGCCTGATACTGGGCCTGCTCATCGCTTACCTGCCAAGGCCTCAGCGACGCCGCAATAACAAGAGTGGTTGGGTGTAACCGCCAGCATCAGGGATTACCCTAGAATCAGAAACTAAGCCGATAATTTTTATCGGCTTTTTTTATTCCCACCCCTCCACACCATCCCCTTTATCTTCGCCGTTTGGTGTTTGAATCTCCGCTGCACAAAACGCCAGCAAACCCTGTTTCACCTCACAATTTAAGGGTATACTGTGCGCGCCGTTGGCGCGGATTGTATACAAAAACAAAACTGATCACAGGATGCCGCGCCGCCCCATGGATTACGAGGGACACGCGATGTTTAAAGCAAGCCAAGTACTGGCTAATGGAGTACCCACTGACCTGACCAGCCTGAGAGAGGCGATCAGCGTCAATCACGGTGCGGATGAGTCCGACTACATCAGCGAACTGCTGCAACTGGTTCCGCAAGACCAGGCCACCATCGACCGCATCACTGAACGAGCCGAGCGTCTGGTGCACGAAGTGCGCAGCGTCGAGAAGAAGGGGCTGTCAGTGGGCATCGATGCCTTCCTGCAGCAATACAGCCTGGATACTCAGGAAGGGATCATCCTGATGTGCTTGGCGGAGGCCCTGCTGCGCATCCCAGATGCCGCCACCGCCGACGCCCTCATCGAAGACAAGCTCTCCGGCGCCGACTGGGCCAGTCACCTCAAGGGATCCGACTCGGTGTTGGTGAACGCCTCCACCTGGGGCCTGATGCTCACCGGTAAGGTAGTCACCCTGGACAGGACCCTCGACGGCAACCCCAACAACCTGCTGGCCCGCCTGGTCAATCGAGTGGGCGAACCCATCATCCGCAAGGCGATGTATACCGCCATGAAGATCATGGGCAAGCAGTTCGTCCTGGGCCGCTCCATGAACGAGGCGTTGGCCAACTCCGAAGACAACCGGGGCATGGGCTACACCCACTCCTATGACATGCTGGGTGAAGGCGCCCTGACCCAGGGCGACGCCGAGCGCCACTTCCAGGAGTACAGTCAAGCGATCAATACCCTGGGCAACCACCGCTCCAAACACAGCGACGCGCCCCTGCCCTCCATCTCGGTGAAGCTGTCTGCCATCCACCCCAAGTATGACGTCGCCAATGAGGCTCGGGTGCTGGAGGAGCTGCACGACACCATGATCAAGCTGATCACCCAGGGCCGCCAGCTGAATGTGGGCATCACCCTGGACGCAGAGGAAGCGGACAGGCTGGAACTCTACCTCACCCTGTTTGAGAAGCTCTACCGCAGCAACGCCAACCGCGGCTGGGGCAACTTCGGCGTGGTGGTCCAGGCCTACGCCAAAACCGCCCTGCCGGTGCTGTGCTGGCTCAACGCCCTGGCCTCTGAGCAGGGCGACCGCATCCCCATTCGCCTGGTAAAGGGCGCCTACTGGGATACGGAGATCAAACACTGTCAGCAACTGGGGGTCGCCAACTACCCGGTGTTCACCCGCAAGGCCGCCACCGATGTCTCCTATCTGGCCTGTGCCCGCTACCTGCTGTCCGACTTGACCAAGGGCAACATCTACCCTCAGTTCGCCAGCCACAACGCCCACACCGTGGCCGCGGTGCTGGACATGGCCGGCGAGCGGGAGTTTGAGTTCCAGCGCCTGCACGGCATGGGACAAGAGCTGTACGACCCGGTGATCACCCAACACCACCCCAGAGTGCGCATCTATGCCCCCGTGGGCGCCCATGAGGACCTGCTGCCCTATCTGGTACGGCGACTGCTGGAGAACGGTGCCAACACCTCGTTCGTTCACAAGCTGGTGGATCCCAATACCCCGGTCAGCAGCCTGATCGCCCACCCGCTGACCACGCTGAAGGCCTGCCCCACCCTGCATAACCACAAGATTGTCCTGCCGGAAGCGATCTTCGGCAGCGAGCGCAAAAATTCGAAAGGAATCAACATGAACATCGCCGCCGAGTCCCGCACCTTCTTTGCCAAGCTGGATGGCTTCAAGACCCACCAATGGCAGGCAGCCCCGCTGATTGGCGGCGAGACCATCAAATGTGGCGATGCCCTTGCCATCACCAGCCCTCAGGATCGCGGCCAGACCGTCGGTCAGGTGCACTTCGCCGACGCCGCCACCATCGAGCAGGCGGTCAAGGTCACCAATGCCGCCTTCCCCGCCTGGAACCGCGAAGATGTCGACGTACGGGCCCGGGCAGTGGAGAAGCTGGCGGACCTGCTGGAGAGCCACAGAGAGGAGTTGATCGCCCTGTGTACCCGCGAAGCGGGCAAAACCTTGCAGGATGGCATCGACGAGATCCGTGAAGCGGTGGACTTCTGTCGTTACTACGCCGTCCAGGCCCGCAAGATGCAGGGCGAAGCCACGGTGCTCCCCGGCCCCACCGGCGAGTTGAACGAGCTCTTTGTTCAGGGCCGTGGCACCTTCCTGTGCATCAGCCCCTGGAACTTCCCCCTGGCGATCTTCCTCGGTCAGGTGGTGGCCGCCCTGGTCACCGGCAATACCGTGATTGCCAAGCCAGCAGAACAAACCAGCCTGGTGGCCTATCGCGCCGTTCAGCTGGCGCACGAAGCGGGCGTTCCCGGCGATGTTCTGGCCCTGCTGCCGGGCACCGGTGCCCTGGTGGGCGGCAGCCTGACCGGCGATGACCGCATCGGCGGCGTCTGCTTTACCGGCTCCACCCAGACCGCCAAGGTGATCAACCGCGCCCTGGCTGGCCGCGAAGGGGCCATCGTGCCTCTGGTGGCGGAAACCGGTGGCCAGAATGCCATGGTGGTAGACTCCACCTCTCTGCCTGAGCAGGTGGTCAAGGACGTGGTGCAATCCGCCTTTGCCAGTGCCGGTCAGCGCTGTTCCGCTCTGCGGGTGCTCTACGTCCAGGACGACATCGCCGACAAGGTGATCGATCTGCTCAAGGGTGCCATGGCCGAGCTGCATGTAGGCAACCCCGCCCGCCACATGACCGACCTGGGCCCGGTGATCGATGAGGCCGCTCAGACCAACCTGCTGGCTCACATCGACCGCATCTCCAAGGAGGGCAAGCTGATCTTCCAGGCTCCTCTGTCCGAGGAGTGTCTGGACGGCACCTTCGTTCAACCGACCGCAGTGGAGATCCGCCATATCGGTCAGCTGGAGAAGGAACATTTCGGCCCCATCCTCCACCTGATTCGCTACAAGACCAGCGATCTGGAGAAGGTGATCGAGGAGATCAACAGCACCGGTTTCGGCCTGACCCTGGGAATCCACAGCCGCAACGAATCCCACGCACTGAAGGTCGCTGACAAGGTGAATGTGGGCAACGCCTACATCAACCGCAACCAGATTGGCGCCGTGGTGGGCGTTCAGCCCTTCGGTGGCCAGGGCCTCTCCGGTACCGGCCCCAAGGCGGGCGGTCCCCACTACCTGACCCGGTTTGTCACCGAGAAGACCCGCAGCAACAACATCACCGCCATCGGCGGCAATGCCACCCTGCTGTCACTGGGCGACGGCTAAATCAGCGAGAAGACCGCCAAAAAAACAGGCCGCCCACTGGGCGGCCTGTCTGTTTCTGACGTTAAGCCAGGCTGCACTAGAGTGCTTCCAGGGACATCACCACCTTGGGGCCGCTTTGATTCAGCTCCACCCGGCTCTCCTGGATGAACACCCGCTCGGCACCGATGCCGAACTGGGCGATCAGCACCTGCTTGACGGCCTGAGCCCGGCTGGCCGCCAGCTCCGGCAGGGCATCCAGGGGCAGATTAACCCTCTCCAGCAACTGGTTATACAGCCCCTGCTGCCAGGCCTGAGGCGGCTGGCCCTCAGGGGGCGGCGGGGCGGATCCCACGCCAAAGCGCCGTTCATAGGCGCTGACCAGCAGCGTCTGCTGTTCCGGGGTCAGCCCCTGCTCCGGAGTGGCGTCAAAGCCCAGTTCGGCGGAGAGTGCCTTTGAGGCCAGGGCACTGCGATCCGCGCCGACGGACACTGCCCCCTGGACCGACAGGCTGAGACCAGGACGTTGTGACAAGCCATCCGCCAGACGCTTGAGCTGCGCCTGAGCACCGGGGGACACCGAGGCGACACCAGGCTCGAACAGCACCTCTGAGGCTGGCTCCTCCCCGCCCAGCAAAGAGCCCAGCAGGGTAAAGGGCGAGGTCACCACCTTGGTGATGGCATTGAACAGCGCCTTGCCCACCAGGGGGCCGATGGCAAACTCAGGGTCGTCCACATCCCCCTGCACCTCCAGACCCAGATCGATGACGCCATTGCTGTCCTGCAACAGGGCCACCGCCAGGGCGACTGGCAGACTGGTGGCCTTGTCTGAATCACTGCGCTTACCCAGCTTCAGTTTGTCCACCACCGCCCGGTTGCTGCCCACCATTTTACGCTTGTCCAGCTTGTAGTTGAGGTAGAGATCCAGCTGGCCCTGATCGATGAAGTAGCCGGCATAGGTGCCGGAATAGGCATTCAGCGACGTCAAATCCACATTATCGAAGGTGAGCGCCATATCCAGGTAGCTCTCTGCCGCCAGGGGCTGTAGCTCGCCGGTGAGGCTCACCGGCGCATAGCGGTCGACCTGGCCCTGAATGTCCACCTTGGCACGGGAGTCTGGCTTGGAGCTGAGCCCACTGATGCTGCCCGCCAGGGTCTCAATGCCAGTGGCAAACTTCGGGGTCAGGCTGTTGTCGGCAAAGAAGGCGCCGCCGTCGCTCAGCTCGATGCGGTTGATGCTGAGCTGCAGCGGCTCAGATGCCCCGCCATCTTCGGCCTCGGCAGCGGCGTCTGCCCCCTGGGGCTGACTCTCGGCCCCCAGCAACTGCTGAATGTTGGTGCTGCCATCCTCATCGATGATCACCCGCGCGTAAGGCTGAGTGACGGCAACGGTATCCAGCGCCACCGACAGGGGGGCGGTGCCCACCTTCAGGCTGTTGACATCAAGCTGCTGCCATTTCACGAAGTCCCTGCCCTGAGCCGGGTCCTGAGTCACCAGCTCTTGAACCGCCAACTGGCCGTCGTAGCTCAGATCCAGTGGTTCGACCCCGGCCAGAGTCAGGGTACCAACGCAGCTCAGGCTGCCTGAGGTCATCTTCAGCGGCACCAGGTCCTGCCAATAGGGAATGGTCGCAGTCAGAGGGAAACGCTCCAGATTCAGCTCGAACTGGGCATTGAGGGTCTGTGGCACCAGCTCACCTTTGGCACTGAAGGCTGCATCGTCGTTGATGCGGCTGAGCACCTCGAGGGCGATGGGCTGGCTCAGATCGTTTGAGGCCGGGCCGACGGTCACCCGATCCAGATCCAGGATCCAGGTTGTCGCCTCTCTGGGGAGCCGATCCTCCAGGGTCAGGCGGAACTGCTCAACACTGGTTCCCGCCAGAGTGACCCGCCAGGGCTCTTCCGGCTCATCGCCGTTGGAAGCTGGGTCAGGCTGAGCATCAGTGTCCTCGGCGATCACCGGCTGGAACAGGGTCGCCCAGTCCAGCCCTTGTTCGCTGTTCACACCCAGGATCTGCCCCTGTTCCAGGGCCAGCTTGGCCACCGACACAGAGCGCTCATTCAGGTCCAGGCTGATCCCCGCCACCCGGGTTTTCGCCAGGGTCAGCAGCGGCCCCTGGTCGCTGGAGAGATTCAGACCGGACAGCTCAATGGTGCCGTCATTCAGCGTCAGCGATGAATCGTTGCCCACGCGCTGAAATCTCAGCCCGGTGTGCAGATCCAGTCGTCCCTGATCCAGCTGGAAACGGAACAGGTCTTTGATGAAGGGCCAGTAGCGGGTCAGATCCAGGTCATCCAGAGTCAGCTCCATCTGAATGTCCGCAGGGGCCAGGGATGCCGTGGCCTCCACCAGCAGGCGCCCCCCACCTGAACCGGACAACGCCAGAGCCATCTTGTTGTCTGCCCCCGCCAGGGCCAGGTTCTGGGCATCGAGCTCCAGATCGGTAAATCGGGTACTGGCCCCATCGGGACGCCGGTAGCTCACCACACCACTCTCCAGATTGAGATCGGCGATGTACAGCTGTGGAACCGTGGGCTCCTGAGGTTCGGCCTCCGGTGAGGGGCTGGATTCCGTCAGGGGCTTGAGCAGGACACCCAGGTTGCTGCGACCCTGCCCCAGCTCTCTGACCGCCAGCTCGGGGCCCTGCAGAGAGAGGGTTTTGATGCGGCCACTCAGGGTGAACAGCGAGTGAAGGGGGTCGAGGTCCAGGATCAGCTGCTGCAGACCCAGCACAGGCTCGCCGTCGTCACCATCGAGACGGACACCGTCGATCTGCAGTCGCCAGGCAAAGGGGTGGAACGCCACCTTTTCCAGGGTGAGTTGGCCATTGAGGTTGTCGGCCACCCACTTGGGAGCCTGGCTCTGAATCAGCCGGGGCAGGCCCCAGCCGGTGAGCAGAAGATAGATGAGCAGGACCAGCAGGCCCCAGCCGCCCCGGCGAATCCAGGGGTTACTCCATAGGGTTTTGATATTCACGGGACTCCCTACTCCGGGCTTTAAGTGACTCTCCCCGAGAGACAGCGAACGCAATAATCATAGACACTCCCGCCGGATGACGCGGAGGCAAGATACAGTAAGTGTGGCCCAGTATATCAGGAATAACTGGCCCAACCTGCTGTTTTAACATGTGAAGATAAAGGGGGGCACGGCACTCCCCGACCGGACAATGCCGCGCCCTGTTGCCGCGAGGCGACAGAGAGTCAGAGTTGACCCAGGGCGGGGACGCTGAACGCCTGGCCGGACATCTCCAGAATCACCTCGTTAGGCCGGATCTCGCGCAGCATCACCCCGGGGGCCACGCTGTCTCCCTCCTGCAGCTCACGACCGTTGGCCCTAAGCCAGCGGCTCTCCACTTCCGAAGAGTAGACATGGGCGGTGATGTTGATGTCAGGCAACCGCTTCTGGAAGTTCCAGGGCAGGCTGCCCAGCTTGGGCACCTCGGCGGAAGCCACAGGCTCACTGGCCTGGGGGTTGAGCAGGGACTCGGCGCTGACCTCGGGCTCGGGCTCGGGCGCCGGTTCCGGCTCGGCGCTCACCTCAGGGTCCAACTCAAGGTCGGCCACTGCACGCTCGAAGGCCGCCAACAACTTGGCATTGGCGGGCTCGGCCGCCTCCGGGGCCGCCTTGGGCGCCTGAGTAGCGACCTGAGGCTGAGAACCGGCAGAAGCTGTCGCTGCCTCCACCTGCAGATGATCCTGGGTAAGCACCTCGGCCTTGAACTCGGCATCGGTCATCTCGGGCTCAATCTGGTCATTCTGAGGCTTATACACGTACTGGGGCTCAGGCTCCGCCACCTGGGCAGGTTGCTCCCAGGCCACCGGAATGGGCATCACCACCTGCCTGACCAGCTGAAGCTCTGGGAGCTCAGTGACAATCTCAGGTTCGGGCTGAGGCTGAAAGCTCACCGCCAGCAGGCCCAGGCCTACCCCCATGGCGGTGCCAATCAGCGGCCAGCCATAGTGCCAGGGCAAAGCGCGTTTCGGGGCCAGGGGCGCCGCCATGGCAGGGTCCAGTTGACCCTGCTGCTGCTTCTCGCGGCCTACCGCATCCAACAGATAAGACATCAGGCGTCTCCTCCCTGGCTGAGTCTGGGGCCCTGTTCACTGCTCATCAGGCTGAGCAGCTCAAGGGTTTGTCGTCCGGCGATACCATCCACCTCCAGGCCAAAGCGGCGCTGGAAACTCATCACCTGCTGTTTCAGCTCCAGGTCATAGCTGCCGAGCATTCGGGCCGGGCGCTGCTGCAACCGGCTTAGGGTATTCTCCAGCCATTGCACCTGCCCCTGAGGACTGCCCTCCCCCACCAGCCTTGGCAGTTGGCCGGAGGGCCGCCAAATCAGGCTGTAGTGGCCATCAAAATGACTGATAAACCAAGACTTACTCGCGGAAATCCACTGATCACCAAACTGCAGGGTCAGAGGTGCATTGCCATCATTGCCGCTATTGAGCAGGGCACCGTAGAAGAGGGAACCGTCATCGCCGCGCAGGCTGACCACCGCCGGATAGTCCATCTCCAGCAGCTGCTGCCAGCTGCTGACCCCATCCAGGCAGGCCAGGCCCCGGGACTGGGCAAACTCACAAGGTGCGGTCGCCGGCACAGGTTGCTGCCAGTGGTGAAGCAGAGCCTGATAGGCCTGCAGATCATCGGCGAAGCGGCTCAGCTGAGGGACAGGAGCCGAAGGCTGGACCTGGGCTTGAGGCGCAGACTCCGGCTTAGGCGCCAGGACGTAGACCACGGCTGCAGCGGCGATGCCGGCGGTCAGGGTACCCGCCAGCCAGGGCCAGCGCCCCTTGGCTTTGGCCTTGATGCCCAGCACCTCAGCGGCGGCGGATTCCACCTCGCGGCGACCCAGATAGATCTTCTGGTGGGCGTAGCCCCCCATCAGGGCCCGCTCACACAACAGGTTGATCACCCGGGGCACCCCGCCACTGTACTGATGCAGAGCCTTGATGGCACCGGACTTGAACAGGGGCTGAGCCCGGCCCGCCACCTGCAGGCGGTGCTGCACATAGTGAGACACCTCCTCCTTAGTCAGAGGCAGGAGGTGATAGCGGGCGGTAATGCGTTGAGCCAACTGGCGCAGCTCGCGACGCTGCAGCAACTCCTGCAGCTCTGGCTGACCGATAAGGATCACCTGCAACAGCTTGCGGGTGTCGGTCTCCAGGTTGGTCAGCAGCCGCAGCTGTTCCAGCACCTCAGGCTTGAGGTGCTGGGCCTCATCGATGATCATCACCGTATTGCGGCCCGCCTTATGGTTGGCCAGCAGGAAGGCGCTGATCTTGTCGGTCAGTTGCTTGAGCGTCGGGTCTGGGTCATAGGGGATCTTCAGCTCATCGCACAGGGTCGCCAACAGCTCCAGCTCCGTCAGAGCCGGATTGAGGATAAAGGCGGTATCGGTGTTGTCCGGCAGTTGCTTGAGCAGGCTGCGGGACACTGTGGTCTTGCCGGTTCCCACCTCTCCGGTCAGCAGCACGAAGCCGCCATTCTCCCCCAGACCATAGGTCAGGTGAGCCAGGGCCTCACGATGTCGGCCGCTGAGAAACAGGAAGGCTGGGTTGGGGGCGATGGAGAAGGGGCTCTCCGCTAGCCCATAAAATCCCTTATACATAGCTTTTGCGCGGTTCTTGGTCGAATTCGCCCAAGGTAAGGGGTGTCATCTGGCTTGTCAAAGCCACCAGGCCATATAATGACGAAACAGCGATTTTTAGGAGAAAAAGGTGGAGATCTACCTGGTAGGCGGCGCGGTGCGCGACCAGCTGTTGGGGCTGGAAGTAAAGGACAGGGATCATCTGGTTGTCGGGGCGACCCCGGAACAGATGCTGGCGTTAGGCTACCAGAGCGTAGGCAAGAGCTTCCCGGTCTTTCTGCATCCCCAGACCCATGAGGAGTACGCCCTGGCCCGCACCGAGACCAAGGCCGGCCATGGTTACACCGGGTTCGAGGTCTGCTCCGACCCGGAAGTGACCCTGGAGCAGGACCTGCTGCGCCGCGATCTGACGGTCAATGCCATCGCCATGGACAGCCAGGGTCAATTGCACGACCCCTACCAGGGCCAGAAGGATCTGGACGCCAGAGTGCTGCGCCATGTCTCCCCCGCCTTTGTGGAGGATCCATTGCGGGTGCTGCGGGTGGCCCGTTTTGCCGCTCGCTTCCACCCCCAGGGCTTTACCGTCGCCGAAGACACCCTGGCTCTGATGGCCGAACTCGCCGACTCCGGAGAGCTGTCCCACCTGACTCCTGAGCGGGTATGGAGTGAAGCCGAGCGTGCCCTGGCGGGCCCCTGCCCCTGGGTGTTCTTCGAGGTACTGCATCGCTGCGGCGCCCTTTCGGTGCTGATGCCTGAACTGGCTGCCCTGGACGGAGTGCCCCAGCCCGAGGCCCATCACCCGGAAATCGACTCCCTGGTTCACACCCTGATGGTGCTCAAACGCGCCAGCGAACTGTCCGACTCGGTGGCAGTGCGCTTCGCCGCCCTGACCCATGATTTGGGCAAGGCACTGACTCCCCAGCATGAGTGGCCCAGGCATATCGCTCACGAAACCCGGGGCCTGGCGCCCCTGGCGGATCTGTGCCAGCGTCTCAAGGTGCCCAACGCCCCCAGAGAGCTGGCGGAGATCGGTTGCCGGTGGCATCTGCACGGTCACCGGGCCCTGGAGCTGAAACCCACCACCCTGCTGAAGCTGTTCGATGGCGTCGATGCCTGGCGCAAGCCAGAGCGGTTTGAACAGTTCATCCTGGTGTGTCAGGCGGACGCCCAGGGCAGGATGGGCCTGGAGCAACGGCCATACCCCCAGGCGGCCTGGCTGCGGCAGGCCCTCTCCCTGGCCAACCAGATTGAGGTGAAGCCCATTGTCCAGGCCGGCTTCAAGGGCGGGGCCATAAAAACGGAGCTGACCCGAAGACGAACACAGGCACTCGCCGATGCCCGATGATCGTCTCGGCATGATGTAAGAACTTCGCCCGGGGTGACCAACGCCCGGGCTGAAATCGCCCCATCCTCCCAGATCACTGACGTAGACTGGAAAGACCCCGGCCAACCAGGAGCCCTCAATGCCCAGGCAGCTGCTCAAACAACACTTTGGATTTGATGAATTTCGCCCCGGTCAGGAGCCGGTGATTCAGCGACTGATGGCGGGTGACAGCGCCGTGGCGATCTTCCCCACGGGCTCAGGCAAATCCCTGTGTTACCAGCTGCCCGCCCTGACCCTGCCCCACCTGACCCTGGTGATCTCGCCGCTGCTGGCCCTGATGCAGGATCAGCTGGCGTTTCTGCGCCGCCGGGGCATTCCGGCCGCCGCCATCGACTCCAGCCAGAGCTTCGAAGAGAGCCGGGAAGTGATGCAGCAGGCTCAGCGTGGGGAACTGAAGATCCTGATGGTATCGGTAGAACGCCTGAAGAATGAGCGCTTCCGCCGGTTTATCAGCCAGGTTCCCCTGTCGATGCTGGTGGTGGATGAAGCCCACTGCATCTCCGAGTGGGGTCATAACTTTCGGCCCGATTACCTGAAGCTGCCCCACTATCGGCGCTGGCTCAAGATCCCCCAGGTATTGCTGCTCACCGCCACGGCCACCCCCAGAGTCATCGAGGACATGTGTGCCCGATTTGAGATCCCCGAAACCGGGGTGGAAACCACCGGCTTCTATCGCCCCAACCTGGATCTGACGGTGAGGGGAGTGAGCGGCGGCCATAAGCGCAGCGCTTTGCTGCAGGCCCTGGCCGGGGAGCCCGAGGCGCCCACCATTGTGTATGTGACCCAACAGGCCAGTGCCGATGAACTGGCCCAATGGCTGACTCAACAAGGGGTCAGCGCCCGGGCATACCATGCGGGCATGGACCATGAGAAACGCAGCGCCTGTCAACAAGCCTTTATGGCGGGCAAATTGCCCGTGGTGGTGGCCACCATCGCCTTTGGCATGGGTGTGGACAAGGCCGATATCCGTCGGGTCATCCACTTCGATCTGCCCAAATCGGTGGAAAACTACTCCCAGGAGATCGGCCGTGCTGGCCGGGATGGCGGACTGTCCCACTGCCTGCTGCTGGCTGACACCGGTAACCGCACCCTGCTGGAAAACTTCGTCTTTGGCGACACCCCGGAACTGTCGGGCATCCAGGCAGTGCTTCGGTCATTGGCCGACGCAGGGGCCCAGTGGGAACTGCTGCCCAACTCCCTGTCGACTCTGAGCAACATCCGCCAGCTGCCCCTGCGTACCCTGCTGGTCTACCTGGAGATGGCGGGAATCATTGAGCCGCAATACAGCTACTTTGCCGAGATCAAGTTCAAGCTGCTGGTCGAAGAAGCCAGCCTGCTCACCCGGTTTGAGGGGGAGCGACAACAGTTCCTGCGCGCCCTGCTGCAACACAGTCACAAAGCCCGCACCTGGTATCAACCGGACTTCGATGCCCTCCACACTCAATACGGCTCAGACCGCAACCGCGCCATGACCGCCCTGGAGTACCTGGCCCAACAACAGTTGGTTGAGTTGCAAACCCGGCAGATGACCGAAGTGTTCCGGGTGCGCACGCCCCTGCCTGAACTGGCTCCCCTGGCGGCTCAGCTGCATCAGCAGTTCCTCGACAAGCAGGAGCAGGAGGTGGCGCGCATCGAGCAGATGCTGCAGCTGCTGCAGGAACCCCACTGCCTGAGTCATGCCCTGGCCGCCAATTTTGGCGATCCCCAGGCCCCCGAGCGCTGCGGCCACTGCTCAGCCTGCCGAGGGGAGACCGCCACCCTGTCACAGCCCCAACCTTTGGCGGAAGCGGATCCGGAACAAGTGCGACGCTGGCTCTCCCCTCTGGCCGACAAGCTGCAACAGAGTTTGCAGCAGCCTCTGACGCCGGAGCTGGCCGCCCGCTTCCTGTCCGGCCTGCCTACCCCCTGGCTGACCAAGGTCAGGGCCAGGCAACTGGCTGGCTTTGGCGCCCTGGAGGAGCACCCCTTCCGGGTGCTGGTTCAACTCTGTCAGACCAGCATCATCCCAGGGTTGGCCCTGCAGGAGTAAGTTCATCCGATGAAGCTAAGTCGATGAATCATCGACGCAAATTATGACTTAACCGGCTGAGAACAATGTGAATTATGTCGGATAGGCCATAGGCATTGCTGTTCCGAGTGGCTAGTATGACTTCAAGCTTTGTCACTCACATAAAATGCGCGGATGAAATCCTTCAACTGGAACAAAAACTTCGTTACCGGCTTCGACAGCGTAGACAGCCAGCACCAGGAGCTGGTCAGCCTGATCAATGGATTGGGCAATCTTCTCACCGAGAACAGATTCGATGAACAACGAGCTCGGGAGCTGATTCAAAAACTGGCGGATTATGCCCACGACCACTTCCAGGATGAAGAGGCCCTGATGGTGGCCCAGGGGATCGACTGCCGCCATTTGAAGCACCATATCGACGACCATCGTCACTTCCTCCGGGAGGTGGCCATACTGCAGCAATCGGTCAACACCGAGACCTCCGCCGGTTACATGCTGGAGTTTCTGATCCACTGGCTCGCATACCACATCCTAGGGCAGGACCAGAACATGGCCCGCCAGTTGGAGCGGATAGAGGCAGGCATCCCGGCAGCCGACGCCTTCGACGAACAGCAGCGCAGCCAGGACCCGGCCACCAGCACCCTGCTCGACGCCATTGGCCAGTTGTTTAAACAGGTCTCTGCCCGCAATCAGGAGTTGCAGGAACTCAACCTGACTCTGGAAGAGAAGGTGGCCAAACGCACCCTGGAACTCAGTGAAGCCAACCGCCATCTTGAGCTGCTCTCCCTCACCGACACCCTGACCCAGCTGCCCAATCGGCGCCACGCCATGCAGACCTTAGAGGCCTTGTGGAAAGAGGGAGAAGAGAAAAAACTGCCGGTGACAGCGATGCTGGTGGATGCCGACTACTTCAAGCAGGTCAACGACACCTATGGACACGATGCCGGGGATCAGGTGCTCATCGAGCTGGCCAGGACCCTCAGAGGCGCGGTACGCACCGATGATCTGGTGTGCCGTCTCGGCGGTGACGAGTTCCTGGTGCTTTGCCCCAATACCGACCTGGCCGGTGGTCAGATTCTGGCACAGCAGCTGGTGAACAAGGTGGCTGCGCTCAGGGTGGCCACCGGCGGTGCGCCCTGGCAGGGCAGCATCAGCCTGGGCTTTGCCAGTCAAATACCGAAGACAGAGGATTTCGAAGCCTTGATCAAGGCCGCCGACCGGGGCGTCTACGCCGCCAAAGAAGCGGGAAGGGGCTGCGCCAGGACCACTGCAGCCATTGGGTAAAATGATGAACCGCGACAAGCTGCTGCAAGCCACAAAGCCAGGCCAAATGATTCATCTTGATATCGGTGAAGATGACCATTTAATTGGTGAGCTGATGAGTGTGCAATCCGATTATCTCACGATTCATCAGGCCACAGACTTTCACTTTGACGGTTTGGCGCATGTCAGACTTGAGAGCATTCATCACCTTATCGACGATGAGCAAAGCCGTTTCTATTCAGAGCTCTTCGAAAAAACAAACCACGCTCCACGGTCCGATGAACTTCAATCCTTCCCTGAAACCTTTGATCGACTGCTAGCGCGCATCATCAGCAACAGATTGATCGTCTCCTACCACATCGAAGATATGATGTTGCTTGGGGAAACCCTGGGCTACCTGGATGAAATGATCACCATCCGTCCCATCAATACACTGGGAAAGGTGGGGGAAGCAGAAACCATCTCCAAGAACGAACTGACCTGTATTGAGGAGGGCACTGAGTACGTTCTGGCCTACGCCCGGCATCACCTCAACTCCTGAGTTCAGTCGCAATCAAAAAGCCACCGCCTTGGCGGTGGCTTTGCTTTCTCCAGTCAGCCGTTAAGCTTCCACGGTCGGCTTCTTCTCCTGGGCCTTCTCAACCAGTTTCTTGCTGCTCTGCTGAGCATCGATGTTCACCAGCTCGACCCGGGCTCCCTCCACTTCGTGCCACTGACCACGGGCAAAGAAGGAGAAGTTGGCCACCCCGGACTGCCAGTCCTCGTTCATCACCATCCTCAGTTTGGCGTTCTTATGCTCAATGGGGTGACCGCCCACCAGCAGCGGGCTGATGTCGAACCCTTCCGCCACCACCAGAATGTGGCAATCCTTCATGGTGCACATGTAGGACCACTCTCCGGTGAACTGGGACACCACATTGATCGGGGGGCTGACAGGCTGAAAGATGTGGCCCACACCGGACACACTCTTGTTGACCGTGTCCACCAGCAGCTTCAGGGTCAGGGAGGCGCCGCCGAGGATGGGCATCTCCTTGGTGCCCAAGGCAATCTGGTAGGAAACGGGAAACAGGCCGGTTTGAATATCTTTGGAAGTGCTCATAGTTCAATCCTTTGTATGCTTTGAGTAGATCTCAGAGGTCCATCACTGACCTCAGGCTTCGCAAGTCTAGGAGCGCCTGTCTGCCCTCGCCACGTCTTGGGGAAAAACCAGAGATCGCCCTTCCGTCTCGAGCGCCATTTTCCTACAAGGATTGCAACGACGAATCCTCCACAGGGTGATAAGGCGCCGTGGAATAACGGCGCCAGCGTATAAAAACTCCTAAAAAAACCTCATCAGAAATCACGACTCCTCGGCGGCTGCGACCGATTGTCGCACTTTGCCCCATGGCCATTGCCGAACTCGGCTCAGAGCGAAAATAATGCGCGGCAACAAGCCCATAGAAGTAAAAAAATCAGGATGATAATCATGAAAGCGTCCCTCCTTCCCAGCGCCATAGCCGTTGCAGCCACCCTCTCTGCCCCCGCTCAGGCACAAGAGGCAGACAACAGCTGTGACCAATCCCGTTGCGACGAAGTGATCGTGGTGACCGCCGAGCCCATGCAGTCTCCTCTGACCGTGGTCATCGACCCCAAGAAGCCCAGACAGCCCATTCCCGCCTTCGACGGCTCCAGCTACCTGCGCACCATTCCGGGCTTTGCCGTCACCCGAAAAGGGGGCTCCGGTGGCGACATCAGTTTACGGGGCATGGCGGGCTCCAGGGTCAGCGTGGTCAACAACGGCCAGCACATGCAGGGCACCTGTGGCGGGCGGATGGATCCCCCCACCAACTACATCTCTCCGGAAACCTACGAAGAGGTCAGGGTGATCAAGGGGCCCCAGACGGTGAAATATGGCCCTGTGGGCAGTGCCGGCACCGTGGTGTTCTCCCGGGACAGCTATGGCCTTAGTGAAGCGGGCACCGAGGGGCGGGCCAGCATCACCGGCGGCAGTTTCGATCGCAAAGACTACCTGATGGAGCTGCTTACCGGCAGCGAGGACTATTACTGGCAACTGGACATCAACGGCTCCCAGAGCGACGACTATGAAGATGGCAACGGCGAAATGATGCAGTCCGAATACGACCGCCAGAGCGTCAACACCGCCTTTGGCTGGACCCCGAGTCAGGGTCAGGTGGTGGAGCTGAGCTACGGCTACTCCCAGGGCAGCGCCGAGTACGCCGACCGGGCCAACAAGGCCCGGCAGATAGACAACGAGAACCTGTCGCTGCTGATGCGCAGCAACCTGGACAGCGACTGGGCCAAATCCATCGAGTTCCAGATCTACGCCAATGAAAACGATCACATCATGGATCAGTTCGATCGCCCCATTAGCGATCCGGACAACCTGCCCATGGGGATGAACCCCAGGCGCACCACCTATGGCGGCCACCTCTGGCTGGAGTTGGCACCCACTGAACCCTGGCAGCTGACCCTGGGGCTGGACGCCCTGGACAGCACCCAGGATATGCGCGGCGGCAAGAGCCTGGATCAGTTGGAGGCCGCCCCCTTCAAGGAGGTGTTCAACCAGCAGAGCATCGGACTGTTCATGGAGTCGGACTATCAGCTGAGTCAGGGGGTGATCAAGGCTGGCGCCCGTCTGGATCAGTGGACCACCGACCTGCGCGGCAGCTGGGCGGGTGACAACAAGGACAACAGCCGGGACGACACCCTGTTCTCCGGCTTTGCCCGTTATGAGCTGACCCAGGGTCAACACCAATGGTACGCCGGCTTCGGTCACGCAGAACGCATCGCCGACTACTGGGAGGTGATGATGGCAGGCAAGACCCTGACGCTGGATCCGGAAACCACCGACCAGCTGGATCTGGGCTGGATCTATCAGGGTCCGGTCGAGCTGTCCCTGTCGCTGTTCTATGCAGATCTGAGCGATTACATCCTGATCGACAACAACAGCATGCCATCGGCCCGCAACATCGACGCCACCCTGTGGGGCGGCGAGGCCGGACTGACCTGGACCTTCGCCGACCATTGGCAATGGGTCACCACCCTGGCGTACAGCCGCGGGGAGAACGACAGCGAGGATCGCCCCCTGGGCCAGATCTCTCCCCTGGAGGGCAAGCTGGCCCTCAACTATGAGCGGGAGAGCTGGAGCTTCGGCGCCCTGTGGCGACTGGTGGCCAGGCAGGACAGAGTGGCCGTCGGCCAGGGTAACATCGTTGGCCAGGACCTGGGGGAAACCGCCGGCTTCGGGGTGGTCTCCCTCAATGGCGCCTGGCGCTTCGCCGACGACTTCACCCTGAGCATGGGCATCGACAACCTGCTGGACAAGGCCTACGCCGAGCACATCAGCAAAAGCGGTGCCGGCAACGACCTGCTTCCGCCGGAAGAGCGCACCCGCCAGGTGAATGAGCCGGGTCGCACCCTTTGGGCCAAGCTGGACTATCAGTTCTGACCGCATCCGGGAGGCCGCCCGGCCTCCCAACCCCTCTCAACATGACTCGGCCTCGTTCTTTTGCAGTTGTTCACGTCGCCAAACTCCTCCTCATCCATTTGGGTTAACTCACCGACATGATCAGGGAGTGTCCGATGCGTCTTATCCTCAATGGCAAAAAAGCAAACCAGGATCCGGTTCGCCAGGGGATCCTGGCCCTGCGCCACCACGGCCCCATCGAGGTGCGAGTCACCTGGGAGGGGGACGACGTCGCCAGGCTGGTGACAGAAGCGATCGACGAGGGGTGCCCCCGGCTGGTGGCTGGGGGAGGTGACGGTACGGTCAACGAGCTGGTATCGGCGCTGATGGCCCACCCCAGGGAGCGAAGACCACAGCTGGCGATCCTGCCCCTGGGCACCGCCAACGACTTTGCCACTGCCTGCGCCATTCCCACGGAGGTGGAAGCGGCTCTTGCCCTGGCTCGAGATGGGCAATCTAGGCCGGTGGACGTAGCCAGTGCCAACGAACGTTACTTCATCAACGTCGCCAGCGGCGGTTTTGGCGCCCGGGTCACCGCCACCACTCCGGTGGCCCTGAAGAACTTCCTTGGTGGAGGCGCCTACACCCTTAATGGCCTGCTGCAGGCGTTAAAATTCGAACCCTACGAGGGGCAGCTACTCACCCCCAACGGCCCGCTGGAGAACCGCATCCTGGTGGGGGCGGTGTGCAATGGCCGTCAGGCCGGAGGCGGTCAGCCGCTGGCCCCTATGGCCTGCATCGACGACGGCCTGCTGGACTTCGTCGGCCTCTCCGCCTTTACCCCCCAGGACCTGCCCCAGGTTCTGAAGGAGCTGGAGTCGCCGGCGCCGGACAACCGCTTTGTCACCTGGATGCAATTGCCCTGGGCCGAGTACCAGGCCGACGATCCAATGCCAATGAACCTGGATGGCGAACCGATCCACGCCTCCCGGATCCGCTTTCAGGTCCATCCCGGCGCCATCAACCTGGTGCTGCCACCGGACTGCCCCTGTGTGGGTGGCGGCTAGCGCCCTCCCCTGGATTCTCGAAGGCGGCCTGTCTGTGACAGCCGGGTACAAAAAAGCGGCCCTGTGGGCCGCTCATTGCGCCGGTCTGGGTCAGACGAAGAAGGCGAACAGCACGCCAGCCAGAACCAGACGGTAGATGACGAAGGGTAGCATGCCCATATTACTGATCATCTTCAGGAAGTAGTGAATACACAGATAGGCGGACACAAAGGCCGCCACCAGAGCGACGCCCAGGGGAGACCAGTTGACCGGATCAGGGTTGCCAATCAGTCCCAGGGCCTCATAGCCGCCGGCCAGCGCCCCCACAGGGATCGCCAGCAGGAAGGAGAATCGGGCAGCAGAGACCCGATTCAACCCCACCAGCAGGGCCGCCGTAATGGTGACGCCGGAGCGGGAGGTGCCGGGGATCAACGCCATCGCCTGGGCGATGCCGATAAAGAGCACCAGCTGCCAGGTCAGATCCTCGATGCCGCGCTTCTCACTGGGCTTGGCGTCTGCCCACCACAGCAGCAGGCCGAAGATCAGGGTGGAGCAAGCCACCACCAGGGTGCTGCGAAAATGGGTGGCGATGAAATCGTTGAACAGCAGGCCGGAAAGCCCTACGGGAATGGTGCCCAGAACAATGAGCCACGCCAGCTTGCTTTGCTCACTGTGATGCCCGCCCAGGGAGCGCAGCCAGGCGGTCAGCAGAGAGATCACATCCTGGCGGAAGTAGATCACCACCGCCGCCAGGGTACCCAGGTTGACGATGGCATCAAAAGCCAGCCCCTGATCCGGCCAGCCCAGCAGCTGTGACGGCAGAATCAGGTGCGCCGAGCTGGAGATGGGTAGAAATTCGGTGATCCCCTGAATCAGGGCGAGCCAGAAGGCTTGTATCAGATCCATTTACTGCATGTCTCCGGAGGGTGACCAGTGGAATTCCACAGGCCATAGTTTCTGTTGAGTCTTATCGAAGTCCTGCCACAACTGTGACAGGGGAGCGTCATCGCCGGGCATCACCAGTTCGGGAGCCAGTTCGGCCAGGGGCCACAACACAAAGGCGTTGAATCGAATCTCTGGCCTGGGCAACACCAGGGGCTGCTGGCACTGAGTCTCGCCAAAGAGCAGCAGATCCAGATCCACGGTGCGGCTGGAAAACTTCTGAGCGTTCGGGGCGCGACCATGGGCCAGCTCCATCTTTCGCAGGGTTGCGGCAGTCTCTGCCAGAGAGAGCTTGGAGTCGCAGGCCACCACAAAGTTCAGGAAGTTGTCTCCGTCAAAGCCCACGGCTTCGCTCTCGAACACCCTGGACAGAGTCAGGGGGCCAAAGTGGCGAAACAGGTCATCCAGAGCGGGAGGGATATTCTCTCTGGGGCAGATGTTACTGCCCACGCTGATGTAGATACGGGTCACGGGTTGGTCCTGCTGCCCCGCTCAATGCGCACCCCAAGGTTGGCGGCATTTTTCACCGCACCGGGCTTATTGACCGTCACCTTGACCCAGTGGACGCCGAAACGGCTGCGAATCAGCTCAGCCACTTTTTCTGCCACGGTTTCCACCAACTCGTGGGGCGTGCCCTCCACCAGTTCGGTGACGGCAGTGGAGACGGTGTCGTAACACAGGGCGTGGCGGTAGTCGTCCGAGGCGGCGGCCGGCCGGTTGTCCCAACTCATCTCCAGGTCAATAAACAGGGTCTGGGTGATCTGCTTCTCCCAGTCAAATACCCCGATGACCGCTTCACATTTCAGCTGGTCGACGAAAACCGTATCTGCTTGCAACTCTGGTACTCCAATCAAAGGTTAGATACCCTAATATCCTGTCCGTAGGCGGGTGTGGCGGAATCATAAAGCCTTTTACCCCATCGCGGCAAACCGCAACCACCGCCTGGGGTGGCCATTAACGCAGAAAAGGACGCGCCGTTTCGATGACCCTGATGATGATCCTGTTTGCCTACCTGCTGGGTTCCGTATCCAGTGCGGTATTGGTGTGCAAGCTCAAAGGGTTACCCGATCCCAGAACCAGCGGCTCCAACAACCCGGGGGCCACCAATGTACTCAGGCTGGGGGGAAAGAGCGCCGCGGTGATGGTGCTGCTGTTTGACGTGCTCAAGGGCACCATTCCGGTGTGGACCAGTTACCATCTGGGGATCGATCCCCTCTCTTTGGCCTTTATCGGCATCGCCGCCTGCCTGGGCCACATCTATCCGGTGTTCTTCGGTTTTCGTGGCGGCAAAGGGGTGGCCACCGCCCTCGGCGCCCTGGCGCCCATCAGCGACTGGATGGGTCTGCTGATCATCGCCACCTGGGTGGTGATCGTCTGGCTGACCCAGTACGCCTCTCTGGGTGCGGTGATCACCTCGATGCTGGCCCCTTTATATACCTACCTGATCAAACCCCAGTACACCCTGTCGGTGGTGCTGCTGTGTCTGCTGATCATCTGGCGGCACCAGCCCAACCTGGTGCGCCTGTGGCAGGGCAAAGAGCCCAAGGTGTCGGAACGCCTGAAGGCGAAGGCTAAGCAGCCCCCGGCGCCTTGAGGGTATCCAGAGGCCAGCGCGGCTGACACTTCACTGACAGAGGCTGGGTTTCACCGGCCTTGAGTCGCTGCAGACCCGCGTAGGCGATCATCGCACCGTTGTCGGTACAGAACTCATTGCGGGGGTAGTACACCTCCCCCTTCTGCTTGGCCATCATCGCCGCCAATTGGGCGCGCAGATGTTTATTGGCGCTCACCCCACCGGCGATCACCAGGCGGTTCAGCCCGGTCTCCTTCAGGGCCCGGCGGCACTTGATCGCCAGGGTGTCCACCACGGCGTCCTCGAACGCCCGGGCGATGTCGGCCCGAGTCTGCTCATCGTCGCCTTCGGCGGCGATGGTGTTGGCGGCAAAGGTCTTGAGGCCGGAGAAGCTGAAATCCAGGCCAGGGCGGTCGCACATGGGGCGCGGGAAGGTAAAACGTCCCGGCGTGCCCTTTTCCGCCAGTTTGGCCAACAGCGGTCCGCCAGGGTAATCCAACCCCATCAGCTTGGCGGTCTTGTCAAACGCCTCACCGGCGGCATCGTCGATGGATTCGCCCAGGGCCTGATACTGGCCGATGCCGTCTACGCGCACCAGCATGGTGTGGCCACCAGAGACCAGCAGGGCAACAAAGGGGAATGGGGGGGGCGTCTCCTCCAGCATGGGTGCCAGCAGGTGACCCTCCATGTGGTGTACCGCCACCGCAGGGATGTTCCAGGCAAAGGCCAGGCTGCGACCGACGCAGGCGCCCACCAGCAGCGCCCCCACCAGGCCGGGGCCCGAGGTGTAGGCGATACCGTCAATCTCATCCGAGGTCAGGCCGGCATTGGCCACCGCTTCCTTCACCAGGGGCACGATCTTGCGTACGTGGTCCCGGGAGGCCAGTTCAGGCACAACGCCGCCGTAATCCGCATGCAGTTTCACCTGACTGTAGAGGGCGTGTGACAACAGCCCGCGCTCATCATCGTAGATGGCGATACCAGTTTCATCACAGGAAGTTTCGATTCCCAACAGTCGCATGCTAGACTCTCATATCAATAGTTGAAGGCGGCAATTCTACCTGCGCCTTGGCCAGGATACCAATCCCGGCCGGCACAACCGCCCTTAACCCGGGGAAAGCTCACCGGGCACAACCCAAAATCTCCTTTCACCATAAAGGGTTGAGAGGTGATTTTGCTTTGGTTGTTACCCAAGTTCCTCAAGACAGGTGAACGCCCCTTTACAAGCCAGTGCGGTTCAGAGTAGAATTTCGCACCATTTTGAACTTACGCCGGTCAAAAGATGACCAGCTCAAACCCAATTTATTGAGGTGAGTGGCAGATGCCAGTAATTAAAGTACGTGAAAACGAGCCCTTTGACGTAGCCCTGCGTCGCTTCAAGCGTTCCTGCGAAAAGGCAGGTATCCTGTCTGAAGTACGTCGCCGCGAGCACTATGAGAAGCCTACCACTGCACGCAAGCGCGCCAAAGCTGCTGCTTCCAAGCGTCACGCTAAGAAGCTGTCTCGCGAAAACGCTCGTCGTACCCGCCTGTACTAAGCAGAGTTTACGATGTCCGTAATTGAGCGTCTCAAAGACGAGCAGAAAGCTGCCATGCGTGCCAAAGATAAGGCACGCCTGGGCACCATCCGCCTGGCTCTGGCTGCGGTTAAGCAGCAAGAGGTAGACGGTCAGAAAACCCTGACCGACGATGAAATCACCGCGGTTCTGACCAAGATGGTCAAGCAGCGTCGCGATTCCATCAGTCAGTTTGAGGCCGCAGGCCGACAGGATCTGGCCGACGTGGAAGCCGCCGAAGTTGTTGTGCTGCAGGAGTTTCTTCCTCAGCCTCTGACCGAGGAGGAGCTGGGCGCTCTGGTAGACAAGGCACTGGCTGATTCCGGTGCCAGCTCAATGCAGGATATGGGCAAGGTGATGGGGCTGCTGAAGCCTCAGGTTCAGGGTCGTGCCGACATGGGCGCGGTCAGTGGTCTGATTAAGGCCCGTCTGAGCTAAGCCATCTTGCCTTAGCGTGAAACAAGCCGTGCCCTGCACGGCTTGTTCGTCTCTAATCGATAGCACCTCGGAGACTCAAAAGTAAGTGGCAGGGCGTATCCCCAGAGATTTCATTGACCAGCTACTGGCCCGAGTCGACATTGTCGATCTGATCGACGCACGCGTAAAACTTAAGAAAACAGGCAAGAATCACAGCGCCTGTTGCCCATTCCACAACGAAAAATCCCCCTCCTTCACCGTCAGTCAGGATAAGCAGTTCTATCACTGTTTTGGCTGTGGCGCCCACGGCAATGCCCTGGACTTTGTGATGGAGTATGACCGGCTGGAGTTCCTCGACGCCATCGAGGATCTGGCATCCACTGTGGGCCTCGAGGTCCCCAGGGAGCAGGGCCAGAGCGCCCGCCAGCAACAGGCCCCCAAACTCACCAGCCACTATGAGCTGATGGACTGGGCCGCCCGCTTTTTCCAACTGCAGCTGCGTAAGCATGCCCAGCGCCAGAAGGTGATCGACTACATTCGCTCCCGCGGCCTGGATGGCGAAACCGTCAAGAAATTCGGCATCGGCTTTGCCCCGGATGGCTGGGACAACCTGCAGTCGCAACACAAACAGAACCCCACCGGCCTGAACGTGCTGACCGAATGCGGCATGCTGATCGCCAAGGAGGGGGGTGGCCGAAGCTACGATCGCTTCCGCGACCGGCTGATGTTTCCCATCCGCGACCGACGCGGCCGGGTGGTGGCCTTCGGGGGCCGGGTGTTGGGTGACGGCACCCCCAAATACCTGAACTCGCCGGAAACCCCCATCTTTCACAAGGGGCGTGAACTCTATGGCCTGTATGAGCTGAAGCAGCACGACAGGAACCCCGCCAGAATTCTGGTGGTCGAAGGCTATATGGATGTGGTGGCCCTGGCACAGCATGGGGTGCCCTATGCGGTGGCCTCCCTGGGCACCTCCACCACCGCAGACCAGATGCAGCTGCTGGTGCGTACCAGTAAGCAGGTGATCTGCTGCTACGACGGCGATAACGCCGGCCGGGAAGCCGCCTGGCGGGCGATGGAAACTGCCCTGCCCCATTTGAGGGATGGCATCCAACTGAAATTCATGTTCCTTCCCGACGGGGAGGATCCGGACAGCCTGGTGCGGAAACAGGGTAAAGAGGCGTTTGAAGCCCTAGTGGAGAAGGCGATGCCCCTCTCCGATTACCTGTTTGACACCCTGCTGTCCGACGCAGATCTCTCCAGCCAGGAGGGCAAAGCCCACCTGGCCAGCACCATGGAGCCCCTGCTCAATAAGGTGCCCGATGGTCTGCTCAAAGAGAGTCTGTTTGCCCGGCTGCGCACCGAGCTCGGCTGGGGGGCAGACTCACTGCGACAACGGAGTGCGCCTCAGGTGGTTCAGCCCACCGGGGCTCAGGGACGCGGCACGCCGGTTCGGCGGGCCATTGCCCTGCTGCAGCAACAGCCTTCACTGGGCCACAACATGCCGGTGCAGGAGGAGTTGCAACACCTGGAGATGGCCGGCTTGCCGCTGCTTCGGGAGATGCTGGAGATCTGCCGCCCGGAACCGCTGACCACGGGTCAGCTGATGGAGCGGTTCAGGGGCCGTCCTGAACACGGCACCTTATGTAAACTGCTGAACTGGAAACTGGAGCTCAGTGATGAGTCCGCTTACCGCCAGGAGTTTACCGACTGTTTATTATGGTTAAACCAACGTTTTTTTGAACAGATGTCAGAGCAACTGCAACGTAAAGCGCGTGATGGTTCAATATCCACCGATGAGCTACGTCAATTGCAAGAGATGAATCTGTTATTACAGGGGCTTAAGGCCCCGGCAAAGGCTAGCGATTGACCCGCCGAAACGCTATAATTGGCTATTTGCGCGGCTGTCGCTCAAACACTCTGTTCGCATAAGTAAGTGGATGATATCTATGGATCAAACTCCGCAGTCACAACTCAAGCTTCTGGTAGCCAAAGGCAAAGAGCAGGGCTACTTGACCTACGCCGAGGTGAACGACCACCTTCCGGCGGATATGATCGATTCCGATCAGATCGAAGATATTATCCAGATGATAAACGACATGGGTATTCAGGTTTTCGAGTCCGCCCCGGACAGCGATGACCTGATGATGTCGGAAGACGCCACGGATGAAGACGCTGCCGAAGCCGCCGCTCAGGTGCTGGCCAGCGTAGAGGGCGAACTGGGCCGCACCACTGACCCTGTGCGCATGTACATGCGTGAGATGGGTACGGTGGAACTGCTGACCCGCGAAGGCGAGATTCTGATCGCCAAGCGCATCGAGGATGGCATCAACCAGGTACAGTGCTCCGTCGCCGAGTACCCGGAAGCGATCTCCTTCCTTCTGGATCAGTGGGATCGTTTCGAGGCGGATGAGATCCGCCTGTCTGAGATCATCTCCGGCTTTGTCTCCGAAGATGAAGACCAGAACAACGTCGCCCCGACCGCCACCCACGTCGGCTCCGAACTGTCTCAGGAAGACCTGGACGATGAAGACGACGAGGATGACGACGACGAAGAGGAGACCTCCTCCGGCCCGGATCCGGAAGAGGCCCGTGAGAAGTTTGCCGAACTGCGCAAGCACTATGAGCTGGCCCAGCAGGCGATCGCCGATCACGGTCACGACTCCGTCGAAGTGGCCATGGTGGTGACCCGCCTGTCTGAGCTGTTCAAGCAGTTCCGTCTGGTACCCAAGCAGTTCGATCATCTGGTTGGCAACATGCGTACCATGATGGATCGCGTACGCATCCAGGAACGCCTGATCATGAAGCTCTGTGTTGAGCAGGCGAAGATGCCCAAGAAGAACTTCATGAAAGTCTTCGCCGGCAGCGAAACCGACGACAGCTGGCTGCAGACCGAAGTGGCCGCCGGCAAGAGCTACAGCGATGCCCTGGCCAAGGTGCAGGACGAAGTGTCCCGTTGCCAGACCAAACTGGGCCAGGTTGAGGTGGAAACCCGCCTGACCATCGGTCGCATCAAGGACATCAACCGTCGCATGTCCATCGGTGAAGCCAAGGCCCGCCGAGCCAAGAAAGAGATGGTGGAAGCCAACCTGCGTCTGGTGATCTCCATCGCCAAGAAGTACACCAACCGGGGTCTGCAGTTCCTGGATCTGATCCAGGAAGGTAACATCGGTCTGATGAAGGCGGTAGACAAGTTCGAATACCGTCGCGGCTACAAGTTCTCCACCTACGCCACCTGGTGGATTCGTCAGGCGATCACCCGCTCCATTGCGGACCAGGCTCGTACCATCCGTATTCCGGTGCACATGATCGAGACCATCAACAAGCTGAACCGCATCTCCCGTCAGATGCTTCAGGAGATGGGCCGTGAAGCCACCCCGGAAGAGCTGGCTGAGCGGATGCTGATGCCGGAAGACAAGATCCGCAAGGTGCTGAAGATCGCCAAAGAGCCCATCTCCATGGAGACGCCCATTGGTGATGATGAAGACTCCCATCTGGGTGACTTCATCGAAGATACCACCCTGGCCCAGCCCATCGATGCCGCCACCAGCGAAAGCCTGAAAGTGGCCACCAATGAGGTTCTGGAAGGGCTGACCGCCCGTGAAGCCAAGGTGCTGCGCATGCGTTTCGGTATCGACATGAACACCGACCACACCCTGGAAGAGGTGGGCAAGCAGTTTGACGTGACCCGCGAGCGTATTCGTCAGATTGAGGCCAAAGCGCTGCGTAAGCTGCGTCACCCCTCCCGTTCTGAAATTCTCAAGAGCTTCCTCGACGAGTAATCAGAAAAGAAAACGCCCCGCTGATGCGGGGCGTTTTTTTATTTGTCTTCCTTGCTCCTAATTCACTATTTGCACCCGACTTTCACCTGGCGAAAATGAAACTGTCAGGGCACTATCTCGGTAAATAATTTCGCTCTTTTCCCTGCTGTCTGGCTACGGCAATTCTCTGATTCTTTGAGAACATCGCCTTTATCTGGCCCAAAGTTTCGCCCAAAAGAACCGAGCCATTGGAACCAAAGCCGCGGGTCTTATACAGGCGTTTGACTTCGGCCAGGGCATTGGGTGAGCGCTGCGCCAGGGCCTTGGCCAGCTCCTGGCTGCGTCCCATGGCATCATCCACCACTTCGGTGACCAGATTCAGCCTGAGCGCCTCGTCGGCATTCACAGGCTCTGCCAGCATGGAGAGCATCAATGCCTGGTCCTGTGGCATCTGCTCGCGCAACGCCAGGGTCCCGCCCATGTCGGGAATCAACCCCCAGCGCCCCTCCATCACCGCCAGGGTGGCGTCGGACTCGGCAATGCGGAAATCCGCCCCCAGGGCGATCTGCATGCCTCCCCCCCAACAGCGTCCCTGGATGGAGGCGATCACCGGTACCGGCAGGTCCCGCCAGCCGGTGCTAACCCTCTGAGCCCGGTTTGCCTGCCACGGCCATAACTTAAACAGCAACTTCATTGCGATTGAAGGGGAGGTAAACATGGACTTTATGTCTATGCCGGAACAAAAATCCTTGCCTCGTCCGGTAAGGATGACCGCACGAATTTCCCTCATGCCCGCGATGCGTTTTTGTACATCTACCAAGGCTTTGAATAGGTCGTAGTCCAGGGCATTACACTTATCGGGACGATTCATCTCCACCAGGGCGATGCCGTCCAGGACACTTAAAATTACTTTTTCCGACATAACCACTCCTTAGTTGTCAGAAATTCATCACCGTCAAGATCATGACATTTATAAATTAATTCAATAGAATGCTCTTTTTACGAGTTTCGATAAAAAGGTCATTTAGACCCAGGGCAGGGAGGCACCACCATTAAGGTTCTAATTTGCGATGACTCTGCGCTGGCCCGTAAGCAACTGGCCAGAACTTTGCCGTCGGGCCTTTGCAGTGACATAGCCTTCGCCGAAAACGGCGAACGGGCCCTTGAGATGCTGAAACAATCCAGCTACGAGCTGCTGTTTCTTGACCTCAACATGCCTGGCCTGGATGGCTATCAGGTCCTGGAGGCCCTCTCTGGTCAGACCTCCAAGCCTCAGACTATCGTGGTTTCCGCCGATATCCAACCCCAAGCCCTGACCCGGGTAAAGACGCTGGGTGCTCTGGACTTCATCAAGAAGCCAGTCAACACCGCGGATCTGGCCTCGGCACTGGCCAGGCTGAGGATCGAAACCGGCACGGCGACAAACATGGTCGACACCGGCAGCGTCAGCCTGGAGGACGCCCTGCGCGAAATCTGCAATGTCGCCATGGGTCGCACCGCGTCGCTGCTGGCCAAGGTGATCGACGACTTCGTTCAGCTGCCTGTGCCCAAGGTCTCCCACTGGAGCAGTCGTGACCTGGAGATGATGCTCACCTCCGCCCGCCAGGATCAATACACCCAGATCCTCAGCCAGGGGTTCATCGGCGCCGGTATCGCCGGCGAAGCCTTGCTGCTGTTTCACGACATCAACGAAACCGACCTCAGCCAGCTGTTTGGCCTCAAGGGTGAAACCGCCGCCCAGCAGGAGGAGATCCTGATGGATGCCGCCAACCTGTTGTTTGGCGCCTTCCTAAACAGCCTGTCAGAACAGTTACATGTGGCCTTCAGTCAAAGCCCGCCCATCATTTGGCGCCACTCCAAGGAGGTCAACAGCCTCAGCGGAGAGGTCTACGCCATTGAAATCAGCTACCGACAGGAGCAACATAAGCTAAATTGCGACCTGTTGCTGCTGCTGCCCCAATCCAGCTGGGCCCTGCTGCAGACCCAACTCAAGGACCTGGTGTAATCCATGCCAAACCAGCACTCCCACAATGCCGAACTCGATGCCCTGCACCTGCTGACCCAGCTGGTTCAGACTATTGAAGTGGGCCTGGTGGTGCTGGACCGACAGTTCCGCATCCACCTGTGGAACAGCTTCATGGAGAACCACAGTGGCCTCAGAGCCTCCCAGGTGCGCGGCAAGCGGGTCTTTGACCTGTTCGAAGAGTTACCGGAGGAGTGGCTCACCAGCAAGCTGGAGACCGCCTTCCTGCTGAATAACCGCGCCTTCACCACCTGGGAGCAGCGGCCCTACATCTTCAAGTTCCCCAACTCCCGCCCGGTGACCGGCCAGAGCCCCTACATGTACCAGAACCTGACCATTCAGCCACTAAGCAACCGGTTTGCCGAGGTGAATAACGTGGCTCTGGTGGTGTACGACGTTACCGTCGAAGCCAACCACCGTCAGGCGCTGTCGAAGATGAGCCAGATTGATACCCTTACCGGGCTGGCCAACCGCCGCATGTGGCAGCAACACCTGGATCAGGAGTTTGAGCGCAGTCGCCGCTATGGTCACCCCTCCACCTTGATGGTGCTGGACATCGACCACTTCAAGTCCATCAACGACACCCTGGGTCACAGTGCCGGTGACCTGGTGTTGGCGGCAGTGGGTCAGAAACTGGGGCAACTGCTGAGAAAGAGCGATGTGGCGGCTCGCTACGGCGGCGAGGAGTTTACCCTGTTGCTGCCGGAAACCACCCAGGAGCAGGCACAGCTGCTGGCTGAGCGCATTCGCAGCACCATGTCTGAGTTGACCGTGGAGACCGATGCCGGCGTGGCCAGCTTTACCGTCAGCATCGGTTATGCTCCCTACCATGAGGGCCTGGAGAACAATAAGGTGTGGTTCGAAAAGGCTGACAAAGCCCTGTATGAAGCCAAGCGTCAGGGCCGTAACCGCTGCATCCTGGCCAAGGCCAGCTGACCGCGCCCGAGACTAATCCTGCCAGTACCCCTGAAGGCCATCCTCCTTGCGACGCCCCCATCCCCGTCGTCTCTCCTTCTTTCCTGGCTCCCAACGTAGATACTGACGACGATCCGAGTTCTGACGCCGATTGATGCTGCGACGCTCCTGCTGAGGCTGCTGATCCGTCATACTCTGTCCCCCCTATGAGACACAGACTATAGTCTCCGGCATTGCGGCCAGCAAGCTCTTGGGCTCGCCATACGGGCCGAGGCAATTGACATACGCCTCCCCGGCAGTCCCATCGGCCCCAGACACAGCGCCTGCCTGAACCGGCGTGTCTAAGCCACAAAAAAAGCGCCTGACGGCGCTTTTTTAATTTCGCCATCACTGGCGAATGAGAACAACACCCGGGTGTTTATTCCACAAAGTAGGTGCCCCAGCCGTCGTACTGGATGCCGTGCTTGTCGGCCAGTTCGATCAAGGTCTTGGTGTCTTTATTCAGGCGCTCCACCTCAAGTTTGTGCTCAATCACGGCGTCAAAGGCAAACACCACGGCGCCGTCATCCAGCTCCAGCTCTTCGGCGTCTTCCACTTCATAACCCGCCTTAAAGGCGTCTACCGCCGCCTTCTCCAGCTTGTCGAAGTTGGAGCCGGAGAAGTGGTGCTCGATAACGTACTCGGCGTCCGGCTGAGAGCCATCCTCCAGCAGAGCCTCCACGATCTCGCGGTTCTCCTGCTCCTGCTCGAGGATCAGTTGTTCAATGGTCATGACCATCTCCAAATGGGTAAGATTGGCGCCAGTATATCAGGCCAGGGCAGGCTTGGCCCCTGCCAGTCGCATCGCCTCGTTGTTCAGCTCTTCCAGGCGCTGTTTCATGCGGCCATAGACCTCTTCCGCCAGCTCACGTACCTGATCCTTGGAGTAGCCCTTGGTGCAGATGGGCTCCAGGGTCTCGACGATCACCACGCCGTTGTTGCGGCGATTGAGGTTGATTCCATGCTGGTCTGAAGCGATCACCGGTACGATGGGCACCCCGGCCTGGATGGCGGTGTGGAAGGCTCCGGTCTTGAAGGGCAGCAAACCACGGCCACGGGAGCGGGTGCCTTCTGGGAAGATCCAAACAGACAAAGACTTGCCGCGGATCTTCTCCGCTGCCTGCTTCAGGGTGCGAACCGCCTTGGAGCGGTTGCCACGATCAATCAGAATGTTGCCGGTCAGCCAGTACAGCTGGCCAAAGAAGGGGATCCACTTCAGGCTGGTCTTGCCCATGGACACCGTGCCCTTGGGCACAGAACCTGTGTGGGTAAACAGATCGAAGTTGTTCTGGTGGTTGCCCACATAGACCACGGGCTCACCGTCGCCTCGGGTTCCGCGGTGAATCACCTTGAGACCGAGGATCGGTGCCACGGCACCAAACACCTTGGCGGTGTAGTGGACATTATTTCGGTGAAAGGGGCGAATCAGGCACAACAGCAGACCAAGGGTAGAAACCAGGACCAGCAACAGAGCCAGAGTCAGGGAACGCAACAGTAACAGCATCGGCGACGTCTTTCCTCACAACAGGGGCGCCCAGTATAGGCAAACCCCGTGACCGACTCAACGAATTCGTTACAACTGTTCGCTCAAAATTGGATACAGCGAACAGACAGGGGCTACAGCCATTGACGACACTGGTTTATACGTTGCTGTAATGCCTCGTAAAACTCTCCAAGGTGCAGGCCATCGGCCAATCCATGGTGGATCTGCGCGGCCACCGGCACCTTCACCTCCTCGCCACTCTGATCATACTTTCCCCAGGTAATTCGGGGCACAGAGTCTGCCGGGCTCAAAGGCATGGGGTTGGTCATCTGGGTAAAGCGCACCCAGGGCAGACAGGACATGTAGATGGAGTCATCCCCATCCCCCTCCTCATCAAACAGTCCTGGCCGTTGCCAGGCGATCTCAGACTGGGATGTCATCCGCCGGGAAAACTCGGCAAACTCCACGCAATAAGGCACCCGGACAAAACGCACCAGCCGATCCTCACCCAGGGTGGTGATGCCGGCACTCAGATGCTCATGTTCGATGACCTGATCGCCGCGGATGCGCCAGCGGGTCCAATCCAGCTGATGGCAGACGGTCATGATGGCGTGGGTGATGGCGTGATAGGCGGACAGCTTGTCGCGCTGGCAGCGGTGAAAGAGTTCGGTGATGGTGATGTCCGCACACAGGCTGAAGTAGGGCTGGTCCAGCTGAGTGAAAAACTGAAATTGCTGGCGGCGTGGCCAGCGCTCCATATCCAGATGTTTCATGATGTCCTTGTTTGTGTTCTTGCCGGGCTCTTGGCGGCCCGCTGGAAGTGTACCTAGGTTATATAACAGAGCGACGACAATGGGGATAAATAAAAGCGAAGCCAGTGGGCTTCGCTTTTCTGTGACTCAGTTATTCGGTGACCAACTCGAGCTTGTCCACCCGCTGCAGGCCTCGGGGCAGCTTGTTGCCCCGGCGGCCCCGCTCACCCTGATAGTGGGCCAGGTCATCGGGCTTGAGGGTCAGCTTGCGCTTGCCCGCCCACAAGGTGACGGCCGCGGTCTCCGGCACCACCACCAGATGCTTCAGGTACTCCTCCCGGCTCTTCACCCGCTCGGTGGGAATGCCGATGATCTTATTGCCCTTACCCTTGCTCAGCACCGGCAGCTGGGCCACAGGGAACAGCAGCATCCGGCCTTCGGTGGTGATCGCCAGCAGGCGGTCGCTCTCCTGATTGGCGATGGGGGTCGGCGCGATCACCCGGGAACCGATGGGAACGGTCAGCAGTGCCTTACCCGCCTTGTTGCGGCTGATCATCTCCTTGAGGGCACAGACGAAGCCATAGCCGGCATCGGTGGCCATCAGGTAGAGCTGCTCTGAGTCTCCCATCAGGGTATGCTCGAGCATCTCGCCGGCCACCAGGTTGAAGCGGCCCGACAGGGGCTCACCCTGGCTGCGGGCGGAAGGCAGGGTGTGCGCATCCGTGGTGTAGCTTCGTCCCGAGCTCTCCAGGAAGATCACCGGCTGATTGCTGCGCCCCCTGGCATGGGACAGGTAACCATCTCCGGACTTGTAGTTGAGCGTCTCCGGGTCGACCTCATGACCCTTGGCCTGACGGGCCCAGGCCTTCTGGGACATCACCACGGTGATCGCTTCGGTGGGCATCAGCTCGGTCTCGGTCAGGGCCTTGGCCTCCTCCCGCTCCTTGAGCGGGCTGCGGCGGTCGTCACCGTACTTCTCGGCGTCCGCCAGCAGCTCTTTTTTCACCAGGGTCTTCATGCGGCGCTCGGAGGAGAGGGTCAGCTGCAGCTTATCCCGCTCCTTGGAGAGTTCATCCTGCTCACCGCGGATCTTCATCTCCTCCAGCTTGGCCAAATGGCGCAGCTTGAGGTCGAGGATCGCTTCCGCCTGCTTCTCGGTCAGGCCAAAGTGGGCCATCAGCACAGGTTTGGGCTCATCCTCGTTACGGATGATGGCGATCACTTCGTCGATGTTGAGGAAGGCGATGAGCAAGCCGTCGAGGATGTGCAGTCTGGCCAGCACCTTGTCCAGACGGTACTCCAGGCGGCGACGCACCGTGGCCATACGGTAGTCCAGCCACTCGCCAAGAATGGTCTTCAGCCCCTTCACCGCCGGACGCTGATCCAGCCCCAGCATGTTCAGGTTGACCCGGTAACTCTTCTCCAGATCCGTGGTGGCAAACAGGTGCGCCATCAGCTGATCCAGATCCACCCGGTTGGAGCGAGGCACCACCACCAGACGGGTGGGGTTTTCATGGTCGGACTCATCACGCAGATCCGTGACCATGGGCAGCTTCTTCGCCTGCATCTGAGCGGCGATCTGCTCGAGGATCTTGCCGCCGGACACCTGGTGGGGCAGTTCGCTGATCACCACTTCGCCCTGCTCTATGGTGTAGACCGCCCGCATCTTCACCGACCCCTTGCCGGTCTCGTACATCTTGGCAATTTCATTGGCCGGAGTGATGATCTCGGCCCCTGTGGGGTAGTCCGGACCTTTAACAAAGGTCATCAGTTCCGGCAGTTCCGCCCTGGGGTTGTCCAGCAGGTGGGCACAGGCGTTGGCCACCTCGCGAACGTTATGGGGCGGGATGTCGGTGGCCATACCCACGGCAATGCCGGTGATGCCATTGAGCAGGATGTGTGGCAGACGGGCCGGCAGGCTCTTGGGCTCCTTCAGGGTGCCATCAAAGTTGACGCCCCAGTCCACGGTGCCCTGCCCCAGCTCGCTGAGCAACACCTCGGAGAAGCGGGAGAGACGGGATTCGGTGTAACGCATGGCGGCGAAGGACTTGGGATCGTCCGCCGCCCCCCAGTTCCCCTGGCCATCCACCAGGGGATAGCGATAGGTAAAGGGCTGGGCCATCAGCACCATCGCCTCGTAACAGGCGCTGTCACCATGGGGGTGGTACTTACCCAGCACGTCGCCCACGGTACGGGCGGATTTCTTGTACTTGGCAGAGGCGGACAGACCGAGCTCGCTCATGGCGTAGATGATACGTCGCTGGACCGGCTTGAGACCGTCACCGATGTGGGGCAGCGCCCGGTCCATGATGACGTACATGGAGTAGTTCAGGTAGGCCTCTTCGGTAAAGGCATGCAGCGGCCGCTGCTCCACTCCCTCAAGGCTCAATTCAGTTGCATCACTCATTGTTTTCGTTATCCGCCGTCTGCGCCGGCATTCCGTTGTAAGTTAGCTTGTAAACCGCACCATTATAATCGTCCGAAATCAAAAGCGAACCATCAGGGTGCTCAAGAAATGCCACAGGACGGGCTAAAGGTTGTTCTCCATCAAGCCAGGGGCCAATAATCACCCGGTATTGCCAGCTGCCGTCGTCCTGAGGCAGCAGGGCACTGACCTGATAGCCCACCTTGCTGCTGCGGTTCCAGCTGCCATGCTCGGCGATAAACAACGCCCCCCGATACGGCGAGGGAAACGCCTCGCCCCGGTAGAAGTGGATTCCCAGGGGCGCCACATGGGCCTGCAGCTGCCACAGAGGCTTCTCAAAGCCGGCCATCTGCCCGGCACTGGCCTTGAACTTGGGGTCGGCCACCTCAGCGCCATGAAGGAAGGGGTAACCAAAATGGCTGCCCACCGTGGTCAGCCGATTGATCTCATCCGGAGGCACGTCATCCCCCATCATGTCGCGGCCATTATCGGAAAAGTAGAGTTCGCCACTGTCCGGATGGAAGTCAAACCCCACGCTGTTGCGCACGCCCCTGGCCAGAACCTCATACTTCCCCCTGTCCAGGTCCAGCGCCAGAATGCTGGCGTAGGGCAGCTCCGGATTGCAGATGTTGCAGGGCGCACCCACTGGCACGATCAGCCGGCCATCGGCGGCGAAGCGGATGAACTTCCAGCCGTGGTGGGCGTCACTGGGCAGGCCGTCGTACACCACCTCCATCTTAGGTGCCACCAGCCGGTTTTCCACGTCCGGGAAAGCCAGGATGCGATTGACCGCCGCCACATAGAGGGTGTTGTCGCGAAACGCGATGCCGGAGGGAAGGTAGAGCCCCTGGGCCACCAGGTGCCGGGTCTCATAGACACCATCACCATCCAGATCCTGCAAGGCATGAACCTTGCCCGCCTTACGGCTGCCGACAAACAGGGTACCCCGGTTGCCCCAGGCCATCTGTCTGGCATTGTCCGCCTCGGCCACCTGAGTCAAAGAAAACCCCTCCGGCAGCTGGGCGGACGAGACCGCCGCCGCTGCGGCGATGATCAATAGTGTGACGCTTCCCATTTTCCCTCCCTGGCAGTCGAGCTAAGATTGCATAGTTATGCAAACTCAATCTGACCACCCTTTAGCCATGGTGTTCAGTTAACCATCAACACCGCTTTTAACAATTTCAAAATTTATTCCAGAATTCCAATATCTAAAATCCAGAGCTTCAAAAAATATTATATTTAGAGCAATAACATCAATAAAATGTGATTATCTGAGCCTGTCAACACATCACACTTTTCCACAAAACGCGATCTGCACGCCATATGCACTCTTTACATAGTGACAACATTCACGAAAAAGATGCTCAGTTTTTAGGCTGTTTCAATAGTGTGAACTGATGACGATTCCCGCATCAAGCTCTCTGCTATTAATACTCCTGCACACAACTAAGCGGGTAACGATCATGCAACGCGTATTCAATACACAGGACACTCAAAATCTGGCGATTGATCGCCGTCCGACCCTGGAAGAGCTGGTGCGTGACACCGGTTGGGTCACCGAGTCCACCGCCGTAACCCAGGAGCCCGACGGCACCCTGGTTCACTGGCGCATGCCCCTGCACCAGGTGGTGGCGGCCCGTATGTCCTTCACTGGCAAGTCCCTGCGCAGCGAGCTCGGTGGCAACTTCAGCAAGTACGTGGTTCAGGTAAACCACGAAAAGCGAGAGCTGGCAGAAGACTGGTCCAACGGGGTGGTCAGCGCCCTGAACTACATGGATTGTAAGCGTCGCACCAGCTGGTAAGCGCCGCAAAGAGAAACAAAGAGAAAGGCCGCACTGAGTGCGGCCTTTTCTTTATCAGTTTTCCAGAGACGCCAAGTCGCCCTTGGCTTCCAGCCAGGACTTGCGGTCACCGGCCCGCTTCTTGGCCAGCAGCATGTCCATCAACGCCTCGGTGGCCTGGGCATCATCCACCGTCAATTGCACCAGACGGCGGGTATTGGGATCCATGGTGGTCTCCCTGAGCTGGCCCGGGTTCATCTCACCCAGTCCCTTAAATCGGGTGACCTGAACCTTGCCTTTGCGCTTCTCGGCGGCAATTCTGTCGAGGATTCCCTGACGCTCCTGCTCATCCAGGGCGTAGAACACCTCTTTGCCCACGTCGACGCGGAACAGCGGTGGCATGGCCACATACACATGCCCCTGCTCCACCAGAGAGCGGAAATGCCTCATGAACAGCGCGCACAGCAGGGTGGCGATGTGCAGGCCATCGGAGTCCGCATCCGCCAGGATGCACACCTTGCCGTAACGAAGCCCGCTGAGGTCCTCGGAGTCAGGATCGATCCCCAGGGCGATGGAGATGTTGTGCACCTCCTGAGAGGCCAGCACCTGACCGGCGTCCACCTCCCAGGTATTCAGAATCTTTCCTCGCAGGGGCATGATCGCCTGAAAGTCACGATCTCGGGCCTGCTTGGCACTGCCGCCTGCCGAGTCCCCCTCCACCAGGAACAGCTCGCCGCGCATCGGCTCTGTGGTGGTGCAATCGGTGAGCTTACCTGGCAAGGCAGGACCACTGGTCACCTTCTTGCGGGCCACCTTCTTGGCCTTGCGCAGACGGCTCTGGGCACTGGCGATGCAGAACTCGGCCAGGGCTTCCGCCTGCTCGGTGTGCTCGTTGAGCCACAGGCTGAAAGCATCCCGAACCACGCCGGTAATGAAGGCCGACGCCTGACGGGAGGAGAGCCGCTCCTTGGTCTGACCGGCAAACTGGGGATCCTGCATCTTGATGGAGAGGATGTAGCTCACCTTGTCCCAGATATCCTCAGGCGCCAGCTTGACGCCCCGGGGCATCAGGTTGCGGAACTCGCAGAACTCGCGCAGTGCTTCCAGCAGTCCTTGACGCAGGCCGTTGACGTGAGTACCGCCCTGGGCGGTGGGGATCAGGTTGACGTAACTCTCGGCGACGGAGTCGCCCCCTTCCGGTTGCCACACCAGGGCCCAGTCCACCGCTTCATTGTTCGCAGCAAAGGCGCCGGTAAAGGGGGTATCCGGCAGCATGGGCCAGGACTTCACCGTATCGAACAGGTAATCCTTGAGGCCATCTTCGTAGTGCCACTCGGTGACCTCACCGGTCACCTTGTTGTCGAACTTGATCTTCAGTCCGGGGCAGAGTACCGCTTTGGCCCGCAGCAGGTGAGTCAGCCGGGCCACAGAGAAGTTGGCGGAGTCAAAATAGCTGGGGTCTGGCCAGAAATGAACGCTGGTGCCGGTGTTGCGACGACCACAGGTGCCGGTCACCTGCAGGTCCTGCACCTTGTCGCCATTTTCGAAGGCGATCTCATACACCTGGGCATCGCGGCGAACGGTCACCTCCACCCGGGTGGAGAGGGCGTTCACCACGGAGATCCCCACACCGTGCAGACCACCGGAGAACTGGTAGTTCTTGTTGGAGAACTTACCACCGGCGTGCAGCTTACACATGATCAGCTCGATACCGGGCACGCCCTCTTCCGGGTGGATATCCACCGGCATGCCACGACCATCATCGATCACCTCCAGAGACTGGTCCTTATGGAGTATCACCTGGACGCTGCTGGCGTGACCCGCCAGGGCTTCATCGACGCTGTTGTCGATCACTTCCTGACCCAGGTGGTTGGGCCGGGCAGTGTCGGTGTACATCCCGGGGCGCCGCTTTACCGGCTCCAGTCCGTTGAGTACCTCAATGGCATCGGAGGTGTATTGATTGGTCATCTCTGGTCCCAAGTCCGCTTAGTTGTGGTTATGTTATCGGCATCATCGAGTGGGCTTCAAGCCAGCCCAAGGAAACGGCATGCCGCAGGCAGGTGCTGCTCAAAGCCGACGAAACTGTGGTCGCCGCCCGGCTCAATCACCATCTGGCCATGGTGATACTTATCGACCGCCTGACGGTAATCCAGCACCTCATCACCGCTCTGCAGCAGGGTCAGGAAACGATCCGGATGATGGATCACCGGCGTATCCAGTGCCTGTAACTGGGTCATGTGTGCTTCTGTTACCTCGTAGCACTCACCGGTATAGGGGTTTTCCTGAGGGCCCAGGTAATCCAGCAGCAGTTCGAAGGGGCGCACCGCCGGGTTGATCAGCACCGCCCTGCCCCCATACTTCTCCGCCAGATAGCTGGAGAAAAAGCCCCCCAGAGAGCTGCCCATCAGCCGCAGCGGCTCGCCCGCCGCCAGGGCGGGTTCGACGATCCCCTCGAGCTGGGCCATGGCCGCCTGGGGCGTGGTGGCCAGCCGGGGAATGGCCAGGGGTTCATTGGCATGGTGCCGCGCCATATAGTCGCGGACCAGCTCCGCTTTCTGCGAACCGGGGGAACTGTTGAATCCGTGGATGTAGAGCAGCATGGTTCCTTGCCTAGTAGCCGGACGCCGTCCTGTCGGGTTGGAAGCGATCGCCGGACAGCCGTTTTATCGAGGTGTCGATGCTACCATCGGCATTCAGGGTCAGCAAACGGTAACCGGGCTGCAGGTTGTCCAGGGTAAAGTCCCGGCAGTGTGGCCGGAACTGAATGGACGTTGACGGTGCCGCCAGCATACGGATGTGGTCCACACGCTCATCCATCTCCTGATGGACGTGGCCCCAGATCACCCCTTTCACTGTCTCGAAGCGGCGAATCAGGTCGTTGAACTCCTGACCGTTATCCAGCCTGTGCTGATCCAGCCAGACACAGCCCGTGTCCAGGGGGTGATGATGCAGGGCGATCAGGGTGTGGTAGGCACTGGAGTGATTCAGCACCGCCTCCAGCCACTCCAGCCTGTGGTGATTCAGGTGCCCACCGGGCAGCCCCAGCACGGTACTGTCCAGCTGCAGCAACTGCCAATGGCCGAGGATGATGCGCCGGTCCAGCATGACACCACTGCCTTCGAGGCCCAGCTCCATGCGGTCGAAGGCGTCGTGATTGCCCGGCAATGCGCTCACCGGCACGCCCAGTCCACGGACGCCGTCGGCAAAATGGCGATAGGCTTCGATGCTGTGATCCTGGCTGAGATCGCCGGTGCCAATGACCATGTCCAGCGGCTCATAACGCAGTTCGGAGAGGATCGCGGAGAAGCTGTCCCAGGGATTCAGTCCCAGGAACTCAGCCCCTTTATCGGCAAACAGGTGGGGGTCGGAGATCTGTGCGATGCGGATCGACTGCTTGTCCGCAGGAAACGACAGTGCCTTGGCTCGAACACTCAAGGGCTGGTTTACTCCCTAACTTCAGCCACCATGGCCTTAAGCCTATGGGGCGATAAACATTCCAATATTTCAGCCAGAAACAGGTTTGTCTGGAACCTGTCCTGCGCCAGCCACAATTTGGCAGTCTGCCAATCATACAACGGCGAAAGGCCGGAGATCTGTTGACCACTTAACACTTCTGCCAGTCGAGCGTCGTGGTACATCCTAACCGACATGCAGGGGATAGTCAGCCAGGAGCTCGCAGGCACCCAGCGCTGTATCTGTAAAACCTGGGTGTAACGGGTTTGCTCCACCAGGGTGAAGCCCACTTCTATCAGGGGAGAGAGGCGCATATGCCAACGTTCCCCGGGCTTGGCATCCTCGGGGATCAGGGGCAGCAGGCGCAGATAGTTGCGCCCATACAGGGCGTGTAACCTCGCCAGCGAATCGCGCCGTTTGGCCATCAGACCTCAACCCTCCTGAGTTTGTGGTGATTCAATTCCAGCCATTGTAGACCAATCACGCTGCTTCCATTGTCGATTTGTCCAGATTCCACCATCTGGTACGCCTGGGTTCTGGGCACCACCACCACCCGGATGTCTTCATGCTCATCATCCAGGCCGTGAATCCCCTCAGCCTTGGAGGCATCCACCAGGGCCAGGACCATATGAAGGCGCTCGGAGCAGCCCCCCGGCGAAGAGAGATGGCTGCCGATGGGGGTGAGGCCAGCGCTGCGCAATCCGGTCTCCTCCAGCAGCTCCCTCTCGGCGACCTCCAGAACCGACTCCTTCTTATCGATCATCCCCGCCACCAGTTCATAGAGCCAGGGATTGTCGCTGTTGCCTATGGCGGGAATGCGGATCTGCTCAATCAGCACCACCTCATCCCGCACCGGGTCATAGGGCAACACCACCACCGCATTGCCCCGCTCGAAGATCTCCCGGGTCACCACCTCGCTCATGCCGCCGTCGAACAGGGGGTGGCGCAGTTTTCGCTGAATCAGTTTGAAAAAGCCCTGAAACAGCGTTTTTTCCTCCAGAAGCTCGATCCGTTCAGGATCCATCTGGCCAGGAAGTTGTACTTTCATCCATCTACCCTCTGTTTGGCGAATTTCTCCAGCCTTATGAACTCTATAAACTGTTACACTTGGTGACGCAAAATGATTGACTTTCCTGGGTGCAATTCAGTTTACTAAGGCTGTCAAAGTCAAGGTCGTCTTGGGAATAACGGGTTTTCCCAGCCCGGAAATTTAGCTTGCCTGTGGTGCAGGCTAGCTTTGTGTTTACTTTAAGGATTTCAAATGCGACTCAAATTTCGTGCATTGACCCTAGCGCTTGGTCTGGCCGGTGCAACCCTGCCAGCTCATGCGGACGATCTCTATCAGATCTACCAACAGGCACTGACCAAGGATCCGGTCCTGCTGCAATCCAAAGCGACTCGTGACGCCGCCTTCGAAGCGATCGATCAGAGCCGTGCCTCTCTGCTGCCCCAAATCAGTGGCTCCCTGGGCTATGGTTACTCCTGGTTTGATGACCTGGGTGAAACCTCAGACAGCGGTGGTTCCGGTTCCGGCAGCATCGAGCTGGGTCAGAGCATCTACAATCACGCCAACTACGTCAACCTGGCGCTGAGTGAGAAGAGTGCTGCCCAGAGCGACGCCAACTACTCGCTGGCCGCCCAGAGCCTGATCGTGCGGGTGTCCAACGCCTACTTCGACGTGCTATCTGCCCAGGACTCCCTTGAGTTCGTTCAAGCCAACAAGCGTGCCATCGAGCGCCAGCTGGAGCAAACCAAGCAGCGTTTCGCCGTGGGTCTGACCGCCATCACCGACGTGCATGAAGCCCAGGCTCAGTATGACCTGGCCATCGCCGAGGAGATCAACGCTCAGAACACCCTGGAGAACAGCTACGAGGGCCTGCGTGAGATCACCGGCCTAGAGCACAGCGAACTGTCCGTGCTGGACACTCAACGCTTCAGCCCCTCTGCCCCGGCCCCGGCCACTCACGACGCCTGGCTGGCACTGGGTGAGGAGAGCAGCCTGGAGCTGCTGAGCCGCCGCCTGGGTGTGGACATTGCCAAAGAGCAGATTGAACTGGCGAAAACCGGTCACCTGCCCAGCCTGGATCTGGCCGCTGGCATCACCGCCAACTATGGTCAGGAAGATCGCCCCAACCAGATCACCAACGATACCACTGGCCAGATCGGTCTGACCCTGAGGGTACCCATCTTCAGCGGCTTCTCCGTGACCAGCCAGGTTGAGCAGGCCAAGTACAACTTCGTGGCCTCCTCTCAGGCCCTGGAGGAGACTCACCGCTCCGTGGTGCGTAACCTGCGCAACAGCCTGAACAACGTTAAGGCATCCATCAGCACCATCAAGGCCTATGAGCAATCTGTGGTCTCTGCAGAGAGTGCCCTGAAGGCCACCGAAGCGGGTTTCGAAGTGGGTACCCGTACCATTGTTGAGGTACTGAACTCCACCCGTCAGCTGTACAGCGCCAAGCAACAGCTGGCCGATGCCCGCTACAACTACATCCTGGCCGTTCTGTCCCTGAAGCAGGCAGCCGGAACCCTGAGCGCCGAAGACGTACAGATGATCAACAACGGTCTGAAGTAAACGTTGCGCCTACGAAAAAACCGCCCATTGGGCGGTTTTTTTATGGCTGGCGCAGGATGATTAGAAGCTCAGTTCCACACCGACGAAGGCACCGGAGAACTCCAGGTCCGCCTGAGTGCCCCAGTCGCTGACGTCAAAGGTGTGCTGGCGATAGCCCCCCTTGATGGCCAGGTCCAGGGCCAGCATATCCAGCTCCCAGCCCAGGCCAGCCTTATAATCGCTGATCTCGCGATCGTCATAGCTGGCCAGCACCCCGTCGGCAAACACAAACAGGCCGGTACCAATCAGGTTCACCTGTCCCCGCACATAGCCCATGAGAATGCCATCATCCAGGTTGTCCTGGTTGAGGGCGCCATCGTTGAGCTTGCCACTGTACAGTCGGTAGCTGGCGCCCAGGTCCAGTTCTACGGCACCATTGTCCAGCAGCTCATAGTAAGCCACCAGTTCGGTGTTGGAGAGGTCCGCCTTAACGGAACCCTGGCCGTCTGACTCCTGCTGGTTGTGACGCAGCATCACGTTGGGCACCAGGGGAATGAAGTGCTCGAAGGCGACATAGCCGCTGGGCTGATAGCTGTCGTCCCAATCACCACCCGTGCTGTGCAGATCGCCACTGACGCTGTTCTGCTGCAGATCCAGGCCCAGCTTGACCCCCAGTACATCGGCCTGGGCGGTTCCGGTCAAAGCAGTGGCAAGACAGGCCGCCGCAACAGAGAGTTTCAAACGCATAAAGAGTTACCCTTGAGTTAGCAGTTGTTTGAGGTCAATCAGTGCCGCATTGGCACGACTGATGTAATTCGCCATCACCAGCGAATGGTTGGCCACCAGGCCAAATCCGCTGCCATTGAGCACCATGGGACTCCAAACGGTCTCCTGGGTCGCCTCCAGCTCACGGATGATCTGTTGCAGGCTGACGGTGGCGTTCTTCTTCTCCAGCACAGGAGCAAAGTCGGACTCCACGGCATTCATGATCGCCAGCAGCGCCCAACAGCTGCCACGGGCCTCATGAAACACATCGTCAATCTTCCACCAGCTGGTTTTCACCTCCTGCTCGCTCACCGTCATGGTGGACGCACTGGCGGAGGTGTCCCCGGCCAGATCGGTATTCAGGCGAGCCTGACCGACACTGGCGGACAATCTCTGGGACAGGCTGCCCAGACGCTTCTCCACCTGATCCAGTACCGCCACCAGGTTGTCGGCTCGGGCGTAGAACTGGGCCGAGGGCTGAGTGGGGTCACTGATGCGCATCCGGTAGGACTTGAGCGCCTCGATGCCATCGCGATACTCGGATTCGGCGCTGGGGATCAGCCAGCTGCGGTGGTCGATGTTGAATTTCGGCTGAGCCTTGGCCAGATCCGGGTCCTCGGCAGACTGGGACTGGGAGCGAGCCAGGTCCTTGCGCATCACCAGGGTCAGATCCCGCACCTGCTCCAGGGCACCGAACTCGAAAGCAGGCATGTTATCCATCAGCACCGAAGGCGGCATCTTGTCATTGGAGAGGAAGCCCCCGGGTTTATCCAGCAGGTTTTCCATCACCTCAATGGCCGCAGAGGTGGTGGCATAGCCGGTCACCGGCGTCTCCCCGCGCAGACGGTCGTTGCCAATCTGGTCTGGCTCGAAACTCCACCATACGGCAATCAGCCAGTTCAACAGCAGCAGACCCGCCAGGCCTGCCACAATCCACTTCCTATTCAATGCGGCCATACACTGGCTCCTCTTTAGTGGTGATGATGGTGCTCATGCCCGGCGGACTTCATGTCCACCACCGGCAGGATGGCGTCAACTTTGTCGCCGTTGGCAAAGCTCAGGGTGCACTTGACCTGCTGGCCGGCCAATGGCTGCTGAGTCAACTGCAGCAGCATGAGGTGATCTCCCCCTTCGGCAAGGGTCACCGACTGGCCCGCGGGCAGTTCGATGCGCTCAATGCGGCGCATCTTCATCATGCCGTTCTCGGTCAGCATGGTGTGTATCTCGGTCTTACCGGCGATGTCGCAGCTGGCCCCGATCAGGGCGGTGGCTGCGTCATCATTGTGAAGGGTCAGGTAGGCGGCGGTGTTGGGCACTCCCGGCGGCATCTCCCGCACCTTGGCATCACTCAGGGTAATGGCCGCCATGGCTGGGGTTGCGGCCAATAGGGCACAGCAAGTAAACAGTTGTTTGAATTTCATCGCGCTTCCCTTACACTTTTTCCTTCAGTACAAAAACTCTCCACGGAAAGGAGCAATTATGGCCAATCCCATAGCGATCTCCCGTGACGGTAACGTCATGGTACTGACCATCAATCGGCCCGACAAGCGTAACGCATTGACACATGAGATGTATTACCAGCTGTGTGACGGCCTGCAACAGGCGGAAAAGGATCCTGAGATCCATGCCTGCCTTCTCAGGGGGCAGAGCAACTGTTTTACCGCCGGCAACGACCTTGGCAACTTCCTGGCCGACGGTGGCTTCGATGAATCCAATGCCGCCGCCCAGTTCATTCAGCTTCTGCCGACCCTCAGCAAACCCCTGGTTGCTGCGGTAGGGGGCAATGCCGTGGGCATCGGCTGTACCCTGTTGCCCCACTGCGACATGGTGATCGCCGCAGACAACGCCAGTTTCATGCTGCCCTTCGTCAACCTGGGCATCGTCCCTGAAGCGGGCTCCAGCACCCTGATCCCTCAGATGTGCGGCGGGCCCCTGGCGGCAGAGCTGCTGCTGTTGGGAGAGCCCTTTGATGTGACGCGCGCCAAACAGGTGGGTTTGGTCAACCACAGCTGCCCTGAAGCGGAGCTGATGGATCTGGCCATGAGCTATGCTCAGAAGTTTGCCTCCCGTCCACCGCAGGCGATGCAGCAGGCCAAACGGCTGCTGAAGCTGTCCCAGCCACAGCTTGGGCAGGTGATGCAATCGGAGTTTTCCGCCCTCGGAGAGCGGCTGACCAGCGATGAGACCCGCCAGGTGATTCAGGCACGTCTGAAACGATAGGGAAAGCGGGGCCCCCGAGAGGGCGTTGGGGACCCCGCGAAAATTCGATTCTACTGGCTCTTCTGCCAGTACCAGCAGGCGATCACCACCACGGCCAGGGTCGCCAGGGACCAGCTGCCGTAATCCTGCCACCACCACACCAGTGCCGGGGGATCGCTCAGGGTCGCCAGACAGAGGCACAGCAGCAATACGACTAGCAGTAACGGCATCGACGTTTCGGCATCAACAGGGTGGCGACCAGGTAAGCCAGGGTCGCGGTCACTGGCTCAAGCATCAGATAGACCAGAAAGATGGCCCGGCACCAGAAGGGGCTGAATCCCAGATAGCTGCAGAGGCCGGCAAAGGTTCCGGCGACCCAGCCCCGGCTGGGATCTCGTTGGATTTTATTGGCCATGGTTTACCTCCTGGTCCTGCAATTCTTTCCTACTCACTCTTTCAACGGTCATCACCCGTTCAGGCAACGGCCGGAAAACTTCCCTGGGCTCTAGCACACTTCGTTGTAGATCCAATAGCCCAGGACGGTCAGCATCCAGCCGGCCAGGGGCAACATGCACAGCATGGCCGGCATCCAGTTCACAATCATTCTGCATCCTCTCCCTGTTGGTGAGCAGCTGCGGTCAACTCGGGCTTGGGCTGCTTGGCGGCCAGCTCGGTGGATTTACCCACCAACAGCATCTGGGCGGCCAGTCGCACTTCGTTGGCCAGTTGACGTTCCAGGGCTTGGCGCATTGAGGCTACCTGGGAAGACACAAACTGCTCGACTCCCTGCTCAATCTCGCCGTGAGGGGTCGCCTGGGCACCGGCGGAAAACATCAACACTGCGGCCAATGAAACGGATACCAGAGACTTCACTTTGATTGAACGGTCCATGAGATTTTCTCCAAAAGGGTGAATGTGTAGTTCACATAGGACTATTCAATCAGCGTGCCAACTTTTATCTCATTGATATTTAAAAGAATGTGAAAAAACAGGGGGGAGGACGGAGTGCCCATTTAAGGAGATCTCCGGGGAAATGGTGATTTTCACCAACCCTTGGTGAAATTGGTTAAGAAAGGGACAGCAGGCTGCCCCTCATACAGAATCAAGCGGGTTGCACACCGGTGGCCAGGGCCAGCTCCACCATGTCGCTGAAGCTGTTCTGGCGCTCCTCGGCGCTGGTTTCCTCGGTCATCAGCAGATGATCCGACACGGTGAGGATGGTCAGGGCCCGGGCTCCCTGTTCGGCAGCGATGGCATAGAGGGCCGCCGCCTCCATCTCCACCGCCAACACCTTCATCCTTTGCAGGGCGGGCAACAGTGCCGGGTCGCAGCCATAGAAGAGGTCATTGGTGAACACTGTGCCGAAGCGGGCCGGAATTCCCAGCCGCTGGGCCTGCTGATGGCAAGCCATCGCCAATCCGAAGTCCGGCACCGCAGGATAATCGTAACCCGCCAGCCGGGTGCGGTTGGTGAGTGAGGCGGTGCCGGCACCGGTGGCCACTACCACGTCCCTGAGCTTGAGATCCTCGGCCACCCCGCCGCAGCTGCCGATGCGGATCAGGGTTTTGACCCCATAATCGCGAATCAGCTCTTCGGCGTAGATGGAGATGGAGGGGATGCCCATGCCGTGGCCCATCACCGAAACCCTGTGGCCCTGCCAGGTACCGGTAAAGCCGAGCATGTTGCGCACATTGGTCACCTCCACCGCGTCCTCGAGAAAGGTGTCAGCAATGTATTTGGCCCGCAAAGGGTCACCGGGAAACAGCAGCAGGTCAGCGAAGTCGCCAGGTTTGGCATTGATATGGGGAGTCATCTTGGTTTCCTCTTTTTTCAGTGTCGACGACAGTGTAAAAAGAGGCTTGAGAACAGTATGAGGACAATTGTCCGCCTGGGGAGCCAGAAATGCCCGCATCAGAATCCCACCCTCTGCGCAGCGCCATCGAAAAGGGCCATCAACAGCTGGTGGAGGCCATCCACGCCCTGCCATTAAAACAGTGGCTATTGCCCGAAGGGGAGCCCCTGCTGCGCCAGGGAGAGCGTGTCGACGCCCTCTACTGGGTGGAACAAGGGGAGTTTACCCTGCACTACGCCGCCGCCAACGGCAAAGAGTTTGGCCTGGGGATCTGGCAGGGGGATCAGCGACTGTTTGGCGAGGTGGAACTGCTCACCGGCCAGCCCTGCCAGTTTGATGTGGTCCCCCTGATGCCGGTAAGCGTACGGCAACTGCCCAGGGACACATTCGAAAGCCTGCTCACCCATCACCCGGAGATCGCCCTGTGGCTCAGCCAACAGCTGGCGGGTTACTACCAGGGGCAGATGCAAAGGGCCATGACCCTGAGCCTCTACCCCCTGGCACACAACATCGCCCTGGACCTGATGCAGCGCCGTGCCAACGGCGAGCCGGACCTCAAGCTTTATCAGGAAGCGGCCCGCTTCGGCTGTTCCGAGCGGGTCTACCGCCGGGTGGTGGCTCAGCTGACCGAACTGGGGCTGGTGGAGAAACGTGGGGGGCGACTGGAGATCATTGACCAGGAGAAGCTTACCGCCTTTCTGGATCTGTAAACAACAACGCCGCCCCGAGGGCGGCGTTTGTCCTGTCTGACGGCTGCTTAAGCCTGCGCCTGCTCCAGAGGCTCACCCACCTGGGCCATCGCCTCCAACAGCAAGGCTGGCGTGGCATCGGCCAGATGGGCACGCTCGGACAGGGTACGGCGCCAGGTGCGGGCACCGGGCAGTCCATTGAACAGGCCCAGCATATGGCGGGTGACGTGGTTGACCCGGCCACCCCGGGCCAGATGACGCTCCACGTAGGGCACCATCTTCTCCACCACCTCGCGGCGATCCGCCACCGGGGTATCGCAACCGTAGATCGCTCTGTCCACCGCCGCCAGAAGATAGGGGTTCTGGTAGGCCTCACGGCCCACCATGACGCCATCCATCTGCTTCAGGTGGGTCTGGCACTCCTCCAGCGTCTTAATGCCGCCATTGAGCGCCAGGGTCAGGTGGGGGAAGTCGCGCTTCAACTGATAGGCACGCTCATAGTCCAGAGGCGGGATCTCCCGGTTCTCCTTGGGGCTGAGACCGGAGAGCCAGGCCTTACGGGCATGGATGGTGAACTGCTCACAGCCGGCGGCCGACACCAGCTCGACGAAGCGGGTCAGGAACTCGTAGCTGTCCTGATCGTCGATGCCGATGCGGGTCTTGACCGTCACCGGAATGTCCACCACCTGGCGCATGGCGTCCACGCTCTGGGCCACCAGCTCTGGTTCTGCCATAAGACAGGCACCAAAGCGGCCGTTCTGAACCCGGTCGGAGGGACACCCCACGTTGAGGTTCACCTCGTCATAGCCCAGCTCCTCGGCACGCTTGGCGCACAGGGCCAGCTCCTCAGGATTGCTGCCTCCCAGTTGCAGAGCCACAGGGTGCTCCTCCTGGTTGTAACCCAGGTAGTCTCCCTTACCGTGGATAATCGCCCCAGTGGTCACCATCTCGGTGTACAGCAGGGTATGTCGGGACAGCAACCGCGCAAAGTAGCGGTAATGCCTGTCGGTCCAATCCAGCATGGGGGCCACGGAGAAGCGGCAGTTGTGCTCGGCGTAACTCAAAGAAAGATCACCCTAGATTCAGTTCAACACAGCCGGAGACGACACTCCGGACGGCTTTGGGCCGGGGATTATAGCAAAGCCACGCCCCTCAAAGAAAACCCCGCCAGCAAGGTAGACGGGGCAAAAGGAGTGATGGGCCATTTCTCAATGGGTTGGCGTGCTGCGCCGGGTGATGCGCCCCGGCACAGATAATGACTCAGCGGGCGGACGCCACGTGCTGATAGGCGGGAAGGTGCTCATACAGCTCATCCTTGAGAGGATGGCGACGAGCGGTGCGAATGCGATGTATCTGGTAGATGGCCAAGGCCACGTTGGCTGCCAGGGCGATGGCCGAGACAAACCACAGGGCCGCCGGATCACCGGACGCCTTCACAGCATATTTAGAGGTGTCCACAAAGCTTGGGAAGCACATGACAAACATCATCCAGAACGCCAGGGTGTGGGCCCGGTGTTGCAACCAGGCTCCGCGGCGCATGAAAAAGGCCGGGATGGTGCAGGAGAGCAGCAGGGCCGCTCCGGCGTAAAACGCGTGGTCACCGACGCAGTTGTAGACATAGGCGAAGTTCCACAGATCGTAGGCGATGATCCAGAACCACAGCATGTCGGGCCAGAGCATATCCTTGAACTTGTCCCGGCTGATGAAGATCCCGGCCCAGCCACAGATGGTGAGGATATTCAGGATGCCGGCGATGCCGTTCATGATGTTCCAGGAACCGCCGGTGATCATCACGCCATCCACCAAGCCGTTGAAGCTGTAACACTGAAAGTCCCGCACGACGGCTTCGGCGATGTTGATGGCCAGAATGGCCGGTGGAAACATCAGCACCCACTTTTTCTGAGCCGCGCCCGGGATATAGCGGATCGCCATAAAACCGATGCAGCCCGCCAGCACCGAGTACACCTTGGCCCAGTGGAACCAGGTGCCCACACTGGAGCCTTCTGCGGTGGTGGTGTGGGGCCAGACGGTGAAGGTCAGCACCAGGGGCAGGACAATGAAACAGCCGATGCCGGCCCACATGCTGCGGCGGGAGATCTCGTTGAGCAGAATCAGGGCGCCCAGAACCGCAAAGAAGGCGACCCAGGAGTGAAAGGGGATAGGTTCAAACAGAGACATGTTTCCACCTCGTAAGGTAGGGCGGAGGAGCGGAATGGGGATTGAGGATGACACCGCTCCTCCTGAAAGCTGGCAGAGCTACGGACGAGGCTCTGCCAGCGTTTCTGGGTTAGAAGGCGTAGTTGTATTCCAGCCAGTAGCTGTCGTCCTTGGCGGTGCTGTAGTAGGCGCGGACGTTCTGCTTCTTGGTCAATTGATACGCCAGGGAGATCTCGAATTCGTAGGCATCCATCTGCAGGCCGCCCTCCATCACGTCGTCATCCCAGGACTTGCCGTTGAGCTCCATGGTGTAACGGTAGCTGGCCAGGGTCCACCAGTTGTCGGAGATGGTCCACTTGGCGTACACCATGGCGGTACCGATGGTGGAGGCGATGTCCACACCACTGGAGCTGGAGTCGGGCCACTCTGGATTCAGATCCTGAATGTTGTCGTCCATGATCACCGCACCCACATAGAGGATGGGCCAGATCAGGATGTCCTCACCCACGGGGATGGTGGCTACGGGACCGGCCTGTATCACCGAGGTGGACCCGAAGAAGGGATGATCGGCAAATACCGCGTCGACGGAGAAGCCCAGGCCGTTCTTGGTATTAATGGTGCCGTAACGCAGACGGTAGGAGCGGTTACTGGCGTACCCTTTGGTTTTGGTGCCTACGGGCCCAATACTGCCATCTGGGTATTGGCCATATTGAATACCACCAAATTTGGGGGTTTTATCGCCTTCATTGAAGATGTTTTTCACTTCAAACAGAATACCGGTCTTTTGATCAAATTCTCCTTTATCTTCACTCAGGGCCATCATCCCTTTCAGGTTGGCACCTTCGCTACCATAAGATGCACCTAAATAAGTGTACACTTCGGTTGGGTTGCCCATATCCGGTGCTTCTTCAGAAGCAAATGCAGACAAACTCAGGGCGGCCATCGCTAATGCAGTGAACTTTTTCATTATCAACTCCAGAATCATTTAATTATTTGTTTGTTTCGTAACTAATAACTAACTCGCCATCTCTTGTTTCAAGCGGTAATTTCTCCATTTGGCGCCGAACACTTGGTAGAAAAGGATGGAATTAAGAACGAAGCTCAAAAGTCCAACCGCCAGCATTAATTCGTCGTTTCTTGGCAGCATCACCACGTTACTTTCGTACATCGCCGGATTGGTGAAGTAGTACATAAAGGAGAGGGCCAGGGTGAACGCCCGCGCCTGCAACCAGGTACCTCTGGTGATCAGCAGAGACGGAATGGTGGCCGCCGTCAGCACCATAAACTGAGCTGTGGCAGACCCAGGGAAGTTCAGGTAGACGAAGGCAAAGTTCCACACGTCATAGGCGATGATCCAGAAGGTGGTCATGGCCGGCCAGATCATGTCCTTCTCCTTGGTCTTGGCCGCCTGAATCTGGGCCCAGCCGGTCAGAGTGATGATGGAGAAGATGCCACCGATGGCGTTGAGCACATTGGCGGTATAGCCCATGCTGAAGTCCTGCAATACCGCCTCGGAGATGTTCAGTGCCAGGAAACCCGCAGCACAGAACTTGGCCCACTTCATCTCGCCCACCTTGGTGTAGCGAATCAGGGTAAAGAGCACACAGGCGCCGACCACGGAGTAAAGCTTGACCCACTTGAACCAGTAGCTGACACCGTAGCTGGCCCACAGGGGAATCAGCACTATGGGCAGGACGAAGAAGATGATCACCGTGGGCCACTTGTAACGGCGGCAGACCTCGTTCATCACCATCAGGCCAATCAGCACCAGCAGTACGTGACCATAGGCTCTGGCCTCAATCCACTTGTGGCCGATGAATTTCTTGCCCTCCTTGGCATAGTGAAAGCGATCGGCGGAGACCACGGTCATGTCGGCGTTGTCGAAGTTGTCGATCTGCTGACCAGGAGAGCCGGTGATGACCAGGCGATTGCCATCGATCTGCCACTGTTTCACCTCAACCTGATTGTGACCACCGGACTGCTTGGTGATGGTCACCTGATGGTCTGGCGCAAACTCCAGTCTGAAGAAGATGCTTCCCTGGCCCGGGTCGCCATCCATGGTGCCTTGCCAGATCTGACCGGCAAACTGATCGCCGATAGACACCCCATCCAGGTCATTGGCCAGGACGGCCGGAGCCAGTACCAGGGCCAGCAGCCAGGCACAAAATAGCTTAAAAAAGGATTTCATTTCGTTTCTCCGCGGGGCAGCCACCCTGCCCCGCATTAGCGTTAACTCAGGCAGTTAGCGGTTTTTGACCGGGCAGCAAGGGACTGCTTTCCTCGGTCCTGGCATCCACCACCAGCGGCGGTTGCCTGTCCCCATAGGGAGGTTCATTGCCACCCTCAGCATTGGGCTGACGGAACTTCTTGAAGTACCAGAACAGGTAGGCCACATGCAGTACGGCGTTGGCTACGCCCCAGTAGAGCAGTACCTGATCGTTGGCCCAGTGGGTGGAGTCCATGACCTTGGCGAAGGGGTCGCCCATGGCACGCACCAGGATGTGGAACGCCAGGGTGTAGACTCGGGCAATGATGTAGAGCTCGGGGCGCTTCTTGAACACGGGGTAGAGCTCTGCCGCCATCAGAATGCAGAAGGAACTGGCGAAGTATCCGGGGTTTTCCCCATAGACAAAGGCCATGTTCCAGGTGGTGTAGAGGAAGTTCCATGACGCGGTGGAGTAGAACAGCAGGTCATTGGGCGCGTCTTTACCGATAAGCCAGTATTGGCGCTTGCCGTTCTTGTATTTGGGGAAGGGCATGGTGGCCAGCAACACACAACCTGCAATGAAGTTGAAGTAGTTCTCTGTCACCAGGTCCTTGACGGTTGCCTCGGCAATGTTGAGGAAAAGTACGCCGTACAAAACCCACAATACCCAGTCTTTTCGGAAAAACTTAAGTATCCGGTTTGGATTTTCATAATAGAGATATGCAATTCGTGCGGTACCGACAATTAACGCGGTAGGAATAAGCACGCTGACGGTTTTTGCCCAGCGGAACCAACCATCCAAATTGTCCGCCCAAAGAGGGGCAGTCAATAAAGACAGCAACCAGAAAAGAAAAGTAAATCTTGGTGTTCTTCTCATCATTTCGACGAGAACTAGCAGGAATACAATGTAGCCCACCATGGAAACTACATAGGTAGAAATCGGGATACCCATACCAACCTCAGAATTTATCCAGACTCGCTTTAGAGCTTTTACTCTAATGTTTGGTTTGGCCGAATTTCATGACCGGGATCAAGAATTTTTCCGCCGTTTTTTTGAACTGACATCAATATGGTTCGAACCAGATTATTTAACCGAAAAACAGGCCAATACTTCAAAGGGAGCGTTGCAATCAGAGGATTTTCAAAGCAAAAAACGAGATGACAGACAGATAACCCCATTCGTTAACATGGGCGAACATTTTGGAAAAATAGATTGATTTAAATCAATAAAAAATAGATTAGAGCAAATACTCTAATGGGGATTCTGGCCATATTTAAGGTGACCCAAGATGCAAAAAATGCCCCTGCTTTCCCTATGCTTCTCCCTGGCCTTCAGTGGCGCCGCCTGGTCGGTGACCATGGCCGATGTGGAGCTGGCTGATAACCTCACTCTGGATGGTGTGGAGATGCCTTACCGAGGCGCCGGCATCCGCTCCAAGTTCTTTATGGACCTCTATGTCAGCTCCCTCTACAACCAGGAAAGCCTGCCCGCAGGCGAACTGATGGAGGGGCAAACCGCCACCACCATTCAACTGGACATCATCTCCTCGATGATCACCTCGGAAAAGATGACCGCCAGCATGGAGGATGGTTTTGCCCAATCCGCCGGTAAACACCTGCCGCAGCTGAAAGAGCAGATCAGCCAGTTTACCCAGGCGTTCAGTGCCCCGGTCAGTGAAGGTGACACCTTCCAGATCGTCTCCATTCCCGGGCAGCCGGTGGAGCTGATTAAAAATGGCACCAAGCTGGTGGCGGTCGAGGGCGAACTGTTCCGCTCGGTCCTGCTGGGCATCTGGCTTGGTGACGATCCCCTCGACGATGACTTGAAAGAGGAGATGCTGGGACTCTAGCCATTATCAAGCTTTGTTGTCGCTCTGTTGACCGCACCTATAAGGTCAACTGAACACGAACGCGCGTGAGTCGTACTGTCCGGATACGCCGCCGGACCGTTTCGGGGCCAGCCTTAGACCTGGCCCCTTTTTTCTAGCTCATCAGGGTCGCCAGGATGCGACGCCCTCCCCCATGATCCCGGTGCTCGCCCAGATAGATTCCCTGCCACTGCCCCAGCGCCAATCGACCCTTACGAATCGGCAGCATCAGGCTGGTGCCCAGCAAGCTGCTCTTGATGTGGGCCGGCATATCATCATCCCCCTCATAGTCATGACGGAAGTAGCGGGTGCCATCGGGCACCAGCCGGTCGAAGAAGGAGGAGAAGTCCCCCCTGACCGTGGGATCGCAATTTTCATTCAGTGTCAGGCTGGCGGAGGTGTGCTGCAACTGCAGGTGCACCATGCCCACAGCGATCTCTGCCAGGGGCAGCTCCCGGCAGATATGATCGGTGATCAGGTGGAACCCCCTTGGGCGGGGATCCAGTCTGAGTTCAATCTGTTTCATCGAATTATCCTGGCGTCGAAGGTGTTACCGGCATAGTGGCAGCTCTCCCACAGGATGCAAGCGCCCCAGGCATGGACTAGTCCATTCGGGGGAGGAAACTACACTTTCGGGTAATGGGCTGATTCAGACTCAGCCCCTAAGTTAGGCCCTTGACTGCAGACCCCGAGCTGAGCTCAAAAGGAGTAGAGCGGTGCGACGATTGATCCTAATGCTGCTGTTGGCCATGCCTCTTCCCGGTCAGGGGGAGGATATTGAGCTGGACGGCATGCTCATCGACCGCACCCTGACTCGATTTGGCAAGGAGTTCATCTACTACTACGCCGGTTACTGGCGGGACTTGCCAGGGACTCAGGGGTTTATCGTGACTGTTTATGAAACCGTATACCCCCAGGCGGGCACCAAGCTGTGGATAGAGGTCAACCAGACTCCCATCTACCAAACCTATTTCGGCCGACGCTATAACGATCTGAAGAAACGGGCGGACCAGGCGATGCTGGTGACCATTGACCATGTCACCAAGGTCAAGGCCAACCTGATGCTGGGGCAAAACGAAGAGCAGTGGTAATTCAAGGAGAGAATGATGAAGCTCAACCCCCTGCTGTGTGCCGCGGCCCTGCTGTCACTGCCCGCCGCCGCCACCCAACTGACCTATCAGCCCATCAACCCCAGTTTCGGCGGCAACCCGCTCAATGGCAGCTTCCTGCTGGGAAAGGCACAATCACAGAATGACCATACGGCGGACCGCACCGAACTCAGTTTTGTGGAGCGCTTTCAGGAGTCTCTGGAGCGTAACCTGCTCTACAGCCTGACCCGGGCCATCACCAATGGTGACTTCACCGCCGGAACCTACAACACGGGCGAATACGTGGTGGAGGTGATCGACAGCGACCCCAGCAACATCATCGTCCGCATCACCGACATCGCCACCGGCGAAGTCACCGAAATCACCATGCCCAGGCAGGAGTTCTGATGAAACGGCTACTCACCCTGGCATTGCTGGTCACCCTCACCGGCTGTTCGGCCATTCCCAAACCGGACCTGATGACCGAAGAGGCCAAGATTGACCCGGTCAGCGAACTGATGCAATCCCTTAAGGACGCCCCCAAGCCGGCGTTTCCCATACCCGTCGCGGTCTATGCCTTCAGGGATCAGACCGGACAATACAAGCCCCAGGCCAATGTCAGCTCCTTCTCCACCGCCGTCACCCAGGGGGCCACTTCCATGCTGGTGCAGACCCTGCTGGATACCGGCTGGTTTGATCCTGTGGAACGGGAGGGGCTGCAAAACCTGCTGACGGAAAGAAAGATCATCCGCCAAAGCCAGGCCAAAGGTGACGAGATGCCCACCCTGGCCAACGCCAGGTTGCTGTTCGAAGGGGGGATCATCGCCTACGACACCGACACCTCCACCGGAGGCATCGGCATGGAGTACTACGGCATTGGCGTCTCCGAGCTCTATCGCCAGGACCAGATCACCCTGTACCTGAGGGCGGTGGATGTGCACACGGGCAAGGTGCTGATGTCGGTCTCCGCCACCAAAAACATCTTCTCCCAGGAGCTGCGAGCCGGCTTTTTCCGCTACATCAGCCTGAACCGACTGGCGGAAGCGGAGGCGGGCTACACCACCAATGAACCTGTGCAGTTGTGCGTTCGTCAGGCCCTGGAAACCGCCGTGGCGGAGCTGATTGAGCAGGGCAAGACCAAGGGTTACTGGTCCGCGGGTTAACCCGTCAATTACCCCAGTTTGGGCGGCCTGAGGGCCGCCTTTTTTTGTGCGATTTTGCCGTCTGTCCGCTGTAAGCCTACTGCCCCTCCCGTTGCCCGGATTTGTAGGGATTAGCCCCTCACCCAAGGACTAACTCCATGGGACTAGTTCCGGGGTTAATCACAGACAATCTCGAAATAATCCCTTTTATTTTTAATCCCTTAGCAATTGCAAAATAATCAAACAAACCACCCAAAGTGGCTATGGAGAGCGAGGGTGCAGGGCTATAGCATGGAGTCAACTTTTTCGCGAGGTGGCTATGAAACTTCGACTGATTTTGCCGCTGCTCTGTGCCATGCCGGTATGGGCCACGGACCTCTCCCTACCCCTACAGAACCTGATGGAACAACACTCCGTCAGCCAGCTTCTGCGTGGAGAAAACCGTGTCTCCCTGACCCAGACCGGCACCGACAATCTAGCCAGTCTCCTCCAACGGGGCAGCGGCAACTCCATCACCCTGACCCAGCAGGGACAGACTCAGCAAAGTACCGTCATACAGCTGGGCGAAAACAACCGTGTCTACGCCCTGCTGGTCGGCAGCGATAACCAGCTGGACCTGGAACAGGTAGGCCGAAGCAATCAGGCCCAGATGTTCCTCGGCGGCAACGGCAGCAAGCTGGACGTGAATCAATATGGCGACGCCAACCTGGTGGACGTCGGAATCTATTCTGTTACGCCTATGGACTCCCCCCTCTCCATTACCCAGACGGGCAGCGAGCGGACTCTATACATAGGCATCTACTAAAACCCAAGAGGAAGACGATGATGAAACATGGAGTTAAGTTCTCGCTGATCGCCCTGGCCCTGGCCTCTACCGGCTTTGCCGCACAGGCAGAGGACAGCGTTGTCGTAGAGCAGTCCGGCAACAACAACACCGCCAACTACAACTCATTAGGTGGCAATGCTGCCGAGATGATCCAACGTGGTAACGACAACACCATCGCCACCGGCCAGTTCACCGGCAGCGGCAACACTGCAGGCATCGGCCAGCTTGGCGATCACAACAGCGTCAGCCTGAACGAAACCAGCACCACCACAGGCAGTGGCAGCGACTACTTCCTGATTCAGTTTGGTGCTGAGGGTGTCGATCAAGCCCAGGGTCAGCAGATGAACATAGACATCGACGGCGGCAACAACGATGTTACCGCTTATCAGTTCGCCGGTGACGGCATGAACGCCGATGGCAGCGCAGGCACAGGCAACCAGCTAAACGTACAAGCCACTGGCGAAGGCAACGTACTGACCAGCTCGCAATCAGGCGACACCAACCTCATCGACATCAACTCCGGCAGCCTGAACACCAACGTCATCGGTGTAACCCAAGCCGGTGACAACAACACCCTGGACATGAATGAAGTGACCAACATCGGTGGCTCTGAGTTCGAAGTGTCTCAAGGCGGTAACAACAACCTGGCCGACTTCAGCGACGTAGCCCGTATCGATGGCTCCAGCATGGCGGTATTCCAGGAGGGTCAGGGTAACCAGACCAACTTCACCAGCATTGCCGACGTTAATGATTCTCGCATCACCGCCGATCAGGTCGGAGACGGCAACACCATCAACTTCTCCGAAGTGACCGGTGTGGACAGCTCCACCCTGGAAGCGTATCAGCAAGGCAACAGCAACACCGTGAACTTTGCCAGCGCCACCAACCTGACCGACAGTGTGGTGACCGCCGAGCAGATGGGCAACAGCAACAGCATCAGCGGCAGCCTGAGTGGCCTGAACAACACCACTGTCACCTCCTTCCAGGGCAGTGAAGAGGATGCAGAGCCCAGCACCAACAACCAGGTAACCTTTGCCATTCGCGATGCCAGCAACAGTGAATTTGCCACCGAGCAGCTGGGCAAAGACAACACCATCGATGTTGACATCATCAGTGCCGATGAGGTGACCTACAACCTGACTCAGGATGGCGAAGGCAACCGCATCGACTACGCCAGCTCCTGGTTCTCCTCCAACATCGACCTGACCGTCGATCAGACCGGTAAAACCAACGTCACCTATGTCTACGCCGACGGCCGCGACACCACAGTGGACATGATCCAAACCGGCGAGTCCAACCGCGGTGTTGTTCGCTCCAGCGCCAGCGGCTCCGACCTCGATACCGTACAAAATGGTGGGTTTAACAACCTGGATCTGCTGATTGGCGGCGACGACATGACTGCCCGTCTGGTTCAGCTGGGCTACCGAAACACCCTGACCGGTGACGACGGCAGCCTGAGCGTCAGCGGCAGCGGCCACACCCTGGACCTGGTGCAAAATGGCGACGACAACGTTCACACCAGTGACGTAGCCGGTAACGGCAACACCCTGGACACCTGGCAGCTGGGTGATGAGAACCAGTTGACCAGCAGCCAGAGTGGTGACGGCCTCATCGCGTACGGTTACCAGATTGGTGACAGCAACGAGCTGAGCGTGACTCAGACCGGTGAAAACAACGAAAGCTACGTACTGCAGATTGGCACCGACAACAGCGCCATCGTTACCCAGGCGGGCTTCGGCAACTTCGCCGATGTCTCCCAGGGCGGCATTGGCAACAGCGCCACCATCAGCCAGATGAAGCCTTAAATTCATCACCCATTAAAAAAGGGAGCCTCGGCTCCCTTTTCTGTTTTCACCCTGGCTCAGTTCAAGCCCAGCTTGCTCACCAGTTCCACCCGGTTGCGGGTCTCGGTCTTGCGGAAGATGGAGGCCAGGTGCGCTTTCACCGTGTACTCGCTGATAAACAGCTCCCGGGCGATCTCCTTGTTCCTGGCCCCCATGGCCACCAGCCGTACCACACTCTGCTCCCGGTTGGTCAGCTTCTCCTGCTCCTGGCGCTTCTGCAGCTGAATCTGGCTGCCGATCATCCGGGTCACCGCCTTCTCCAGGGTCGCCCGGGAGAACCACAGTTCCCCCTGCATCAGGGCCCGTAATGCGGACAGGGTCATATCCACCCGCTCCTCCTGGAACAGCAGTCCCTTGAGGCCCAGGGTCAGCAGTTGCACCGAGTCTACCTGAGACTCTCTGACGTCGTAAAGCACCATGGCGCTCTGGGGCAGCATGACCCGGGCCCAGTCGGGCAGTCCACTGGTGCCGATTCCGCCCTGCCAGGGCACCAGAGTCAGAGTTTGGGGATCCGCATCGGGCTCAGGCAACAGCGGATCGTCGATGGTGTGGATCTCCACCGGAATCCCCAGGGTGGCGCACAGCATGGGCAGAGAGCTGGGCAGCTCCCCGCTCTGATAGAAGAGAATTTTGGAATAGGGGGTCATAGGCATTCCTTGCACTCAAGCTGCCGAACATCCGTTGCCCGACATGACCGTAACGACCCCAACCTATAGGCTTAGCAGAGAAAGTTCAAGAAAGTGAACGCAGATCAACAGCATGCACAAACAACTTAGATGCATCTCATAAGCCACCCTTGGGGATGGCCTACTCCACGTAGCGATATTGCACCCGGGCGGTGGTGCTGCACAGCAGTTCATAGGGGATGGTGGACGCGCACTCGGCGACCTCTTCCACCGGCAGGCCCTCTCCCCACAGCACCACGGCATCCCCCACCTGAACCGGATCGTCACCGATCTCCACGGTGATCATGTCCATGGAGACACGACCCGCCAGGGGGTAGCGCTTGCCGTTGATCAACACCGGGGTACCGCTGACCGCGTGGCGGGGGTAGCCGTCCCCGTAGCCCATGGCGATCACCGCCAGGCGGGTGTCCCGACTGGCACGCCAACTCTGGCCATAGCCCACGGGATCGCCCGCCTTGTGCTCGCGCACCGCCAGCACCGCGGTTTTCATGGTCATCACAGGTTTCAACTCATAGTCTTCCGGGCGACCGGCGATCATCGGCGAGCCGCCGTACAGCGCCAGGCCGGCACGCACCCACTGCCCGTGGGATGCGGGCCAGGCAAGCGTCCCGGCGGAATTGGCCAGGGTGCGCTCCCCCGGCAGACTCTTGGTCAACTGATTGAACAGGGCGATCTGCCGGGTGGTTTCCGGGTTCTCCGCCTCATCGGCCACGGCGAAGTGGGTCATGAAGTTGATCTCACCCTGGATGTTGTCCAGGGCCCGCAGGCGCTGATACAGGGCTTCGAACTGATGGGGCTGAACCCCGAGGCGGTGCATGCCGGTGTCCAGCTTCAGCCAGATGCGTACCGGCTTGCTGAGGGCGGCGCGCTCCAGTATCGCCACCTGTTCACTGTCGTGAATGGCCACCTCCAGATCGTGGCTGGCCGCCAGTTCCAGATCCTCTTCGGAGAACACCCCTTCCAGCAGCAACATCCGAGCGCCGATCCCTTCCCGTCGCAGGCACAGCGCCTCCTCCAACCTGGCCATGCCGAAGCCATTGACGCCGGCGTCATCCAGCCATCTGGCCAGGGTCGTCAGGCCATGGCCATAGGCGTTGGCTTTGACCACCGCCATGATCTTTGCACCGGGCGCCAGTTGGCGCAGCCGGCCCAGGTTGTGCAACAGGGCACTTCGGCTGATCTCAGCCACAGGGGAAAATCGCACTGCAGATCCTTACTCGTCGTACTCGAAACCGCCGCCGGCATAGTTGTCAAAGCGGGAGAACATCCCCTGGAAGGTGAGAGGCACCTTGCCAATGGGGCCGTTCCGCTGCTTACCGATGATGATCTCGGCGGTGCCCTTCTCGGCGGTATCCGGGTGATATACCTCATCCCGGTAGATAAACATAATCAGGTCGGCATCCTGCTCGATGGAGCCGGATTCACGAAGGTCGGAGTTCACCGGGCGCTTGTCGGCCCGTTGCTCCAACGAACGGTTAAGCTGGGACAGGGCAATCACCGGTACATTCAGCTCCTTGGCCAGAGCTTTGAGGGAGCGGGAGATCTCGGCGATCTCCAGGGTCCGGTTATCGGCCAGGGCCGGCACCTGCATCAGCTGCAGGTAGTCCACCATGATCATGGAGAGGCCTCCGTGTTCACGGGCGATTCGCCGGGCACGGGAACGCACTTCCGTCGGAGTCAGGCCAGAGGCATCGTCGATGTACATCTTGCCCTGTTCCATCATCAGCCCCATGGTGCTGGAGACCCGGGCCCAATCCTCGTCATCCAGTTGACCGGTACGGATCTTGGTCTGGTCCACCCGGCCCAATGAGGCGAGCATACGCATCATGATCTGCTCCGAGGGCATCTCCAGGGAGAAGATCAGCACCGGGTGGTCCTCATTCATCGCTGCCGCTTCACACAGGTTCATGGCGAAGGTGGTCTTACCCATGGAGGGACGGGCCGCCACAATGATCAGATCCGAGGGCTGGAATCCGGCGGTCATCTTATCCAGATCAGAGAAGCCACTGGAGACCCCGGTCACCCCGTTATGGGGGTTGGAGTAGAGCTGTTCGATCTTATCGACCGTCTTCTCCAGGATGCTCTTGATGTTTTCCGGCCCCTCGTTGGCGTTGGCCCGGCTTTCGGCGATCTTGAATACCTTGGTTTCCGCCAGATCCAGCAGAGCGGCAGAATCCCGCCCTTCCGGGTTGAAACCGGCGTCGGCGATGTCGTTGGCCACCTTGATCATCTCCCGCACCACCGCCCGTTCACGGACGATTTCGGCATAGGCGACGATGTTGGCGACACTTGGAGTGTTACGAGATATGTCAGACAGATAGGGGATGCCGCCGACGTTTTCCAGCTCTCCCTGACGGCTCAGCTCCTCTGAGACCGTCACCAGATCCAGCGGGTGTCCCCCCTCCAGCAGCAGGGACATGGCGGCGAAGATATACTGATGGCTACGGCTGTAGAAGTCCTCTTTGACCACTCGCTCAGCCACCTGGTCGAACACATCGTTGTTCAACATCAGGCCACCTAGGACCGACTGTTCCGCCTCAATGGAGTGCGGAGGTATCTTCAGTTGGTCGACCGTTTTCTGCTGCCCGCTTTCGCGCTGGCGTGTTTCTGCCATGTTAAACCCGTTACACTCGGAACTTATAGTTGATAAGATTGCCCCTTTCCGGGCGCCAGCCCAGACAGGATTCATAATAATAAAGGGATCTCCCATGCCAACCAAAGTTTCTTCTTCGGTATCAGCATTGGCGCTGAGCCTCTCCCTGGCGATGCCCGCCCTGGCGAACGAGGGCCAGTGGCTGCCAATGCAGATGCCGCAACTGGCGGATGAGCTGAAACAAGCCGGTATCCGTCTGCCAGCGGATCAGCTGGCCGATCTGAACCAGTATCCAATGAATGCGGTGGTGGGGCTCGGCTATTGTACCGCCTCCTTCGTCTCACCCAAAGGCCTGGTGGTCACTAACCATCACTGCGCCTACCGGGGCATTCAGTTTAACAGCAACGAAGAGCACAACTACCTGGATGATGGCTTCCTGGCCACCTCCATGGATAAGGAGCCCTCTGCCGGCCCCCAGGAACGCCTCTACGTTACTGACAAGATTGAAGATGTGACCGACAAAGTGTATGCCGGAACCACCGACGAGATGGACGGCTACCAGCGCTATCACACCATCCAGGGCAACCGTAAAGCCCTGCTCAAGGAGTGCGAGTCCAACGACAACTATCGTTGTCACGTTCGCAGCTTCCACGGCGGCAAGAAGTACTATCTGCTTCGCCAGCTGATGATTCGTGACGTTCGCCTGGTGTATGCCCCACCTCAGAGCGTCGGCTCCTACGGCGACGACATCGACAACTTCGAGTACCCCCGTCACAGCGGTGACTTCACCTTCCTGCGTGCCTATGTGGCCCCGGACGGCTCACCGGCCGCCTACAGCGAAGAGAACGTGCCCTACCAGCCCAAGAGCTTCCTCAAGGTCAACGCCAGCGGCGTTCGCGAAGGGGACGGCGTTCTGGTGGCCGGTTATCCAGGCCGCACCAGCCGCCACAAGCTGCTGAGCGAGCTGGAGTTCGCCTCCGACTGGCAATACCCGGTGGCCGCCAAACGCTACCAGCACCATATTGATCTGATCGATCAGTACGGGATGGACGATGGCGTCATCAAGATCGCCTACGCCGGCACCAAGGCCAGCCTGGCCAACCGCATGAAGAAGCTCAACGGCCTGCTGGACGGCTTCCGCAAGACCGACATCCCCGCCATCAAGGGCAGCAGTGAGCAGGCGTTCATCGACTGGCTGAAGGCCGATGCCAAGCACGCCAATCAGCTGGCCAAGGTGGATGAACTGCAGCAGAAGCTGGCCAAGCAGCGCGACTACAAGCAGCGCGCCTTCTACTTCGAAAACGCCCAGTCCAGTGCCATGCTGAGCACAGCCAATCGCCTCTACAAGCTGGCGAACGAGCGTCAGAAGCCGGACGCGGAGCGTGAAGAGGGCTATCAGGAGCGTGACATGAAGATGCTCCAGGGTCGCCTCAACCGTCTGTCTCGCAGCTACGACTCCCGTATGGACCGGGCCCTGTGGCAGACCGACATCGACGCCTACCTGGGCCAGGACAACCGTACTGCGGCCCTGGACAAGGCCTTGGAGACTCTGGATCTGGATCAGGCCTACGCCAACACCGAGCTGCATGACGGCGCCAAGCGTCTGGAGTGGATGACCCAGCCGGTCGACGCCTTCAAAGCCAGCAATGACCCCTTCATCCAGATGGCCGTGGCTCTGTATGACGCCAACGAAGCCAACCGCAAGGAGCGCCAGACCCTGGCCGGTGAGATCACCGCCGCCCGTCCCGCGGTAATGGATGCCCTGCTGGAGTGGTACGACAGCCGCAACCAGCCTGTGTACCCTGACGCCAATGGCACCCTGCGCATCAGCTATGGTGTGGTGGATGGTTACCAGTCTGCCGACGCCCTCTACAAGCAGCCCTTCACCAAGCTGGAAGGGATTGTGGAGAAGCACACCGGCGTCTACCCCTTCAACGCCCCTGAAAAGGTGGTCAAGGCGATCCAGGCCAAACGCTACGGCAGCTTCTTCCAAGAGAGCCTGAAGGCCGATAACCAGGCCTGGTACTGCGCCATCTTCTCCTGTCCTGAAGCCCGTGATGCTCACTTCGGCTCGGTGCCGGTGAACTTCCTCTCCAGCGTTGACACCACAGGCGGCAACTCAGGTTCCCCCATCCTCAACGGTGACGGCGATCTGGTGGGCCTGAACTTCGACTCCACCTATGAGTCCATCACCAAGGACTGGTACTTCAACCCGGAAATCACCCGTGCGGTGCACGTGGATTTCCGCTACGTACTGTGGATGATGGAGCAGGTCGACAGCGCCAACAACCTCCTTAACGAGCTGACCCTGGTGGAGTAATCCTCGGGTTCAACGAAAAAGGCGCACTCAGGTGCGCCTTTTTTTGGTCCGCGGCTGTGCTCTGGGCGTACTTCAAAGGAGTTCACCGAACAGGCTTAGCCAAGGAGACACCATGAATCGGCCCAAACTACTCATCACCGCCCTGTTAGGTTCCTTTACCATGGGGCTCATCATGTCCGCCGCCCTGACCACCATCCATACCGGCTTCGACGCCAACTGGACGCTGCGCTGGGGGGAGAGCTTTCTGATGGCCTGGCCTCTGGCCTTCCTCCTGAGCCTGACGGTGATGCCCAGGGTGGCCGAACTGGCCGGCTCTCTGATCTCAGAGCCCGTACGCAGGACCAAATAGCAGACATAAAAAAACACCGCCCGGAGGCGGTGTTTTTCAATCTTCCGGCTAATGCGGCAGATTACTCAGCAACAACGTTGATCTTAACGTTGGTGCTAACTTCGCTGTGCAGAGCGATAGCGATGTCGAATTCGCCAGTGTTGCGCAGAGCGCCTTCAGGCAGACGAACTTCAGACTTGGCTACTTCAACGCCAGCAGCAGTGATCGCGTCGGCGATGTCACGGGTACCGATGGAACCGAACAGCTTGCCTTCGTCACCGGCCTTGGAGGCGATAACTACGGCTTCCAGAGCGGCCAGTTTCTCGGCGCGAGCTTCAGCAGCAGCCAGCTTGTCAGCGATGTTCTTTTCCAGATCAGCGCGACGAGCTTCGAACTCAGCGATGTTGGCTTGATTAGCGAATACCGCTTTGCCTTGAGGCAGCAGGTAGTTACGAGCGTAACCAGATTTAACGGTTACCTTGTCACCCAGACCGCCCAGCTTGGCAATTTTATCCAGCAGAATAACTTCCATTACCTTTTCCTCTACTTTTAAAGGGTTAACCTAATGCCGAACTTAACCTTGCAGGTCAGTGTAAGGCAGCAGAGCCAGGTAACGAGCACGCTTGATGGCGCGAGCCAGCTGACGCTGGTACTTAGCGCTGGTGCCAGTGATACGGCTCGGTACGATCTTACCGCTTTCGGTAACGTAGTTTTTCAGAGTCGCTACGTCTTTGTAGTCGATCTCAGTAACACCGTCTGCAGTGAAACGGCAGAATTTACGACGACGGAAATAACGTGCCATTTGGGCATCTCCTATGAAATAGGTTCAATTGAGTCAGCGTGCAATATCAGGCGGCTTTGGCCATTCCTGCTCTGTTGCCAGGCGAGGAATCCCGCCACCCGTATTGGCTGACCTGAGTCCAATGAATCCAGTAAGGGTTGTGCTTCCCGACCGCTTACGACCACCTGTATCTTGCAGTAAACCGGACGATTCAGTCCCGCTTCCTGCTGCATGGAGCGATGCTCCAGAACGAAGTATCCGTGGGGAACTCCGTTGATACCGGTTGCCCGTTTAGGAGGCCGAAGGACGGTGCCAGTCAGCTCCAGGCGGTTGGTATTCACAACGATTACTCGGCCTTGGCTTCCTCAGCAGCAGGTGCAGGAGCAGGCTTGGCTTCGCGACGCTCTTCACGCTCACGACGCTCTTCCTTGGCTTTGGCCATAGCGGAAGGCTCGGTGATAGCGCCTTTGGTGCGGATTACCATGCTGCGGATAACGGCATCGTTGAAGCGGAAAGCAGTTTCCAGCTCTTCGATGGCTTCAGCGGTAGCTTCAGCGTTAACCAGAACATAGTGAGCCTTGTGCAGCTTCTCAATTGGGTATGCCAGCTGGCGACGGCCCCAGTCTTCCAGACGGGTTACAGAACCACCATCTTTACCGAGGGTAGCGGTGTAACGCTCGATCATGCCAGGAACCTGTTCACTCTGATCAGGGTGAACCATAAATACGATTTCGTAATGACGCATTATTGATCCTTACGGTTATTCAGCCTCTTGCAGGCTCAGCCGGACCTGGAGGCAAGGAACAAAAAGGGTTTCGGCTGATTAGCCGGCGCATATTACAGTAAATGGCCATTCCGGGCAAGAAGAAAGGAGGACGCAGTGGGCGATTTTTCACTGTAATTTCGTGGGCGACGTCAGTTCATCGCCAGCTTCCACTGATGGCGGGGGCGGAGTACACTGTGTCTCTGCTACTGGCCCGCAACGGGCCCATCCCATAATGACAAGAGTGCACAAACACAGTGTTAAAGACACCCTATTGGCTGCCCATGCTGCTCATCGCTCCCCAGGCCCTGGCTCTGGTGCCGCCGGAGTACAAGGAACCGGAGGATCGCCTCGACGCCGAGGTGGAGCTGGGCCTGCAATACACCTCGGGCAACACCGAGTCCAGCAACTTCAACAGCCGGGGAAAACTGGTCTATGACGGCGACGCCGCCAAGCACGAAACCGTGCTCAAGGCCTACTTCGCTTCAGACAACCAGAGTGCCACCGCAGAGCAGTACACCGTCGAATACCAGCTCGACTACAAACTGAGTGGCAGCAACTATCTCTATGGCCGTAGTGAATTGATTTGGGACAGATTCGGCTCCTTCACCCAGCAGCAGATCTACTCGGCGGGTTACGGTTCCACCCTGATTGACCGTCGCCACACCAAGCTGTCACTGGAAGCGGGTGGCGGTTACCGTTTCAACGAAGCCAATCTCACCGACGACGATGCGGATCAGAGCAGCTCCACCGACGAAGGGATTGCCCGTTTCTCCGGAAAGTTTGAGCAGCGGCTTCACGAGTACACCACCTTCAACGCTGAGGGAGCGGTGGAAACCGGTAATCGCAATACCGTCGCCACCCTGAAGATGTCCATCCGTAATCAGTTGTGGGCGGACCTGGCCCTGAAGATCGGCACCGACATCAAGTTCACCGACCGGGTACCGGAGAACAGCGAACGCACCGACATCATCTCCACGGTCAATCTGCTCTATACCTTTTAGGGCGTGTTGACCTTTGCTGAGTATTTTTGCGCCAGCATCCAGCCACTAAGGCCTCGATGTATCAACATTGTGCCCAAAATGAATGGGTACCTAGACTGAGCAAAGCGCCCTAGAGACTCAGCAGACAGAACAGCAAAGGGCGCCCCAGGGCGCCCTTTATCGTTTGCGAGCCGGAGTTAGCCCCGGCGCTGACGCACCGCTTCAAACAGGCACACCCCGGTGGCCACCGACACGTTCAGGCTGGTCACCACCCCGGCCATGGGGATGGAAATAAGCTCGTCACAGTGCTCACGAGTCAGGCGACGCATCCCCTTGCCCTCGGCGCCCATAGTGATCGCCAGAGGACCGGTCAGCTTGGCCTGATAGAGGTCGTGGTCCGCCTCCCCCGCGGTGCCGACAATCCATATGCCCCGCTCCTGCAGTTCACGCATGGTGCGCGCCAGGTTGGTCACCTGGAACAGGGGGATGTTCTCGGCCGCGCCCACCGCCACCTTGCGCACCACAGGGCCCAGGCTGGCAGAGCGGTCCCGGGGCACAATCACCCCATGAACCCCAGTGGCGTCGGCGCTGCGCAGACAGGCGCCCAGGTTGTGGGGATCGGTCACCCCGTCGAGGATCAGCAGCAGCGGTGTCTCGACTCCGTCGAGCAGGGCCGCCAGTTCCGCCTCCCCTTTTACCGGGGCAGGTTTGGCTGCGGCCACCACACCCTGATGCTGGGGGGACGCCGCTTTCTCATCCAGGGCCTTTCGCGCCGCCGGCTGGCAGCTGATGCCGTTCTGCTTGGCCAGTTGCAGGATCTTGTGCAGGCGCTCATCGTCCCGACCCTTGAGCAGCCAGATAGATTTCACTCGCTCAGGCTCAGACTGCAACAGCGCCTCCACCGCGTGGAGGCCAAACACCATCTCTTGTTTCATTACTGCTTATTCCGCTTCTTACTCTTCTTGGCCGGAGTGTCCCGACCCGCTGTCTGTTTCTGTGAGGCTTTGCCCCGGCCGCCGGATTTGGCTTTGCCACTCTCCTTGCCGCGGCCTGACTTGCCTTTGCCCTTGCCGTCTCCGGCTTTGTAGGGGCCCTTCTGAGGCTGCTTGTCGGCGGGCTTCTGAGGCTGTTTCTGGGCCTGTTTACGGCTGGATTTGGCTTTGGCCTTCATCTTCTTGCCGACGCCCTTCTCCTCCACCATGCCCAGCTCAATCTGACGATCGTCCAGCTTCACCGACAACACCTTGACCCGAACCTCATCGCCGAGACGGTAGCGCTTACCGCTGTGCTCGCCGTAGAGCCCCTGGCGGACCGCATCAAAGTGGAAGTAGTCATTCTCCAGGCTGGAGATGTGCACCAGGCCGTCGATGTGATAGCTGTTGAGGCGCACAAAAAGGCCAAAACTGGTGACGCCGCTAATCACCGCGTCGAAGGTGTCTCCCACATGGTCCTGCATAAACTCACACTTGAGCCAGTCGGACACATCCCGGGTAGCGTCGTCGGCACGGCGCTCGGTCAGGGAGCAGTGATCCCCCAGCTCTACCAGCTGCTGGGTATCGTAATGCAGCGCCGCCCCATCCTGGCTGCGGCCCTTCATCTTGTCCATCGCCTTCTTGATCAGCCCCTGGTCCTTGACCAGCAGGGAGCGGATCACCCGGTGCAGAATCAGATCCGGGTAGCGACGAATGGGAGAGGTAAAGTGGCTGTAACCCTGCAGAGCTAGGCCGAAGTGGCCCAGATCGTCGGGGCTGTAGACCGCCTGCTTCATGGAGCGCAGCACCATGGTGGTGACCAGCTCGGCGTCACCCCGCCCCTCCAGAGAGGAGAGCAGCTTGGCGATGTCCGCCGGCGACGGCTTCTCACCACCGCCCAGCTGCAGCCCTTGCTGGCCCAGGAAGTCTCTCAGAGACTTGAGCTTGGACTCGCCCGGCCCTTCGTGGATCCGGTAGAGGGTCTCACCCTTGTGCTTCTTGACGAACTTGGCGGCGGCCACGTTCGCCAGGATCATGCACTCTTCGATCATCTTGTGGGCGACGTTACGCTCACGGGGCACGATCTGCTCGATACGGCGATCGGCGTTAAAGATAAACTGAGTTTCCGTGGTTTCCAGCACCAGGGCGCCGCGCTTCACCCGAGCCTGATCCAGGGCACCGTAGAGCTTGTGCAGCTCCTCCAGGTGAGGCAGCACCTCGGCATAACGCTCGCGCAAACGCTCATCGCCGTCGAGCATGGCCGCCACCTTGGTGTAGGTCAGGCGGGCGTGAGAGTGCATCACCGCGGGATAGAACTTGAAGCCGGAGAGATTGCCCGCCTTGGAGACGGTCATCTCCGCCACCATGCACAGACGATCCACCCCGGGGTTCAGGGAGCAGAGGCCATTGGAGAGCTTCTCCGGCAGCATGGGGATCACCTGAGCCGGGAAGTAGACCGAGTTACCCCGTTTAATCGCTTCATCGTCCAGTGGCGTGCCGCTGCGCACATAATGACTGACGTCGGCGATGGCCACCCACAGGCGCCAGCCGCCACCGCGCTTCTTCTCACAGTAGACCGCATCGTCAAAGTCACGGGCGTCTTCACCATCAATGGTCACCAGAGGCAGCTTACGCAAGTCGATGCGACCCTGCTTGTCCTCTTCGCTGACCTCGTCGTCAATTCCTTCCACCTGCTTAAGCAGGGCTTCGGGCCACTGGTGGGGCAGATCGTGATTGCGCAGGGCGATGTCGATCTCCATACCGGGATCCATCTCGTTGCCCAGCACTTCGACCACCTTACCTCTGGCGTGGGTGTGCCGACCGGGTCGCTGCACCAGCTCAACAGACACCACCTGGCCGAGGCGGGCCCCCATACGATCGCCTTCATGAATCAGGATGTCCTGGCTGATGCGCCTGTCGTCGGGCACCACGAAGCCGACACCGTCTTCGGTGAAGTAACGGCCGATAATCATCGGGTTTCTCGGTTCCAGTACCCGGACGATGCGCCCTTCCTGGCGACCACGGCGATCGTGACGATCTCCCTGAGCCATCACTCGGTCCCCGTGGAGCACACTGTGCATGGTGCGCTCGGTCAGGAAGAGATCCTGGCTGCCATCATCGGGGCGGAAGAAGCCGAACCCATCCCGGTGGCCAAGCACCGTGCCGGTGAGCAGGTCCATCTTTTCCGGAATGCCATAGCGTCCTTTGCGGGTGTACACCAGCTGTCCGTCACGCTCCATGGCGCGCAGGCGACGCATCAGGGCGATATACTGCTCGCCCTCCAGGCCCAGTTCCGCCGCCAGTTCATCGCGGCCAATCAGGCCACGGCCGTCAGCGATCAGCTGCAGCAGGTATTCACGGCTGGGAATGGGGTTTTCGTACTTCTCAGCCTCACGCTGATAATGGGGATCGTTTTTATCCAATAGTTAAATTCTCGTAGAAAAAAGGGGGATTTAGCTTCAAGTATACCGACAATCAACGGTACTTATCTTGAAATTTCTGATCCGCTCGGATGGCCGCAACGGTGCGGGGCGGGATCAGAGGCTCCAGCTGGGTCAGCAGGGAACGGGCGGTTTGCCTGTCCTCTTCGTGCTGGTACACCTCTTCAAACAGCCAGCGGTAAGCCTGGGGATAATCCCTGGGGGCTCCATGGCCTTTGATGTACATGCGCACCAGGTCGAACCGGGCGCGCAGGTGGCCCTGTTCCGAGGCAAGCTTATAGTAATGAATCGCCAGGTCGTTGTTCACCAGAGTGAACTTGCCTATGCGGTAGTAGCGGGCCAATTGCTCCAGGGCATCGGGCAAACCCGACTCCGAAGCGGTTTCCAGATAGTAGTAGCCTTCGCGAACGTCCTCTTCCACGCAGACGCCGTACATCAGCATGTCGGCCCACAGCATCTGGTAGGCGGGCTCCTTGAGCACCTTGGCGTGCGCCCGGACATCCTCGACCAGCTGACAGTCATCCCGGCGCATCTGAGCCAGGTGGGTGTTGTCCCGAATCATCTGCAACAACGCATCCTGCGAGTACAGCTCCACCGCCTGCAGTTCCGCACGGGCAGGAGCCATCATCATCAGGGTTGTGAGCAGCAGCAGTATTCGTCTCATACTTGGGTTATCGGCCCGGGTTGTTCAATCTGTAGTCCAACATAGCATAACGGGGCCAGTTGGCCCCGTCACTATCGCTGTTAGGCGAATGGATTCCGCAGAATCATGGTCTCTACCCTGTCCGGGCCGGTAGAGATGATGTCCACGGGGACCTCCAACAGCGCTTCGATGCGGGCGATGTAATCCAGCGCCGCCTGGGGCAGCTTGTCGTGCTCCACCACACCAAAGGTGTTGTCGTTCCAGCCAGGCATGCTCTCGTAGATGGGCTCTACCTGCTCGTAGTCTTCGGCGGCCAGAGGCGGAACCTCAACGATACTGCCGTCGGCCATCTTGTAGCCGGTGCACAGCTTCAGCTCTTCCAGGCCGTCCAGCACGTCCAGCTTGGTCAGGCACAGGCCGGTGATGCCGTTGATCTGAACGGCGCGGCGCATGGCCACGATGTCCAGCCAGCCGCAGCGACGCTGACGACCTGTGGTGGCACCAAACTCATGGCCCTTCTCACCCAGGTGCTGACCAACATCGTCGTCCAGCTCGGTGGGGAATGGACCGCCGCCCACACGGGTGGCGTAGGCCTTGATGATGCCCAGTACGTAATCGATGCGGTTAGGACCGAAACCGGAACCTGTGGCCACACCACCGGCGGTGGTGTTGGAGGAGGTTACGTAGGGGTAGGTGCCGTGATCGATGTCCAGCAGAGTGCCCTGGGCACCCTCGAACAGTATCGGTTCACCGGCCTTACGGGCCTTGTCCAGCAGATCGGTCACGTCCACCACCATGGACTTCAGCAAATCCGCCACAGACATCGCCTGCTCGTACACCTCATCGAAGGAGACGGGCTCGGCCTGGTGGTATTCGGTCAGCATGAAGTTGTGGTAGCTCAGTACCTCCTTCAGCTTCTCGGCGAAACGCTCGGCATCGAACAGGTCACCAACGCGCAGGGCACGGCGGGCTACCTTGTCCTCGTAGGCCGGACCGATACCACGACCTGTGGTGCCGATCGCCTTGCTGCCACGGGCCGCTTCACGGGCCTGATCCACCGCCACGTGGTAGGGCAGGATCAGCGGGCAAGCCTCGGAGATCAGCAGGCGGTCCTCGACAGGCACGCCACGCTCTTTGAGCATGGTCAGCTCACGCAGCAGCGCGTCAGGAGCCAGTACCACACCGTTGCCGATGATGCACTTGACGTTCTCGCGGAGGATGCCGGATGGAATGAGATGCAGGACGGTCTTCTCGCCGTTAATAACCAGAGTATGACCAGCATTGTGGCCACCCTGATAACGCACCACATAGGAAGATTTATCAGTAAGCAGGTCTACGACCTTGCCTTTGCCTTCGTCACCCCATTGGGTGCCGAGAACAACAACATTTTTGCTCATTATGGATACAGAGTAGGTGGTTAAAGCAGGATTCTAGCAAAACAGCCTGAGCAAAACAGCCGTTATTAAGAAAAAATGTACAGAATTACCGCACCCGCAGTCACCAGGGCGCCACCGATGCGGCGCAACATGGCGTCGGGCTGGCGGCTCATCTCTGAGACCGCAGCACGCCACTGACGCGGCAGAAAGGCCGGCCCAATCCCCTCCATCAACAACAGCAAACCCAGGGCCAACAACCAGGATTCAGACATAACTCACTCTCCTTGAAGAACATTTCCCATTAAAGAAAAAGCCCGGCAGTGAGCCGGGCTTTTCAAACTGACAGGGATCAGTTGGCCTTGTTGGTGCCCTTCATATACTGGAAGAACTCGGAGTCGGGAGAGACCACCAGTACGTCCTGTTTGCTGTTGAAGGATTTAGCATAGGCGTCCAGGCTGCGCATAAAGCTGTAGAACTCCGGCGCCTGATTGTAAGCATCGGCGTAGATCTTGGCCGCCTGAGCCTCACCCTGACCTCGCAGGGTTCGGGCAGTCTTCTCAGCTTCCGCCAACATTACCGTCACCTTGGCATCGACTCCGGCTCGAATGACCTCCGCCTTCTCGCGACCTTGGGAGCGATGCTCCTTGGCCACGGCGATACGTTCGGCGCGCATACGATCGTAGATGGACTGACTCACTTCGCGGGGCAGGTTGATCTGCTTAACCCGGACGTCCACCACCTTGATGCCCAGTTCCAGGGCACTGTCGGAGGCGGCCTTCAGGGCTTCCTGCTGCAGCTCATCACGGCTGCCGGATACGATCTCGGAGATGGTACGGGAACCGAACTCACTACGCAGGCCGTTGTTGATCTTACTCTGCAGCAGCGCTTCCGCCTGCAACTGGTTACCGCCGGAGGTCGACAGGAAGAAGCGTTCGAAATCGATGATGCGCCACTTCACGTAGGAGTCCACCATCAAATCTTTCTTCTCTGAGGTCACGAAGCGGTCAGCAGGCGCATCCAGAGTCAGGATACGGGCATTCAGACGCAGTACCGAGTCGATGACCGGCACCTTGAAGTGCAGACCTGGTTCATACACCAGGGTAACGCCGTCTGCGTCCTTGGCGATCTTACCGAAACGCTTCACGATGCCGCGCTCGCCTTCACTGACCACGAACAGGCTGGAGAGTCCCAGGAAAAACACCAGGACCAGAGTGACAATAGCTACGGGTCTCATGGCTTAGTTCCTCCCCTGACGAATGCTGCCGCCACGGCTGTTGGAGCTGCGGTTGTTGTTAAAGGTGGACGAAGGCACAGAGCTGCTGTCGTTCACCTGAGTGGACCCGGTGCGGGGCGCACTCTTGCCGGAGGAGCGCTCGATGATCTTATCCAGAGGCAGGTAGAACATGGAGCCGTTGCCCTCGGTATCCACCATCACCTTGGAGGTGTTGCCGAACACCTTCTCCATGGTCTCCAGGTAGAGACGCTCGCGGGTGACTTCAGGGGCCGCTTCGTACTGAGGCAGCAGCTGAACGAACCGGGCCACTTCACCCTCGGCTTCCAGGGTGACACGCTCACGATATGCGGTGGCGTCCTGCTCCATACGCTGCACCTGACCACGAGCCTCAGGCTCAACGGCACGGGCATAGGCTTCCGCTTCACGCACGAAACGCTCTTCATCCTCTTGAGCGGAGATGGCGTCATCGAAGGCGTCCTTCACCTCTTCCGGCGGACGGGCAGGCAGTAAGTTGACGTCGACCACGGTCAGACCCAGGCCGTAGGGCTCAATGATCCCCTCCAGCTCGACGCGGGTGTCCTGACGGACCTGCTCACGGCCGGTGGTCAGAATGTCATCCATGGTGGTGTGGCCCACAACGTAGCGCAGGGCACTGTCCATCGCCTCGTTGAGAGACTCATCCGGATTGGTCACGTTGAACAGGTAGGCACGAGGGTCGGTGATGCGGTACTGAACCTTCATCTGCACCGCCACCACGTTTTCGTCCATGGTCAGCATCATGCCGGAAGCGGGCAGCTCACGGATATTGTTGACGTTCACCGGAGTCACCTCATCGATGAAGGTGGCTTTCCAGCCCAGACCAGGCTCAACCAGCTCATAGTACTGACCAAAACGCAGCACCACGCCGCGCTCCGCTTCCTCAATCTTGTAGAAACCGGACAGGCCCCATACCGCGGCCAGCAAAAGGGCACCGATACCGACGGCGGCGCCGCTCAGGCCTCCGCCACGGTTACCACCAAAGCGCGAGGACAGCTTGCGGAACACCTGATCCAGGTCCGGAGGACCCTGATCATTGCCACCGCGATTCCCCCAGGGGTCATTTCCCTTATTTCCAGGCTCATTCCAGGCCATGTAGTTCTCCGTTATATCTTATCGGGACCAGGTGGAAACGTCCGCCGTATGCGGTCATTACGCCCCTGCCGATAGCTTAGAGGTTTAACGCTAATTTATCAGGCAATTACTGGATGATAAAGTGCTCTAGCTTCCCTTGCGAAGCCTTCACCTGTCTACGCCACTCCGATTCCGGAAGGGAGATCGCCACCAGGCAGTTCCCCTCCTCATCATATTGACTGCTCTGAACCGCGCTAAGTTCAAAGAAGACGTTGAGCCACTTGTGCTCATCTGGCGGTAGTTTTAATGATAGTTCAACTATTTGCCGCCCGAGAAGGTCGCTGAGTGCCTCAAACAGGAACTCCTGACCCAGGTCTGCCTGAGCAGACACCCACACCCGCACCGGTCGACCCTGGTCGTCCCGGTCGATGCGCGGCACCGCGTCCTCCAGCAGGTCCACCTTGTTGTAAACCAGCAACTGTGGAATCTCGTCGGAGTCAATCTCCTTAAGAACCCGATGAACCTCTTCGATATTCTCGACGGCTCGCTGGTCATGGGCATCCACCACGTGCAGAAGCAGGTCCGCTTCCCGGGTCTCCTGCAGCGTCGCCTTAAAGGCCGCCACAAGATCGTGGGGCAGGTGTCGGATAAAGCCAACGGTGTCCGCCAGCACGGCTGGGCCCACCTGGTCTATCTCGATCCTGCGCAAGGTGGGATCCAGGGTGGCAAACAGCTGATCAGCCGCATAAACGCCTGAGTTGGTCACCAGATTGAACAGGGTCGACTTACCCGCATTGGTGTACCCCACTAGGGACACCGTCGGAATCTCACGGCGAGCCCTGGAGCGACGCCCCTGTTCCCGCTGCTTCGCCACCTTCTCCAAACGTCGGAGGATGGTTTTAATACGTTCGCGCAGCAAACGCCGATCGGTTTCAAGCTGAGTTTCGCCCGGTCCCCTCAGACCAATACCCCCTTTCTGACGCTCCAGGTGGGTCCAACCCCGTACCAGACGGGTGGAGAGATGGCGCAACTGTGCCAACTCGACCTGCAACTTACCTTCGTGGGTACGCGCCCGCTGGGCAAAGATGTCCAGAATCAGGCCGGTGCGATCTAGCACGCGACACTTCATCAGGGCTTCGAGGTTTCTCTCCTGGGCCGGAGAAAGGGCGTGGTTGAAGATCACCACATCGGCCTGTTCCGCCTGGACCAGAGCCGCGATCTCTTCTGCCTTACCGGCACCACAGAAATATTTGGGATGGGGGGAGGATCGAGCCCCGGTAACGACTCCGCAGGCATCAACACCTGCGGAGGAAACCAGTAATTGCAGCTCTTCCAGATCTTCTCGTTCTCCCTCTCGGGAGAAGTTCAGATGAACAAGTACAGCGCGTTCGCCTGCCTCATACCGCTCAAACAAGCAGACTCTCCTGGCTGTTAACCCTGATTTTGATCCTGTTGATTATAACCGCTCTGCTGGTTCTGGTTCATGTTGAATGGACGACCTGGAACCACAGTGGAGATGGCGTGCTTGTAAACCATCTGGCTCACAGTGTTCTTCAATAGAATCACAAACTGATCGAAGCTCTCAATCTGTCCCTGCAGCTTAATACCGTTTACCAGATAAATAGATACTGGTACCCGTTCACGACGCAATGCGTTCAGAAACGGGTCTTGTAAGGATTGCCCCTTAGCCATAATGATTCCTTAACTAAAATATTCTAATTGCTTTTAATAAATACTGTTCTGCAAGCAACATCTAACTGAGCTGTTGGTAGTTATAGCCTATGTAAAGTTAGATGGCGAGTCCCCTTAACAGTTTATCTACATTGCCTGCAGACTCTGACGTCAGCCATTGCAGATCGGACCAGCTCCTCAACCAGGTTATCTGCCTCTTTGCCAGCTGCCTGGTAGCAGCTATCCCCTTCTGCGTCATCTGTTCGTAGTCATCTTCACCTGCCAGGAAAGACCACACCTGGCGATAACCTACGCAGCGGATGGACGGCAGACCCGGGTGCAGATCGCCTCGTTGATACAACCGACGCACCTCATGCTCGAAGCCCGCCTCAAGCATCAGGTGGAATCGTTGCTCGATTCTCTCATGCAAGCGCTGTCTCTGCTCCGGAGCAATGGCGAACTGGCTGACTTGATACGGTAAAGGGTCACTTTTGCGCTTGGTCAGCTCTGTCAGAGTTTCGCCACTAATTCTATAGACTTCCAGAGCCCGCGACAATCGTTGCGGATCGTTGGGGTGGATTCTCTCAGCGGCAACCGGGTCGATCTCTGACAGCTGACGGTGCAATTCGGCCCAGCCGAGGCTTTTCGCCTCCTCTTCGATCTTCTGCCGAATCGTCGCATCCGCAGAGGGGAGCGGGGACAGGCCTTCCAGCAGGGCCTTGTAATAGAGCATGGTGCCGCCCACCAGCAGGGGAATGCGGCCTGCGGCGGTGATCTGGGCCATCTCCTTCAGGGCGTCGGCACGAAAGTCGGCGGCGGAGTAGGCTTCTGCCGGATCCAGGATGTCAATCAGCCTGTGAGGCGCCAGCGCCAGCTCTTCGGCACTGGGCTTGGCGGTGCCGATGTCCATCTCCCGATAGATCATCGCCGAATCGACGCTGATCAGATCGCAGGGCAGCCGCTGACACAGCTCAATGGCCAGATCGGTCTTGCCAGACGCCGTGGGCCCCATCAGGAAGATGGCCGGGGGCAAAGTGGTGCTCATATCAGGACTCCAGCTCGGAACGCCAGGGCAGTGCCCGGCCCCGGCTGGTCATTAATCTCTCTATGTCGGCGCCAGGCAGGGCCTGCAGCCGGTGCCACAGCGCCTCGGGGTCGGCCGGCTCAGCTTCCGCCTGATCCGCCAGCCAGGCCACCAGGGCTTCGCTGTTGGGGGACTCCCCGGCCGGGAAAGAGGCCAGCCACTGCAACAGCTCCGGCACCACCTGTGCCAGGTTGGCCTGACGCAGCATCGCCGGTACCTTGCGAATGATCAGCCTCTGCTTCTGCTCGGCCAGTTCCAGCCCCAGGCGCTTGAGCAGGCCCTGCTGCAGTTCCAGCACCCCATCCCAGGCATCGATTCTGGGCACGGACACCGGCAATAGCAACGGCTGTCCCACCAGCCCCTGTGGCAGTCGTTCCGCCAGCTCCAGGCGCAGTACGGCACTGGCCAGGGCGGCAAGGGGCAGCAATCTTAGTTGATCCCCCCGCCCAAATAAAGCGACGCGCTCATCCAGCTGAGTCAGCCAGCGCCATACCGATGCGTCCGCGGCCGGCCTGGCCTCGGGCTCCGGAGCCGATTCGGTGCGCATCAGCTCACCATAGTTGCTGACCGCATTGCGGCTCGGGGCCGGTTGCAGCGGTGGTGGGGTATAGCCCCCTCCCGAAGAAGCCGGCCTGCCAGCGGGCCTGGATCCAACATAGCCGCCATAACCCGCGGCCGGAGCCTCGAAACTCGTCGGCGCAGAGCGCGGCGACGACACCTCATAGCCTGAACCGCCCTGAGGCGCCGCCCCCCCGGTCCCGACAGGGGCAGGCTGAGACACAGGAGCAGGCTCAACATAGGGTTCCGCAGACTCCTGCAGGGAGAGCGATCCCTGAGTCAGCTGCGCCACCGCATCACTGAGCCCCTGCAGGATAAAGTCGTGCACATAACGGGCCTGATGGAAGCGCACCTCATGCTTGGCCGGGTGCACGTTGACGTCCACCTCCTGGGGGGGCAGCTCCAGGTGGAGCACATAACCGGCATCCAGTTGCTGGCCGTGAAGCTCCAGCGCCTGACGCAGTGCATGATTGACCAGGCGATCCCGGACCACCCGGCCATTGACGTAGAAGTACTGCACCTCGTTGAACTGCTGATGACCATCGCCTATGCCCAGATGGCCATGAAGCTGTAACTGGTCATTGCCGGCACTGATGGCCAGGGCGGCCTCGGCAAACCGGTTGCCACAGATGGCGCCCAGTCGCTGCTGGTGCTGACGCTCGGTGCGCGCCGGGCGGTACTGCCTCACCTGTTTGCCGTTGTGGCTCAGGGTGAAGTGCACCGTGGGCTTGGCCAGGGCGATGCGCCTAAGCTGCTCATCGATGTGGTTAAATTCGGTCTTATCGGCCCGCAGGAACCGCCGGCGCGCCGGGGTATTGAAGAACAGATCCTCCACCTGCACCGTGGTGCCCACCGGATGGGCGGCGGGCTGAAGTTTCACCGCCATCTCCCGCCCCTCGGCGTAGGCCTGCCACCCCTGGTCCTGGTCCTCTGTGCGAGAGGTCAGGGTCAGCCTGGAGACCGAGCTGATGGAGGCCAGCGCCTCTCCGCGGAACCCGAAACTGAGGATGCTCTCCAGATCTTCGAGACTGGCCACCTTGGAGGTGGCATGACGGGAGAGCGCCAGGGACAGCTCCTGTTCGGCGATGCCAATACCATTGTCCCGGATCACCATCGCCTTGCTGCCGCCGCGTTCGATCTCGATGTCGATGCGGCTGGCGCCGGCGTCCAGGCAGTTCTCAACCAGCTCCTTAATCACGGAAGCGGGTCTCTCCACGACCTCGCCGGCCGCGATCTGGTTAGCCAGTTGCGGCGGCAGTATCTGAATCGGCATAAGGGGTCCTCAGAGACGGGGAATGGTCAGGGTCTGGCCAATTTGAATGTTGTCAGACTTCAACTTGTTGGCACTGCGAATCGCCGCCACACTGACCCGGTATTGCTGGGCGATGCGCGACAGAGAGTCTCCCCGCTTCACCTTGTGAGTGCGGGTCTGGGCCAACAGGGCATCCCTGGGAGGGTTCTCGGTGAAATAGGCTTTCACCGTTTGATGGATGGCACCGGCCATCTTGTTCTGATAGGCACTGCTGCGCAGCTTCTTCTCCTCATTGGGATTGGAGATAAAGCCGGTTTCAATCAGCAGGCTGGGGAAATCCGGGGACTTGAGCACCGCCAGGCTAGCGTGCTGTGGGCTCTTCTTGTGCAGCTTGGTGATCTTTCCGATGCGCCTGAGCATCTGGTCGGCGATCGCCTGACTCTCCACCATGGAGTTTTCCCGGGCCAGATCCAGGAAGGTGCGCTGAAGGTGCGGATCCGCGCCACCACTGGCGGAGATCACCTCACCAATGCCCCGAAGCTCTGAAAGCTTGTCATCTTTTTCCAACCAGCGACCCATCTCGGAGTTGGCTCGTCGCTTGGAGAGCACCCACACCGACGCCCCCTGGGGCTGAGGCGAGGTAAAGGCATCCGCATGGATGGAGAGCAGCAGGTCCGCCCGCTTCTTCCGCGCCAGTTCGGAGCGGCGATCCAGAGAAACAAAGTAGTCGCCGGTGCGCACCATAAAGGCCTCAAAGCCCGGGGTGGCGTTGAGTTTGTCCCTGAGCTTGCGGGCGATGGGCAGCACCACGTTCTTCTCATAGGTGCCGGATGGGCCGATGGAACCCGGGTCCTTGCCCCCGTGGCCTGCGTCGATGGCGATCACCACATTGCGAGCCGGTGTGCTTTTACTGCTTTTGGCTGAAGTCGCCTTGCCTGCGGGAGCCGCCAGCAGATCGATCACCAGGCGGTGACCATAGTTGCCCTTGGGACCCAGCTTAAACACCTTGTGGGAAGCAGGCTGCTTCAGATCCAACACCAGGCGCAGGGTGCCGCTTTTGGGAGGGTTGCTGAGGCGGATGCGTTTCAGCTGGGACGAGGTGAACTTCAGAGAGGAGAGCTTGGTGTTCAGCTTACCGCCCTTGAGGTCCAGCACCAGCCGCTCCGGGCCATCCAGGCGGAAACTGTTGTAGCTGGGAGACGCAGACAGGTCCAGCACCACTCGCGTCCGCTCCTTGTCAGGCCAGATGCGAATGGTGTCGATGTTGTTGGCCCATGCCAGGCCGGGAATCACCCCCAAACACAGCGTCAGTCCAAACAGGACCAACAGCCGACGTCCCCAGTCTCTTATCATCGGTTATAGCTGTTCCAGTAGTGCCTCGCCCTTGATGGTATGGCTACTGAGTGTCGCACTCCGCCCATCCCCTTGATAGCTTAGGGTAATGGTTAGATCCGCCGGGGGCAATACGCCCTGACCTCGATTCGGCCACTCCACCAGGCAAAGGGAGCGGTCTGTGAAATAGTCCCGTATCCCCATAAACTCCAGCTCTTCCGGATCCGCCAGGCGGTAGAGGTCGAAGTGATAGACACTCACCTGACTCAGTTCATAGGGCTCCACCAGGGTATAGGTGGGGCTTTTCACGTGCCCTTGATGACCCAGGCCCTGAATCAATGCCCGTGACAGGGTGGTTTTTCCAGCGCCCAACTCTCCCTCCAGGTGGATCACCATGGGCGGATTGATCAGCTTGGCGAGTTCGGCCCCCAGGGCCAGGGTATGACTGTCGTTATCCAGGATCCGGGTGTATTGCCTCATTCAGTTCACTCTTGCGGGTTGACCAGTTGTCGGATGTAGGGCATCAAATCCGATGCCAGCATGCCTCGCTGGCCCCCTTCCGCCGCCATATCCGCAGCCTCTCCGTGGAGGCAGACACCGCAGGCAGCGGCGTCAAGCAGTGGCAGTCCCTGGGCCAGCAGGGACGCGATTATACCAGACAAAACGTCTCCGCTGCCCCCTGTCGCCAAACCTGGGTTGCCCACCGGCGCCACCAGCATGGACTCACCGTCATAGATCAGGGTACCGGCCCCTTTGAGCAGCACCACGCCGCCGTAGCGCTCCTGCAGCTCCCGCACCGCCTTGAAGCGATCCCGCTGGACATCCACGGTCTCAACCCCAAGCAATCGGGCCGCCTCGCCAGGATGGGGCGTCAGCACCCAGTCATCCCGTTTCAG